>CAYGWJ010000001.1:0-6268 GCA_964353405.1 uncultured Anaerolineae bacterium
ACTCGCCACTGGCCCGTCGAATCTTGGTAGAGCCTATTATACCCTAAACTTGATGTGTTGACAGACAAAAACCCCGGCCTCTTTGCTCGCGCGGGGCCGCCGGGGCTATTTTGGAAAAATGAAGGATGAAAGATGGAGACGAACGGCGGAAAGCAGCGTTTGCCATTCATCCCTCATCCCTCACCCTTCTGCCTTTAGAAGATCGGCGGCATGGTGAGCGCCGGATGCTGGTGCTCCTCCAGCCAGGCCAGCAACTCTTCCACCGTCGTGGCGTGGCGCTCGTCGGCGATGCGGCCCACCAACTCGGCGTCGCCTTCGCGCTCGGCCACGGTAGCCAGCTCGTTCGCCATCGTTTCCTTGAGAACGGACGACATCCACACGACGCGCTTGAACCCGCCGTCGGCGCGGACGAACTTGGGACTGGTGAGGAAATATTTGCCGATGCCCATGACGCCGGGGGTCTGCAAGCCGCCGCCCGCCATGCCCGCCAGCGTCGAGAACGTCATGCCCGCCGGCGTCATGCTGGGATCCTCGCGCGAGACAACCATGATGCCGTTCGCTTCGGGGATGAGCATGGCGATGCACTCAAAGCAGCCGCAGGCCGTCATGGGATTTTCCATGATCGAGTACATCGAGACGTTCTGGATGTTGCGCTGACTGTGGTCATACACGAACTCGACCGGGCCCGTCCACACACCCTTTTCCGCGTCAACCAACTGGCCCTTTTGGATCGGCTGGTTCGGGCCGGTGGGGTTGATTTCAAATGAGGCCTTGCAGTCGAGCCAGTTGTACGCGCCGCACAGACCCAGCCGCTGCGGGCTGACGACGCACACGTGCGTGGGCGCAAAACTCTGGCACAGCGTGCACGAGTAGAACGTGTCCACGCTCTCGTCCGTCATATCGGCCAGCCGGACGTTGCGGTCCTGATACGCCGCGCGCGCGAGTTCCAGCCATTTTTCCACTTCGGCCGGCTCGGTATAGAGGGTTACCTGCACCTTGTCCACAATCGCGCCAAAGTCGCCGTGGAAGCGCGCGATGAGGATTTCGCCAAAGTGCTTGAGATCAAAGCCCTTGTCCGATGCGTTGTTGCTGATGCGGATCCAGGCGATGTCGCGCTGGCCGATGTGCTGGATACCCGACGCACCGTTGACAAAGTGGTGGATTTGCCGCTCGAGCACCGGCTCTAAATCTTTTTGCATCTTGCGGCCGGCGACTTCGACGACGATGCCCATGTCCATCGCGCTTTGGGCGGGAGCGGAGCTAAAGTCCGGGCCGACGACGGTGATCTTGCCATCCTGCACCGCGTCAAAGTCGTCCATCTTCAAGTACTCAAAGCAGCGGGATTTCTTGCCGCCGAACTCGATGCGCATATCCTGCTTGCGGACGACCTCGCCTTCGAACGCGGAACCGTATGGCACCGGGATCGGCACTTCAGACACGCGCACCTTGACGCCGCGCACCTCGATGCACTTTTGCACCAATCGCTCGGCGCGCTCCAGGTCGTCTTTGCCTTCGATCTCGTTGAACGGCATCGAGATGACGTGCTCATAGGTCGTCACGCCCGTCGGCAGGATTTGCGGGGTGACGGTATCGGCGATGACGGGGAAGCCATAGTTGATGGCCCCGGCGGCGGTGGCGTACTTTAGGTCGTCCACTTCGCCCAGCGCCAGAACGAAGGCGAACACGCGCGCCTTGTTGTAGAGCAGAATCTCGCGCGCCTGGCCGGGCTTTAAACCGCCGAAGGTGAGCGCGGAGCGCGCGGCAAAACCCAGCGGGTAAACCGCGCTGATCGTGTCCAGGCCGAACGGAACGATGTACGTGTCATAGCCCATCTCCACGCCTTCTTCCTGCAACTGGTGGATGATGGAGCGGCCATTGACATTGCCGCACAGAAAGATCAAGATATTGCGCCGCTGAAGCTCTCGCACGATCTTGACCGCGACCTCGTTGCTCTTGGCGCAGCCGACGACGGCAGCAAAGCCGGGCATACGCCCGTCCACGAGCTGGATGCCCCAACTGCGCAACTGGATGTCGTCAATGGGACCGTTGAGATGTCCGTTGGCTGCGACCTCTTTGTCCACTTCCGGGCTGGTGAACGAGGTTCCCCCCGCAAGATGAAAGCCCGGCACTTGCTGCGGCTCTTGTCCATAGACAAAACGAACGCCTTCGATCGTTTCTTCAGCCAGCAGCGTAGCCGCGCCCGCGTCGAGCGTCTCGCCCAGGTAGGGTGTCCAGTGCCGGGCAGCGGGCACGGGATGCAGCAAGGCCTTGGCCTGGTTCATCGTCTCCACCAGGTCGCCCAGTTTTTCGACTTTGCGCCCGGTGAGGCCATAGATCACCGGCAGGCCGTAAAAAGTGTTCGGAAAAGCCACCGGCGTCTCTGGCCCTTTTTCGGCCAGCGCACGCCCGAGCATCTGATCGGCTTCGCCGACGATGGCGCGCGCGCCGCGCAGTGCTGATGTTGCGATGTATCGGCTCATAGATTTACTCCATCACATATCGGGTGAGCAGGTCACACTTTTATGTGGCCTGCGATTAGGCCGCCACTGGCGCGCCGTAAAGCGCTTCCAGGCGCTCTTCGAGCGGCAGGCTGATCAGTTCTTGCATGCGCCAGTCGCCGGACTTGCCATGTCGTTGCGGTTCCCAGGCGGGCAGCTTGAGCGCGGCGCGCTTTTTGTCAATGTGCTCCAGGGTCTTGCGGACGATCTCGGCCTCGTCGGCGACAAACTCCATCTTGCCGCCGAATTTCTCTTCCCAGCCCTCTGTCATCAGCTTTTGCATAATGTCATCGCTGGCGATGGGCGAGGTCGTCCCAAAGATGACATACGCGCCACTGGCCGCGCAATACGCGCCGATGGCGAGTGCTTTTTCCGTCATCCACTCGGGCGCGATGCCGACCGCCGGAATATCGGAGATGTCATCGCCCAGCCCGCCCTCGGAAGCCATCTGTGTCAGCACGGTGAGGATGCGGGAATTGTCCACGCAGCTTCCCGCGTGCAGCACGGGTGGAATACCCACCGCCTCGCAGACCTCACGCAGGCCGGGGCCGGCGTATTCGAGCGCGGCATCGCCCAAGAGGTAGCCCATCTTGGCCGAAGCCAACGCGGCGCAGCCCGTCTCGACCACGAGCACATCGTTCTTCAAGAACTCGCGGACAAGGTAATTGTGCGATGCATCTTGCGTGGTGCGCGGATTGTTGCAGCCCACGTCGGCCACCACGCCTCGGATGCGCCCGGTCATGATGGCGTCGTTGAGGGGGCGGAAGGACGCACGGAAAGTGCCGCCCAGCATATAATTGATGTACTCGTGCGAAAAGCCCGGCACGAGATCGCTCTGCTGATCGGGAATCATCGTCTCGCCGCGATTGGCGTAATTGTCAATCGCCATCTTGACCAGCTCGCGCGCCTGATCGAGCGCCTTGTGCTCGTCAAACTCGACGTGCGTCGCGCCTGTGATCTTGACCTTGGGCGAGGTGGTGACGATCTTGGTGTGAAAGTGGCTGGCGACTTCCGGGAGCGCCTGCATGATGCACTGCACGTCCACGATCATCTCGTCCACCGCGCCGGTGATCAGCGCCAATTCCTGATTGAGGAAATTGCCGGCGCTGGGGATGCCCTGGCGAATGAGGATTTCATTGCTCGTGCAGCAAATGCCCGCCAGGTTCACACCTTTCGCGCCCTTGCTCCGCGCATACTCTTGCATCGCCGGATCCTGGCACGCGGCCACAATCATTTCCGAAAGCGTCGGCTCGTGGCCGTGAACGAGAATGTTGACCTCGTCCTTCTTCAACACACCCAGGTTTACCTGGCTCACATTGGGCGACGGTGTGCCAAAGAGAATGTCGGAGAAATCGCTGGCGAGCATCGAGCCGCCCCAGCCATCGGCAAGCGAGCAGCGCACCGCGCCGAGCAAAATGTGCTCCGGCTCCTGGTCGTCGCCCATGTGGGTGCGGTGCAGAACATCCACGACCTCGCGGTCAACACCGCGCGGGACGACGCCCCACTTTTTCCAGATTTTTTGGCGCTTTTCCGGTGCGTGCTGGACGTAAATCGTCTCGCCTTGCTGCTGGCCGAACATCGCGACGCCCTTGAGCGCCAGTTCCTTGGCCACATCTTGCTTGCTGCGGCCCTCGGTGGCAATGCCATATTTCTTGGCGACGTTCCACAGCTTGGCGACGTCGCGAATCTCATAGCCCTGCGCCTTGCCCTCGGCAGTTGCCAGGAGTGTAAAGGCCAGGTCGCGCCCGTGATCGCTGTGCGCCGCAGAACCCGCCGCAATCGCGCGGGCCATGTTGCGCGCATTGATGGTTTCCATCGTCGCGCCGCACACGCCCACCTGACCGTCTTTGGTGATGCGGCACGGCCCCATGTAGCAGTTCTTGCAGCAGGTGCCGGATTGCCCCGCCCCGATGGGGCAGGCTGTCAATTGCTCTGCGCGCAAAAACGCCGTCGAGATGCCGAGCGCGTCCGCGCGTTCAAGCATCGCAATGGAGGCCGCGTCGCTGGATCGTTCCTGATTCGTTCTACTTTTTGCCATTTTCCTTCTCCTCTCAAAATCCCATTTCTACGACATGTAAAACTCTAGGCGCAAAACGTAAGAGTACGTCTGATTACGTTTCACGTATTACGTATTACGTTTCACGTCTTACTCATCCCCAGGATGCCCACCCGCAAACGTCCGAAACTCAAAGCCAGGGCAAGGCCGCGGGCCGCCCGCGCCCCAGTTCATCGGCGGCGCTTCAAAGCGCACCGAGTCAGCGATGCCCGAGGCCACAACGAACTGCGAGCCGCCGTGCCAACGTTGGGCAGGCGTCTCGATCACGACCGCCGGCGCTTGCTCTTCGTTCTGCCCGTAGCCCTGCGCCGACAGCGCGCTTTCGAAATCGGCGGGCATGGCCTTGGCCGGGTCGAACTTGACCACGACCTGCTTGAACGCGCTCGAAGCGTAAATGTCTTCGACGCCGGGCAGCTTGCCCAGAATGTCGCGCACGGCCAACACGTGATGGTCGCCGTACATGCCTGGGACATTCAATGTCACTTTTTCCATTCGTTATCTCCGTTCATTTTCACGTATCACGCATCACGAATCACGTGATTCGTGATGCGTGATACGTGATACGTGATTTTCTAGAACAACCCCACGACCTTGCCGGTCTGGAGATCCAGATCCACATCATAGAACACCGGGCGAGTGGGCAGGCCGGGCATGGTGCGCATCGCGCCGCACAGCGGATACAGAAAGCCCGCGCCGACAGACGCGCGGATGTCGCGGACGGGCAAGCGCCAGCCGGTGGGCCGCCCCTTGATCGCCGGGTCGTGCGTGAGGCTCAAGTGAGTCTTGGCCATGTTGATGGGCAGCTTGTCAAAGCCCAGGCGAGTATACAACTCGATCTTGGCCTCGGCCTCCGGCATGTAATCCACGCCGTCCGCGCCGTAAATCCTGGTGGCGATGCACTCGATCTTTTGCTTGATGGACCAGTCGAGCGGGTAGAGGAACTCGAAATTGCTCGTCTTCTTGGACGCTTCAATCACCGCCTCGGCCAGCTCGATCGCGCCCTTGCCGCCGTGCATCCAGTGCGTGCACTTGAAAGCGCCTTCGGCTCCGGCTTCCAGCGCGATCTTTTGCACCAGCTTGATCTCTTCCGCCGTGTCGTACTTGAACGAGTTGACCGCGACGACAACCGGCACGCCGAACAGCCTGGCGTTTTCAATGTGCTTGGCCAGGTTCGCGCCGCCCTTTTCGAGCAACCCCAGGTTCTCTTCCGTGTACGCCACATCGAGCGGCTTGCCCGCCACAACACGCGGCCCGCCGCCGTGCATCTTGAGCGCGCGGATCGTCGAGACGATGACGATGACGTTCGGAATCAGGCCCGAAGTGCGGCACTTGACGTCCAGGAATTTCTCCATGCCAATGTCCGCGCCAAAGCCCGACTCGGTGACGACGAACCCATCCTGGCCCACCAGCTTGAGCGCGATCTGGTCGGCGACGATAGAGCTGTTGCCGTGCGCGATATTGGCAAACGGCCCGGCGTGGCCGAACGAGGGAGTGACCTGGAGTGTCTGCATCTGCTTGGGCTTGATCGCGTCCATCAGCAAGACCGTCATCGCGCCCGCCGCGCCCAGGTCTTCGGCGGTGATAGCGTCGCCCCGAGTGCTGGTGCCGATGACGATGCGCCCCAATCGCTCGCGAATATCCTCGATGCCCGTCGTCAGCGCCAGGATCGCCATCACCTCGCTGGCGACAGAGATGTCAAAACCGGTGGTGCGCT
>CAYGWJ010000002.1:0-4959 GCA_964353405.1 uncultured Anaerolineae bacterium
ATGGACGCCTGGGCCAAATCGCCGGACGTTTACCTCGTCATGCGCGATGCGGAAGAGACCATCCGCTGGATGAACCTGACCGAATATCTCAACACGCGCAAAGACCGGCGCAGCCGCCTCATCGTCTTTGACGGCGAAAAGCTGGACGCCGCGGCAGTGTGGCGCGCGCGCGATCAACATGTCAAAACGTAGGGACAGGCCTTGTGCCTGTCCCCGTGCGTCTGTCCAGCAGGGCAACCACAAGGGTTGCCCCTACGGTAGATTCCCCTTCAATTATCCACCACCTGTGTCAACCATTCTGTGATAGAATAAACATGGAGCAAAAGTCGTTTATGATATAGACACGACCGGATCCATTCACATTTCATACTAGGAGGAACCCATGGAAGCGCAAAAGACGATCCGTGTTGCTACCTTTACGGGTGGCTTGGTGGGGCCTAGCCTCCCTATGCTCGGCCCACTCGCTGACGGCGGCACCATTCGCGCCAAGACGGCTCCCGGCTGTTGGGGGCCGATGATCACCCCTTCCTTCCGCGGAGGCCATGAGGTAACCACCCCGGTGGCTGTGGAAGGCGCGGAACCCGGGGACGCCCTCGTCATCCGCATCCGGAAAATCCGCGTGACTTCGTTAGCCACCGCCTCCGGCGCCATGTCGGCTGTGGAAGGTCGTTTCACGGGCGACCCCTTTGTGGCGCGCCAATGTCCCAACTGTGGGACGAAAAATCCACCTACCCGCGTAGAGGGCGTCGGCGCGGGCGCCATCCATTGTGCCGTGTGCGGGGCCGAGGTCAGCCCCTTCCGTGTGTCCAATGGCTATACGATTGTCTTTGATCGTGAGCGCCAGATGGCAGTCACCGTGGAGCCGGCGGTGGCAGAGACCTTGGCTAAAAAGGCAGCCAAGTTCATGGCTCTGCCCAAGAATTCCTGCCAGAACCCCGTTTTGGCTCTGGCTCCGGCCGACATTCCCGGCGTGGTCACCCGGATGCGCCCCTTCCTCGGCAACATCGGCACCACCCCGGCCATGGACATGCCCGACTCTCACAACGCGGGTGACTTTGGTCAGTTTCTGATCGGCGCGCCTCACGAGTATGGCATAACCAAGGAACAGCTCGAGGGCCGCACGGACGGTCATATGGACATTGATTCCGTGCGGGAGGGAGCCATCCTCATCTGCCCGGTCAAGGTGCCCGGAGGTGGAATATACTTGGGAGACGCCCACGCGATGCAGGGTGACGGGGAGATAGCCGGTCATACAACCGATGTCTCGGCGGCGGTGACCTTGAAGGTGAATGTGCTCAAGGGCCTGTCCATCGCAGGCCCGATTCTGCTGCCGCCTGTCGAGGACTTGCCACACCTGGCTCGCCCTCACACGGCAGCTGAGAAGAAGGCAGCCAGGCGTCTGGCAGACAAATACGGGCAAACTACTCTGGAGCAAGCCGCTCCCCTCCAGGTGGTCGGCTCCGGGGCGAACCTGAATGAAGCTGTCGACAATGGAGTAGCTCGTCTGGCGGACCTGGTGGGGATGTCCAAAGAGCAAGTCTCGAACCGGGTGACCCTCTCAGGTGCGGTGGAGATAGGACGTTTGCCAGGAGTTGTCACCGTGACCATGCTGATTCCGCTGACCAAGCTGGCAGAACTGGGCTTGGCAGGACTGGTGAAAAAGCAATATGGCTTATAGGTGAACGTGGACGAAACGACTCGATCTTCCGACCAAACTCGACGCAGCGCGCCTGTGCCGCCACGTAACACACCTGTGCCGCCACGCGGCACGCCGAGCTATCCGCCCGGCCCGGCCCGGCCCACATCGAGTGGATGGGGCGGCCCGGCGAGCAGCGGCACACCGCCGCCACTACCCCCTTCCTCCTCCCCCGGCAAGCCGGGGGAGAGAAAGAGGGGCACGGGCGCGACCGTCGCACAAGTCTTGACCCTGGGCGCGTTGGGTAGTGTGGTCTTGTTCTTTGTAGCGCTTGCAGTCGGCGCGCTGGGCTACATCTCCGTCGCGCAGCAATTGCCTCCGCCCGACGAACTGCAAAAGCGCGCCGACGACATGTTCGTCTCCAGTCAGATTTATGCGCGTGACGGCACACTGCTTTACGAGCTGATGGATCCCAACGGCGGCAAACGGACCAAGATTCCACTTGCGCAAATTCCAGACGTCCTCCGCCTCGCCACGCTGGACACCGAAGACCCCAACTTTTATCTCCATCCCGGCGTTGACCCGGTGGGCCTGGTCCGTGCGCTGTGGTACGCCGCGCAAGAGCGCGAGTTCGTAGCCGGCGGCTCCACCATCACGCAGCAGCTTGTTCGCAACCTGCTTTTGCCCAACGAGCGAGCCGACCGCACCTTTAAGCGCAAGGTCAAGGAAATCATTCTGGCGTACGAAATCACGCGCCGCTATCCACGCGACCAGATTCTCGAGATGTATCTGAACGAAGCGTACTATGGCAATCTGGCATATGGCGTGGAGGCGGCCTCGCAGACCTACTTTGGCAAGAAGGCTGAAGACCTGGCGCTGGCCGAAGCGTCATTTATTGCCGGGCTGCCGCAGTCGCCCGCGACGTATGACCCGTTCACGCCCGACGGTCGCGCCGAAGCATTGCGCCGCCAGAAGGATGTGCTGCGGTTGATGGTCAAGCAGGGCGACCTTACGCAGGCCGAGGCTGAAGCTGCCGCGAACCAGATCGCCGCGTGGAAATTTGCGCCGCCGCGCAGTGACTCGTTTCAAACGGCTCCGCACCTGGTGACCTACGTCCGGCAATTGATCGAACAGCAATACGGGGCTGCTGCGCTCTACCGCGACGGCCTCAAAATCTATACGACGATTGACCTCAAGCTGCAGGCTGTGGCGGAGCAGGTGGCACGCGAGCAAATCGCCAAGCTCAAGGACAAGCACGTGACCAACGCCGCGCTCGTGGCGCTCGACGCGCACACGGGCGAAATCCTGACCATGCTGGGCAGTGTGGATTTCTACAACAACGATATTGACGGCCAGGTGAACATTGCGCTTCGCCCGCGCCAGCCTGGCTCGTCCATCAAGCCGTTGGCCTATGTGACCGCGTTCCAGCAAGACTGGACGACTTCGACGCTGATCTGGGACGTGCCCACGACGTTCACCAACACCTATGGCCAGACCTATTCGCCCAAGAACTATGATAGACTGTTCCACGGCCCGGTTACCGTCCGCTCCGCGCTGGCGAACTCGTACAATATCCCGGCGGTCAAGACGCTGGACCATGTGGGCCTGCCCGCGTTCCTCGACAATGCGCAAGCTTTTGGCATCACCACGCTCACCCGCAAGGATTACTGGTTGGCCTTGACGCTCGGCGGCGGCGAAGTGCCGCTGATCGAGATGGCGGGCATGTATCAGACCTTTGCCAACGGCGGCAAGCGGATGCCACCTGTGGCCATTGCGCAAGTGACCAATGCCCAGGCCAAAGTCCTCTGCCAGTTCACGCCGCCCGGTCAGGATGCCAAAGGCATCCAGCCATGCCAACCTTCGCCCGACACGGGCAAACAGGTCATCACGCCGCAACTCGCTTATCTCATCACCAATATCCTTTCAGACAAGAAAGCGCGCTGCCCGGCGTTCGGTTGCCCCAATCCACTCGAGTTGCCGTTCCAGCCGGTGGCGGCCAAGACCGGTACGACCAACGACTATAAAGACAACTGGACGCTGGGCTACACGCCTGATCTCGTCGTCGGCGTGTGGGTAGGCAATGCGGACAACTCGGAGATGAAAGGCACAACGGGCGTCACTGGCGCGGCGCCCATCTGGCATGACTTTTTTGTTCAGGTCACAAAATCCATGCCGGTCAAGGATTTCGAGCGTCCACCCGGCATCGTCGAAAGAGAGATTTGCGCGGACACGGGCACATTGCCGAGCGAGTTTTGTTCCAAGCGAACGACCGACGTCTTTGCCGAAAATCAAATGCCGCTCGGCCCGGAGGTTGACCCGCACCGCCCGCAATGCCCCGATGCGCCGACGAGCGTGGCTCTGTTTGGCTATCCCGGCGCGGACCCGAACGTACGCGTGTGGGCTGGGTCGCCGGATGGGCTCAAGTGGGCGCAGTCGCATGGCGTTACGTTGGCGCCGGTGGGCGATTGCAGCGCCGGGCCGCCCGTGGAGACGGGGCCAGTGGTGGTCAACATCGCATCGCCTGCAGAGGGTACAACGGTTTCGGGCAATGTTGTCGTCATCGGCACGGTATCCGGCCCACTCGACCATTATGAGGTGACGTGGGCGCGCGGCAGCAGCGGCGCATGGGAGTGGGTTTCGGGGCCACACCGGTCAACCGTGGACAACGGCTCGCTCACCGAGTGGAACGTGGGCGGACTCGATCCGGGCGAGTATACGCTGCGCATCGTGGCATATGCCCAACACAACGGCGGCACGACGGAAGCGCGCGTGCGGGTGAGAGTGCAGTGATTATGGACTCTTGATTTTGGAGTGTGAGCCACAGATGGAGGGCACGATGAGCGCGTTTGAAGAATTGCTTGGAGCGTTGCCTCCTGACCTCGAATCAGAGGCAAAGGATTTTGCTCGTTTCCTATCGGAGAAACGCGCACGCGGATATGAGAGCGCGCCAGATGATGCTACCGCGTTGCGAGATTATCGTGAACAGTACACATCAAGGTTGGAGCAAACAACCTGCAAGGCAGACGACGGGCACATCACGACGCTGCCGGAGCTTGTCCAGTCGCTTCCATCGGAGATGCAGCAAGAGGTGCAAGACTTTCGAGTTTCTGCTGGCAAAGAGAAAAAGACCGCGCGGTAAGCCCACGTTTGAATGGGCCGGCGCGTTAAAGGACTTGCGCGATCAGTATCAGACTCCAAGCAAAAGCGACATTTGAACTGCTGGTGTGACAAAATCTCGGCTGGCAAGAGGCAAAAACAGCTTGGATTTAGAACGCATGGTCTAGAGATTTTGTCACACCTAACGTTGCGATGTCAACTTTGCC
>CAYGWJ010000003.1:0-11923 GCA_964353405.1 uncultured Anaerolineae bacterium
GTCCTTTTCGCGCGAGACGCCGACAACCGCAATGCGTTTGCCGTTGACAAAGTCTTGAATGGCTTGATCCATCTTGATGGCTCCTTTTCGCTTATGCAAGCTTGCTTTCCAGCTTATCTCACCGGATGACCACTTGGCCGATCCCGCCGCTGACGTTCAGGTCAACGCGGTCTTCCGCGGTGGCATAGTTGGCCGAAGTGTACTGCCCGCCGCCCTGCGATATGAAGCGGCTGGAGACAGTCAAGCCGCCCAGCCCGGCCGAGCCATGAATCCGCGCCGCCATTCCTTCCGGGATGGTGACGACGACCTGGCCGATGCCGCCGCTCACCTTGGCCCGCATTTGGCCGCGAGCGGGTAATTGAACCTGCGTTTGGCCGACGCCGCTGTTCACATCCAAGTCCGTCACCTGCAGGCTCGAAAGATTCAGCGCAGCTTCGCCGACGCCGGTGCTCACGCGCAGCGCCATCGGCACGGACGATGACAGGTCAAGATTCCACGACTGATCGTACTTGCGCCGCCCGAATGGCATGAACGGCACCCCCTGACTCTTTAACTGATAGTGAGCCACATTGCCGTCCACGCGATAGTCGCTCGTAATCGTTTCACCAGGCCCAGTGCCGAGGATTCCCTCGATCAGGTTGCCTGAATCCTTGAGCGCGCCGATGCGCAAACTCCCCGCGCTAAAACTGATCTGCACATCGGCGCTCGTCGCGTCACCCAGCGGTTGCGCAATCTGATTCGTCGTGAGCGTCTGTCCGGCGATGATGGGCGTTTGCACAACGGCAAACCAGACCGCTCCGCCGATCAAGGCGACGATCAGCACGAGCGAGATGAGCGCGCCAATGGCCGAGCGCCGGCCAAACAGGATGTCCAGCCCGATGGCGATGAGCAGCACCGGCCACATGCGCCAAAGCGTATCCCATACGTCCCATGACAACCGCCCCATATTGTTGAGCAAGAAAATCACGCCGGCGCTGATGAGAATGAGCGGCCAGACAAAGCCGCCGTGCCGCCGATAGGTCCTTCGCTCTTCCATAGTTATGCTCCTCTTACGCGGTTGACCAGGAGCGCCAGTCCGCCCAAGATCAAGATGAGCGGCCACAGTTGGCCAAATCTGAACCAGGCCAGAATGTGAAATGTATCCAGGAGAAACACCACGCCCAGCACGATGAGCGCTGCGCCGACAAGGATGCCGGCCTGCCGATTGGGGCCGGACTGGACGGCTTGCCCGACGTTGTGCGCAAATTCCTGCGCTTTGGTGGCTACCTCTTGGACGTTGGACTCGATCGTCTGGCCGGGCGTCGCTTCCTCGCGCCCGACTTCCGGCATGATGATCCACAGGATCACGTACACCAGCAGACCCACGCCATTGGCCAGGCTGATCAGCACAAAGAATAACCGCACCCAGATGGCTTCGAGGCCCAGGTAAGCGGCCAATCCACCGCACACGCCGGAGACCATCCGGTCGGTGCTACTGCGAACCAGTTTGGTTTTCATACCAATCCACTCCTTCTGCTCTGTGATTCGATTCACATCACACTCTAATACGCACAACTTGCCGACAAGTTGCACGAGTCTACTGATTACCACCCACCTAGTATACCACCTGCCGTTTCGAGCCGCATCCCTCTAAAGTGGCATTTTCCTGACAAGTTGCATACCTCAAAAGTAGGATACCCCCCCCTCCAAACCGTTGCCAGCGCAAGCGGTTACGACAGCATGCCATTTGAAATGCGACGGTGTGGTATACTTGCTCCACATCCAAAGGAGGCCTGCCATGAAATTGCACCCCCGCCGCGTGCTGGGTCTGATCGCGTCTGTCCTGGTCTTGGCCACGCTGGCGTGCAGCAGCGCCACAACGCCCGCGCCGGCGCCGCAAACCGGTCAACCGACCAGCATCGTCATCTTGATCACCGCCACGCCCCCGCCGGGGCCCGATTCCACCCCCATGCCGCCGACCGTTGCGGCGACGGCGGTGCAGTCCGGCGGCTGCACGCTCAATATGGCCTACGTCGCCGATGTGACCATTCCAGATGGCACGGTTATGACGCCGGGCAGTGCTTTTGTCAAAACCTGGCGCGTCAAGAATTCCGGGACGTGCGAATGGAAAGACGGCACTCAACTGGTGTTTGCGGATGGCGAGCAGATGCGCGGCCCGGCGGCGGTGAACGTGCCGCCCACGGCCCCCAACGCCACCTCCGATATCTCGGTGAATCTGATCGCGCTGGCCGCGCCGGGCAAGTATGTTGGGCGATGGCGGATGCGCTCGCCCGAAGGGACCGTCTATGGCGCTCTCACCGTCGTCATCGTCATCCCCGGCACGCCGACCGCCGCGCCGACGAACACACCCGAGCCGACCGATACGCCGTCGCCTTTGACCGAGCTGTTCAACTTTCACGACAAAGCCGGAGCGGCCCTCTGGACCAGCACGAGCGGTTCGCTGACCTATCCCGGCGCGGAAGGCGACAACAAAGGCTTTGTCGTGCTTCAAGATGGGCAAAAGCTCCACGACAACATTACTTATAACAGGATCCTGGAGACCCATCCCACGCGGGTGACCGGAGGATTCATTCAGGGCCTTTACACCGTGGGCGAGATCAAGCCGGGGGACCGCTTCCGAACGCGAGTTGGATTCTTGTACGGTGCGGGAGTCGCCGAGGGAAAAGTGACCTTTATCATCCGGGGTGGCGATGGCGCCACGGTGGGATCGTTCGGCGCCACGCGCCAGGCTGCCATCCTCCAGATTGACCTCGACCTCGCGCCGCTGGCCGGCAAGACGAATCAAATCATCTTGAGAGTTGAAGCCAACAACACCGACGCCGCGCAAGACTGGGCATGCTGGGTGAATCCGCGAATTTTTGGAACGCGATAATCGAATCCAGAACCAGGGCTGTGGGTTTGCGCGCCATTTTTAAGGTTCCCTTTCTCGCTTTTTCTCTTCCATCAGCGCCTTGAGCAAGCCTTTGCCTTTGTACTTGCCACGCAAGCTGTGGATGTACTCGCGGGTAATGGGCGTCAGGATAATCTGGCGCGTTTCCTCGTTCACCTCCACCTGAATGCGCGTTCCTTCTTTGATCGCCAGCTTGCGCCGCACCGAAGCCGGTATAACTACTTGACCTTTGACCGTAGCATAGGTTTCCATCGGTTCCATGATTCCTCCTTGCGTGGCAGAGTATGCCATGAAACGTAAAGTAAGTCGAGTACAAATATTTCTAACATAACGCGGCCCGCTTCGCGCCGCAACCAAATTTCTTGTCCGCGAATAACGCGAATGGCCGCGAATTTAAGAGAGATTAGCGCAGACACTTGCACCGCACTGCGTTTGGTGCAGTGCAGGTGTTCGCGTAATTCGCGGAAGAAGTGCGAGCAAAATCTCGCGAACCGCGTAATTGTTGCAGAGTAATTCTATAACTTGTCGCTGGAGGCCAACTACCGGGTCCAGCGACAAGTCGGCGGCACAAGATTGTGGCTTTTGTGTTCTAGATACTGCGGGTATAATCCAGTGCGATGAAAATCTCTGTGATCATCACCGTCAAAAACGAAGGCGAGAGCATTCGCCGCCTGCTCGATTCGCTGGCGGCGCAGACACGCGCGCCCGATGAGGTCGTCATCTGCGACGGCGGCTCAACGGATAGCACGCTCGGCGTGCTGAGGGCTGACGCTAAAGGCGCGCGCCTGCCGCTCAAGGTCATCGTCCGGCCCGGCACGAACATCAGCCAGGGACGCAATGCCGCGATTGCACAAGCAACCGGCGAGGTGATCGCGTCCACGGATGCGGGGGTGGAGCTGTCGCCCGAGTGGCTGCAGGAACTGGTTGAGCCGTTCGAGCGAGGGCACGTCGAGCCTTGCCCGTGCGCGCCGCGTAGCGGCGGGCCGCCAGGCGCAGGCGGGATCACATCAAAACCGGCTCAAGCCTCGACGCCGTGGGTCGTAGCAGGTTTCTTTCTGCCTGACGTTCGTACGGCGTTTAAAGTGGCGATGGGCGCCACCGTGTTGCCTCAACCCGACGAGATTCTGCCTGAAAAATTCTTGCCGTCCAGCCGCTCGGTCGCTTTTCGCAAACAAGCCTGGCAGGCGGTGGGCGGCTATCCCGAATGGCTGGACTATTGCGAGGACTTGGTTTTTGATCTTGCGCTGCGAGACCGGTTCGGGCCGTTTGTGTTCGCGCCCAAAGCGATTGCGCACTTTTCCCCGCGCGCAAATTTGCGCGCATTTTTCCGGCAATACTATCTGTATGCGCGCGGCGATGGCAAGGCCGATCTGTTTCTCCGCCGTCACGCGATTCGGTACATCACCTACCTCGTCGCCGCTCCGGCGATTTTGCTGGCGGGTCTTGCTCTTTCGCCGTGGTGGTGGACATTGTTCCTGGCCGGCGCGGCGGGATATACCTATAGGCCGTACCGTCACCTGGCGAGGATGTGGGGCAAGTTGCGCGCGGCGGAAAAGATTCAGGCAGCGCTGCTGGTGCCCGTCATCCGCGTGACGGGCGACGTGGCCAAGATGGTGGGCTACCCGGTGGGCGTGATGTGGAGAGTCAAAAGAGAGTAGGACAAGTTGACAACTTGTCCTACTGGTCGGCGGCTGAACGGCCAGCGCCGTGAGCGTCTGCGCGCCCTCGTCGGCGCGGCCAAGATGGTGGGCTACCCGGTGGGCGTGATGTGGAGAGTCAAAAGAGAGTAGGACAAGTTGACAACTTGTCCTACTCGGCAGGCGGCTGAACGGCCAGCGCCGTGAGCGTCTGCGCGCTCTCGTCGGCGCGGCCCAGCAGAAACGAGACGAGCTGGCTGCCCAACGCGCCCACAGCGTCCGTCGGCAAATAGTGGCTGGCGGCGGCGTCAAAAAGAATCGTGGCGCTCGACGGGAAATCTTCGTCGCCCGTCCAGTAGACTGCGCCGACCAAAATGCGCGGCAAGGCCACGAACTCGAATGACGCGTCCCCAAAGGTCAGGCGGTTACCTTTTAATCGCCTGGCGGCCTCTAGGAATTTTTCCACGTCGCCGTTGAACGCCTGCGCCAGCCGCATCTCGGCGTAGCCGTGAAAGGCATCGGCGTAAAACATCCCGCCGGGCAGCTCACGGTAAGCCAGCCACTTGTGCGCCAGCGGCGCTCCATCCGCTTGGTCCAGGTACATCAACAACAACGCCTGCCGGTTGAGGCTTGCTTGGGCGCCGGCGGCATCGCGCGCGATCAACTCGGGGAACACCAGCGTGTATGACCTGGCCCACAAGTCGAGTTGAAGGGTTTGCCGTTGGGCGTCAAAGGTTGCGCCGCTGCGCTCGGCCAGCTTGCGCGGGTCGCGGCGAGCGAGGTCCTTTTGCAACTGCGCCACCTTGGGCGCGAGGTTGTCGAGCCATTTTTGCGGAGCCTGTTCGGCGAGCTTGTCGCGCTGTTCCTGGAAGCGAAGCGGCATGATCTTGTTCCCCTTGACCTAGAGTGACACTGATTATAACATGTCTAGGCAGGTTGGGCTGTGGAAACCGGGAGGCTGGCATGAATCTGGGTGCCGCAGCCGGGCACACTGGCTATCGCTAGCGTGCCGCCCACGTTCGTGGCCCGCTCGCGCATGGAGCGCAAGCCGAGGTGACCTGGATAGGCCGCCATCGGATCAAAGCCCACGCCGTTGTCGCATATTTCCAAGTGGATACTGTCTGCATTGCAGATCAAGCGCACATCCAGCCGATCAGGGCGAGCATGCTTGACAGCGTTTTGCAGCGCCTCCTGAGCGATGCGATACAGGGCCTGTTTGATAGCAAACGGCACGCCTGGCTCGTCGCACAAGTCCAGTCCGACCTCGATGCCGTACCGGGCCTGTAAGGCGGCCGTCTGCTTGTTGAGCCCAACCACGAGCCCTTCCGTTTCCAGCGACTCGGGGCGCAGCTCAAAGATCAGCGCGCGCATCTCCATCAGGCCGGCCTGGGCGAGCGAGAGGACATAGTTCAGCGCTTCGGCTACTTTGACGCGGTCGCTGTCAAACAAGGTGAGAGCAGTATGAACGCCTAACGAGATGCCGTAGAGCGCCTGTGAGACCGAGTCGTGCAGCTCTCGCGCTAAACGTTGTCGCTCCTCCATCGCCGCGCGTTCCTGGATGCGCCTGGCCAGCTCTGCCTGGGTCCGTTGCAACTCTAGCTCCGACCGTTTGCGCTCGGTGATGTCGGTGATGGCCCCTACATGGCCCACGACCTGGCCGGTGTCATCGGCCTCACCCAACGCCTGACCCAACACCCACGTTACGAGGCCATCCGGCCGCTGGAAGCGGTACTCTAATCTGAATGGACGCTTCTCCTGGACACTGGTGTGCCACTCTGCTGCGACCGCATCTCGATCCTCGGGGTGAATGGCTGCCGTCCAGCCTTGGCCCAGCGCCTGCTCCATGGTGATCCCCGCGATCTCGAGCCAACGCTCGTTCACATAGGCGCAGTCGCCGTGGACATCCGTGCGAAAAATACCCACCGGCGATACTCGGGCCAGTTTGTGAAATAGCCTTTCACTCTCTCGCAGTGCCTGCTCCACTCGTTTGCGCTCCGTGATGTCGTGACCAAAAACGGCGAGCCGGATGATCTTGCCCTCTGCATCGCAGACAGGATGAATACGGGTATCAAACAGCCTTCCATCCCGCTCGTCTTCAAAATGAGCCGGCTGGCCCGTACGCAAGACCTGGTCCAGGTAGGTTTTTCTTTTATTCGCCACTTGCGATGAAAAGACATCGAACGGAGAGGAACCCACCAGGCGCTCGACCGTCGTGCCCAATCTTTTAGCCGCTATCTCATTGGCCGCCAGGACTCGTCCCTGGGGGTCTATCAGCAAGGCCGACTCGGGCAAAGCATTCATCAAGGCTCGCGCCGTCTCTTCACTGTCCCGCAAAGCCTGTTCGATGCGCTTGCGCCCGGTGATGTCTTGCACGATCGCAACGGCGCTGATGACGCGTCCGGATGCGTCACGCATCGGGCTGGCCGCCATCCAGACGCAAGTCCTGCTCTCGTTCTCGTCGCGCAACACAGCTTCTATGCCGGCGACACTTTCTCCATAGTGAATGGCCCGGTATAGGGGTATGTCTTCCAGAGGTAATGGGGTACCGTCCAGCCGATACAGAGCATCCTCTCTCGGGTTATAACTAGCCCCCATCAGCACGCTGCCCAGGATGGCATTCGCAATCGGATTCGCCAGGATAATCCCACCATCGGAATCGGTGACCACCACACCGGCTGGCATGGCCTCGATCAGAGCGCGCAACATGCTGTTGGCCAGTTGCAGCTCGCTCGCCAAATCCTCCGCGCGCTGCCGCGCGACCTCAACCTGCGCCAGCGACTGCTCTCGCGCCTGTTCGGCTTGCTTGCGCTCTGCAATTTCAGCCTGCAGCTCGGCATTGGCGCGGGCCAGCTCGACGGTGCGCGCTTGAACTCGGGTTTCCAGCTCGTCCTGCGCCTGGCGCAACACGGCCTCTGCTCGGTTGCGCGCCTCTAGTTCCCGATTCAGCAGAAAATAACAAGTCAGGATCGCGATGGCGGCCAGGATCAGGTGCGACAGGTTGAGCTCCAACGCGCCGTCTACCAAGCGATCCATCGTCAAGTCAATCAGTATGAATACGCCGGCCAGGCCGGCATACAACAGCGCGGTTCGGAACGCTGGATTCCTCATAGCGTTTGTCCTTGCATGGCTGCCATTGGCTTGAGGGTCGGTGTGAAAAGTGGTGTGGGGCAGCTTTTAGGCGTGGTTAGTTTGAAGAGACGAGCCCGATGCGAAGCGCGTACAGTGCGGCTTGAGTGCGGCTGGGCATTTCCAGTTTTTCCAGGATATGGCCCACGTGGGTCTTGACCGTCTGCTCGCCGATGTTGAGCGTGTAGGCGATTTCCTTATTGGATTTGCCTTGCGCCAGCAATCGCAGCACGTCTGTTTCGCGCTCGGTCAGCGCCGCGTAACTGTTGTCTGTCGTGCGTACTTGACGCACGAGCCGCGCCGCCGCTTGCGGGGCAAGCTGCACCTGACCGGCCGCCGCCGCCTTGATCGCGCGGCGCAGCTCGTGGGCATCGGTGTCTTTGAGCAGGTAGCCGATCGCCCCGGCGCGCACGGCTTCGACCACCGAAGCATCTTCGAGCACGCTGGTGAGGGCCACCACTTCAGTCTCCGGCACCTGGCGCCGGATGGCGGCGGTGGCGGCGATGCCGTCCATGCCGGGCATCAACAGGTCCATCAACACCACGTCGGGTGCAAGTTCTCGGGATAGACGGAGCGCTTCGGCGCCGTCGCGCGCCTCGCCAATAATCTCCAGTTCCGGGTCCGACCCCAGGAACATGCGCAGTCCCTGGCGCACCACACCGTGGTCATCGGCGATCAAGATTCGAATGGGCATATGGCTGACCTCACACTTTTGGGGGATGCTCCGCTCACTCCAAGAGAGTAGAAAAAAATCACTCGAACTAGAGATGAAATTATTCGCGTTCACACCTATACTTGTAGTGATCGGCGATCCGCTCGAGTTCCATCTGTGTGCCCGTGTGCAACCCAGATCGCCCTGGCACGCAACATTAAACTACACCCTATCAAGTTTACGCTCAGCCTATAACGAGAACGTAACAAAGGGATGAATTGCATAACAAAGTTATAACAGCCTGGGGTGATTGCCCCGGCAAGGTTAGATTGAGGTAAGAATGGCCGCTGGCATTGGCCCTCAACTGGCCAGGTCCGAAATAGCCCGGCCCGGTGGCCGTGGAAATCCAAACCGCACCTGGGAAGCTGACATGATTAGGGTTTTGATCGTTGACGATCAACCGGCTGTGCGAAAGGGATTGCACATGCGGCTGGAGGCCGAGCCGGACCTGTCGGTGATCGGCGAAGCGCCTGATGGTGAGGTCGCGGTTGAGCTGGCCCAAGCGCTTGGTCCCGACATTGTGCTGATGGATGTCGAGATGCCGCACATGGACGGGATTGCGACGGCCCATGCGCTCCAGTCCATTTGCCCGAGCGTCTCTGTGATCATGTTGAGCATCCACGATGACGCGCGCACCCGCACGTGCGCCGAGAAGGCCGGTGCGGCCGCCTTTGTTCCCAAGTGTGTGCCGACCGACAGGTTGCTGGCGACGATTCGCCAGGTAGCACACTGATCATCATGATCAAGATATCTGCGCACCGCGAGGTTGCAGCCGGTACCGGGGAGGGAGCTGAGTGTGGTCGGGTGCACCGTCGTTCCACCCAAGGTGCGCCCGGTCAAACACATCCCCTGACTCCAAAGGAGGCACACATTTAGAAATAAATGAACTAGAGATGGATTTATACTTGTAGGCGATTGGTTTGAATCACACTTGGCCTGTTGCACTCGCAACAGCATTTATTCGACGGAGGAATATCTATGATCACGCGACGACAGTTTCTCAAGTTGGGGGCTGCGGGCGCCGGACTGTACCTGACCAGCAAGATCGGTGGGATCACTCGCACCGTCTACGCGCAAATTCCCGGCGGTACGCTCAATCTCACTTCAGTTTCGAAGTATGACACGCCGCTCCTCATCCCGCCGCAGATGCCACGCGCCGGAATTCTGAGCAGTGGCGGGAAACTGATTGACTATTACGAAATCTCGGTGAAACAGTTCCAGCAGCAGATCCTGCCGGCTGGGATGCCCAAAACGACGGTTTGGGGCTATGGGCCGGCCAAGACGCTCAGTCCGAAAGCGCCGGTGATCTACAACGCGCCGTCATTGACCATCGAGGCGAACTGGAACCGCCCAGTGCGGATCAAGTGGATCAATGATCTGAAAGACGCCAACGGCAACTACCTGCCGCACCTGCTGCCAGTGGATCCCACGCTCCACTGGGCCAACCCGCCGGGCGGCACGGCGGGACGCGACATGCGCCCGACCTTCGCCAGCACGCCCGGCCGCTACACCGGTCCCGTTCCCATGGTGACGCATGTCCACGGCGCCGTCGGCGTCGGCGACGAGAGCGACGGCTATGCGGAAGCGTGGTTCCTGCCAGCGGCGAAAAATATCCCGGCTGGCTACGCCACAAAGGGAACGTGGTACGACTTCTTCAAGGGTAAGGCTGCTGCAAGCTTCGGGGCTAAGTGGGGTCCCGGCTATGCCATCTTCCAGTATCCCAACAAGAACCGTGCCTCGACCATTTGGTACCATGATCACGCGTTGGGCATGACGCGGCTCAATGTCTACGCCGGTCCCGCGGGCTTTTACATCATCCGCGGCGGCCCGGCAGGCGACCTGGCCTTGCGCGATTCGCGCACCGGGCGGCTGGCACTCCTCCCGCGACCGGCGCCCAACGAACTTGACCAGATCCTGCCCGACAGGACCTACTATGAGATTCCGATCGCCATCCAGGACCGCTCGTTCAATGCCGATGGCTCGCTCTTCTACCCGGACACGCGCGCTTTCTTCGACGGCATCACCGGGCCCTACATCCCGGACACCGACCTCTCGCCGATCTGGAACCCCGAGTTCTTCGGCAACACCATCATGGTCAACGGCAACACCTGGCCGTACCAGACCGTCGAGAAGCGGCGCTATCGGCTCCGCTTCCTGAACGGCTGCCAGGCGCGCGTCCTCATCCTGGACTTTAACGACATCTCCGGCGTCAAGGTCTGGCAGATCGGCAACGAGGGCGGCTTCCTGGCCGCACCGGTCAATCTTACCGCGAACAATGGCAACCGCCTCCTGATGGGCCTGGCGGAGCGGGCGGACGTCATTGTTGACTTTACCAATGTGCCGGTCGGCAACTATGTGCTTGGCAACGTCGGGCCCGACGAGCCTTATGGCGGAGGCGTGCCTGGCGTGGACTTTCCGGTGGCCGACCCGAACACTACCGGCCAGATCATGCAGTTCCGTGTCGTGCCGCGCGTGGGCCCTGACCTCACCACCCCGCCGCAGTTCCTGGTGCTGCCGGCGATCACGCCGCTTCCGCCCGCGACGGTAACACGTCCTTTGGCGCTCCTGGAAGAGATGTCAATGTCCTTCGCGGACGCGCCGGCGGCAGCCATGCTCGGCACCGTTGCCGGAGACCCCAACATCGCCCCGGGAGTGTGGACTAAGCGCATGTGGATGGAACCGACCACGGAAAACCCGGCGGTCGGCGCCACGGAGATTTGGGAATTCTACAACGCCACGGTTGACGCCCACCCCATGCACATCCATGAAGTGGTGTTCGAGGTCGTCAACCGGCAGAATATCTCCGTGAATGAGGCGACACAGGAGGTCCAGGTCGTGCCAGGCTCGGTGCCGACCCCGCCGGAGCCCTGGGAGACCGGCTTCAAGGACACGGTGTTGGCCTACCCGGGTCAGGTGACCCGCGTGAAGGCGCAGTTCAGCACGCCGGGCCAGTTCGTGTGGCACTGCCACATTGTCGAACACGAAGACAACGAGATGATGCGGCCCTACCGCATTGGGCCAGTGCAGCCTGGACAGCCTGAGTAGTTCGCTTGCTACTTTGATCAGCAAGGCCCCGCCGACTGTTCTGGTCGGCGGGGTTCATTACCTCTTATCAGTACCGTTAAAAGCGCTTGAACTGGCCCAAGCTTATGACGCGCGCACGCGCGAGTGCGCAGAGCGCGCCGGCGCGGTGGCCTTTGTCCCCGAGTCGGCGACAGCGGATACGCTGCTGGCGGCCATTCGCCAGGCGGGGCACTGATGCCAGGTTGTCGTCAGGCCAGGGAGATTCCTGGGCTTTGAGGGGGGATCGCTAAAAGTCAGGTGCTGTCCCGACTCGACTCAACCTGGACAGGCCCTAACCGCATTCTAACGAATTGCGCCGAGGTGTGTGATTTTGTTACAAAACTGTTACTTTAATCGCAATAGTGCAAAAGTCACCCTGTAGATGTCGAAGGTAAGGTCAGCCAACGCTGACGGAGCTTGTTCATCTGAGCACCGATGCGACGTGTGGAACGGGTGTGTAAGCGGAATCGCGCCTGATGTTGTTGAAAGCGTTGT
>CAYGWJ010000004.1:0-13786 GCA_964353405.1 uncultured Anaerolineae bacterium
CCCCAGGCCATCCACTGAGGCCCAACGCTTGATCGCTTTGCGCCAAGTGCCCCGGGCAGACTTGCAACGAGAACAACAACGCTTTCAACAACATCAGGCGCGATTCCGCTTACATACCCGTTCCACACGTCGCATCGGTGCTCAGATGAACAAGCTCCGTCAGCGTTGGCTGACCTTACCTTCGACATCTATAGGGTGACTTTTGCACTATTGCCATTTTTGACTTGGCGCAACATCGCTTTCCTCTATCGCCACGACCTGGGCTACTTGCTCGATTTGTGCAAGGGAGTTGACCCGGAATTCGCAGCACTTGAATCGCAGATCGAGGGACTGACTCCCTACGCGGTGGAAGTGCGTTATCCCGCTGACCTGCCACTGACCCCGACACGCGAAGATGTAAAGCAATTCTACCGTCAAGCGCAGGCTGTCTATGGGTTTGTGGCATCATGTTGCGCTACTTGACCTTTGAGCCGCTATCTTCCAGATATGCCATGAACCCCGCTCCTCGAAGCCGCACTGTGCCATCTTGTGAGCCAGAGGCCAACAGCTTGCCATCTGGCGAGTTGCGCTCCGTGCTTCCGGTCGTCTTGCGACTTGCCTCTGGCCTCATGCCTCTTGCTTCTTGCCTCTTGCGACCTGCCTCTTGCCTCATGCCTCTTGCTTCTTGCGCCTCGCCAGTTCCGCCAACGTCTTTTCGTGCCCCGCTTTAGTGATCGGGAACAGGTACACCAGCAAGATGCCCGCCGCCAGAACCACGGCCGGCACCGGGCCAATCATCCACCGGATCGCCACCAGGGCGCTATCGGGTTGAACGATGGGCGTCGTCGCGCCGGGCGGAGGCGTCATGTAACCTGCAAGTGAAAGCACCTGGCCGATGAAGAACAAGCCCAGCGCCAGCCCGGCCTTTTGCAAAAGAACAAAAAAGCCATAGAACGTGCCCTCGCGCCGGCGGCCCGTTTCCAATTCGTCCAACTCGATCACATCCGGCAGCATGGCCCACGGAACGAGGTACGCCGTCGCCACGCCGATGCCGGCCAAAGCGCCCATCACAATGATGACCCAACTGGGCCACGCCGGTTGAACGATGAACAACCCGAACGATACCACGATCCAAAAGATCATGCCGCGATAGTACACACCCTTCTTGCCCACTTTTGCGCTGACCCTGGTCCAGATGAACAGCCAGATGAGCGCGCTGCCCTGCACAGCCAGGATGACGAATGAAATCATATCCGGCTTACGCAGCCAATAGGTCATGTAGTAAATCACGATGGTCGAGACCGTCTGCACCACCAGCCACGAGAGCAGATAGATGCCGGTCACGTAGCGGAAGGCGCGGTTGCCGAACGTGATCTTTAAACCCTCCCAGAACGGAATCGCCTCTTGCTCTTCTTGCGTGTGACGCTCGTACGTGCCCCAGAAGGCAAAGAAAAACGCAACCGCCGAGACCGTGGCCCACAGCGCCGCCGACACGGCGTAGCCAAGTTGCTCGCCGCCGACGGGCTTGAGCGCATTCACGATGATGGGATGCAACACGGCGGCCAAAAGCCCACTGCCGATGGAGAACGCGAACCGATACGAGTTGAGGCTGGTGCGCTCGTCATAGTCGCGCGTCAGTTCCGGCGTGAGCGCGGTATACGGCACGTTGACGACGGTGAACGCAAGGTCGAGCAGCAGCGAGACGATGAGGTAATACCAGAAGCGGCCGGTCGAATCAAAGGGCGGGACGAGGAACAGAAGGACAAAGGTGATGCCGAAGGGAATTGCGCCAAACAGGAACCACGGCCTGCGGCGTCCCCAGCGCGTGTGGACCCGATCCGAGAGCACGCCGATGATGGGATCGTTGACCGAGTCCCAAATCTTGTTGATCAACAAGATCACTCCGGCGATGGCCGGGCTGATGCGCGCCACGTCGGTGAAAAAGTATAGCAGAAAGAACGACATGATAGCGGTGGCCGTGGCCGGGCCGACATCGCCCGCGCCGAAGGCGAACTTGGTTACGAGCGGAACCTTTTCGGACGTGATATCAGTTGGGGGTTTCATAAACGCTCCTGGTAGAGGAGAATGATGGAGAAGCCGGTTACGGTCGGTACCCTCTACCGCTCATTATAGCATCAGCGCGGCTCATCAACCAAATGACGAGCCGCGCCGTGAGGTTTGATATCCAGGACCTGGACCTGGTTTCAACGCAACATCATCAACACCACCTGCCCAATCACAGCCAGCGCCCCCAGGGCCATAAGCGCGACCACACAGAACTGCGCCAGCGGGTACACCCATGACGTGACCTTTTTGCCGTCGTCCAGCACCAGCTCACGCAGCTCGAACACGGGCTGCGGCACGCGGCGGAACCAGCCGCGCGCCGAGCCGCTTTGCCCAACATACTTGTCGGCGCGCAGCAAGCCGAACAGGAACTCGAACAAGCGCCACGGCTGGCGATAGTCGAGCACAATAAAGCCGGTGGCATCTTGCAGCACCAGGTCATCACTATAAAACAAACCCGGCACGCCTCGCCCGATGATACGACCCCTCAGAGTCCCCGGCGCCGCGCGAATCTTGCTTACCTTCACCTGGCCGACCAGCTCTTTGACTTGCGCGTCGTCGCTCAGATCAGGTGGGTACATGAAGCGGCGCTGGAGCCACCAGGCCATGCCCCAGACCAGCAGGCCCGCGCCTGCTCCGGCCAGCGGCAGGCCGACGAATACGCCCGCGGCAGCTATCGCCAGGCCCACCACAAAACCGATCCACGCCATCTGGCTGACGGCCAGGTCAACCAGGAACTCGTCCCAGTAGCTTTCCGGCTGAACCGCGCGGAAGGAAAACGATGGAATGCGCCCTTGCGCTTCCGATTGCTTTTCCAGCGCCCGGATGCGCTTGGCCGGCAGCGGGTGACTGGACGACAGCTCGTACCACACAGCCCACGGATTCCACAAGTCCCACTTCATCGCGTCTTCCATCGTCGCCGTCGAGATGCCGCCCGACGCGGCTCCGGCCAAGGCCAGTGCGTTGGCAACCTTGGGGTCAAAGATGCCGAACGAGCGAGCAGCTTGCATCCGCAGATTATTCTTGGTCTCACCGGCTTCCGGCGCGCGAGCCAGCCCGTAAGCGATCTTGATCAGGCCGGTCGCCAGAGCATCAGGATTGCCGGTGACCTCACCTGCAAAGCGGTCGGCGTAATATTCGCGGACGCGGCTGAGAAGCAAGACGATGTACTGGCTCACGACGTACGCGATGTACGAGATCAAGCCGATCAGCGCGATATACCCGCCGCCTTTGCGCGAGCGACCACTGCCGCGTGTCGCAATCCACAACGTATAGAGCATGAGCGGCACGACCGCCGCAACGGTCATCACGATAAAGTCCCAATGTGCGATGTGGCCCATCTCGTGACCGACGACGGCCTGCACCTCTTGCGGGTTGAGCATTTGCAACAGCCCGCGCGTCACGACCAGCCTCGCATTGCCGGGATAATGCCCAAAGGTGAACGCGTTGGGATTGCCGTCGTCAATCATGCCAAAGCGCGGCTTGGGGATATTGCGCTGCTGGCACGCGCGCGCGATGAACGCCGCCAGCTCTGGGCTGAACTGCTCAGGCTCTACCCATTGAATCTTGTAGATCCACTGCAAGATGAACGGGCCCAGCAGGTATTGCAGTGCGATCACGATCACGGCGAACGGCACAGCCAGCCAGAGCGGCAGTCCCGTCGCAAATAAAGCCATGATGCCGACGGCAAACACCAGCCCGAACAACAGGGCCAACACGATGAACGAACGCAATACCAGGTTCACCATCTTGCCTCCTGCCTCCTGCCTCCTGCCTCCTGCCTCCTGCCTCCTGCCTCTTGCCTCTTGCCTCCTGCCTCTTGCCTCTTGCCTCCTGCCTCCTGCCTCTTGCCTCCTGCCTCCTGCTACTGGCTCACCTGCACGAACGCGCCGTCCTTGACCTGGAAGATAAAGATGCGCTGCTCCTTCAAGTCGCCGTTGGGATCGTAAGCGACCTTGCCGATGGGCGTGGTCAGGTCCAGCGAGCGGATAGCCTCTGCCACCTTTGGCCCTTCGAGCGTTCCGGCCTTCTTGGCGCCTTCAAGCAGCACCTTCATCGCGCTGTAGCCGTTGATGCTGTACGTGTCGGGATTGCGATACTCGACAGCCTGATAGGCCTTGAGCCACTGGCTCCACTGCGCCTGCATCGCCACGCGCGGCTCGGGCGCAAAGTTGCTCAGGTAGATACCCTCGGCCGCGCCCTCGGCCTCGTCAATCGTCGGGGAAAGGAACGCGCCATCGGACGCCATGAACGGCGCCTTGACGCCCGCATCCACCAGTTGCTTGCGCAGGTAAGGCGTCTCGACTTCATAGCCCGCGTAAAAGACCGCATCCGGAACGGCGGATTTGATCTTTTGCACTTCGGTGATGTATTGACTCTGCCCGACTTGCACCTGGAGATTCAACACGGCTTGCGCGCCCAGCTTGCCCAATTGATCGGCCAGCGCTTTGCCCAGGCCGATGCCATACGGGTCGTCGTTGTGGACGATGGCAACCTTCTTCGCCATCAGCTTGTTGACCAGGTAGGCGGCATCCACACTGGCCTGCGCGCTGTCGTTGGCGTTGACGCGAAAAAAGTTCTTGTAGCCTTTTTGCGTGAGCGTGACCTCGGAAGAAGTGGGCGTGATGATGACAATGGGCAGGTCCTTATAGATTTCCATCGCCGCCAGCGTCTGGCCGCTGTTATAGTGGCCGACGACGCCCAGCACGCGCTTGCCAGCCTTGACGTCGGCAGCTACGTCCTTGGCCACGGCCACCGCCACGTCATCGGTGCTTTCGTCGTCCTTGCCCACGACGACGATCTTGTAGCCCAGCAGCCCGCCCGACCTGTTCGCCTCGTCGGCGGCCAGGCGCGCGCCGCCCAGCACCGTCTGCCCGCCGTTGGCCTGAAAGCCCGAAAGCGGAGCGGCCACGTAGACGATGACTTGACCTTTTGTCGGCGTCGGGCCGCCGCAGGCGACCAGCATGGCTACAAGCGTCAAGGCGATTATCAATTGGGTTGTTCTCATGTCATTTCCTCACATGCGCGGCATGTTTTGAGTCGCAGCAAAACTGGGGCCGGTCTACTCTTTGCTTTGTTCATAGACCTGTCTCTAAGCCGTCGTCTTGCAGCAACTTGACAGCATTTCTTCAGCCGCTTTCCAGTCTAGCCAGTCATCTTCATCCAACATGATTTCTTCGTTCAGGGAGCGGCGCTCATCGAGCGAGAGGTCTGTGGAATTGCGCAGGTACGCAGTGCGCTCCGCCGTGTAGCGCGTGAACTGCTCAAAGCTCATCCCATGCTTGCGCTCAAGCTCAGCGATGCGCTGTTTACAAGGACCAATTTTCTGTCCTCTATTCTCCACGGCGTTTTTCCATCAACAGCCCGGCTTCGCCGTCGTTATAGTAACCCACCTCGCGCCGGACGCGAGCGTAGCCGGACTTTACATACAACTCAATAGCGGGCGCGTTGCTTTCGCGCACCATCAGCCGCAACACAGGCCGATCCAGCCGCGCTTCGCATTCCGCCAAGAGCCGCGCGCCGATGCCGCCGCGTTGATGCCAAGGCGCCACTCCCAGCACGACGATCCACGCGGCCTGCTCACCCCATGGCTGGTCGCCCGCCACCAACCCAACCAGCGATTTGCCATTCGTCGCCTTGAGCGCAACGATGCCGGGCCACGCGACGAGCAGGAGCAGCGTCAGCGGGTCGTAAGCATCACGCGAGAAGATGGCGCGCTCCAGCCGCCACAAGGCAATCACGTCGCGCCACGTGGCCCGCGCAATCGTCACACCCTCCGCCGCCAAAGTTCACCCGACTGCGTAAAACGTAATTACGTATTACGTATTACGTTTTACGCATCACGCTTCACTTGACCGTCTCTTCCGCCTGATGGGCAAACGGCTTGAGCAGGTTGGTAAACTCCATCGGGAAGATGAACTTGGTCGAAGCGCCCATGCCCAGCGTCTTGAGCGCCTCAAAGTACTGCAGCGTCATCGTCTTGGAGTCAATGTGCGCGGCCACGTCAAAGATGGTCTTGAGCGCCACGGCAAAGCCTTCAGCGCGCAGCGCCTGGGCCGCCCGCTCGCCTTCGGCCTTCAGGATGTTGGACTGCTTTTCGCCTTCCGCGCGCAGAATGGCCGCGTCCTTGTCGCCCTGCGCCACCGTTACCGTCGCCTGGCGCTTGCCTTCCGATTCCGTCACCACGGCGCGGCGCGTGCGCTCGGCCGACATCTGGCGCGTCATCGCGTCCATCACGTCCTTGGGCGGGATGATCTCGCGGATTTCAACCGCGGTCACCTTGACGCCCCAGCGCTCCGTCACCTCGTCGAGCTTGGTGCGCAGCTCCAGGTTGATGCGCTCGCGCTCGGCCAGCACATTGTCCAGCGGGATGTCGCCGATGACCGCGCGCAGCGTGGTCGTGGCGATACCCTGGGAAGCCTGGACAAAGTTGCGCACCTGGACGACGCTTTGCACCGGATCCACGACCTTCCAGTAGATCAGAAAGTCAATGCTGATGCCGGCGTTGTCTTTGGTGATTGATTGCTGGTGCGGGATTTCCTGCACCGTCTCGCGCAGGTCAACTGTGAGGGGCTGGTCCACCAGCGGGATGACAAACACCAGGCCCGGCCCGCGCTCCTTGCCCACGTACCGGCCCAGCCGCAGGATGACCAGCCGTTGATATTCCGGCACGATGCGGATCGCCGAAGCCGCGATAGCCAGGGCGAACACGACGATCAACACGATAACGCAAGCCGTTGGAGCGAGAATGTTACCGAAATCCATTTTGACCTCCTTGTGTCAGATGGTTATCCTTGCCAAGGTTTGCAACCTTTGCAAGGCTCGATCAAGATTTGGCCCGCGCCACGCGCAACCTGAGTCCTTCGATGCCCGTGACGACGACTTTTTCGCCGGCGGCCACCTGCTCGTCGGCCACGGCGGTCCACAACTCGCTCTTGACCTGCACCGCGCCGACGGGGGCAATCGTCTGCTTGACAACGCCCTGCGCGCCGACGATGCGCTGGCGGCTGGAAAAGATCGGCTGGCGATACGTCCGCAGCGCCGCTCGAACGGCCACGACGAAAAAGACGACGGTCGCCAGCGTCGTCATGCTGACAACCGCTATGCTCACGCCGGGCTGCGCCTCCGTAGGCCGGACAAGAAAGAGAGAGCCGAGCGCGAATGACACGACGCCGCCCACCGTCAGCGCGCCGTGGCTCATCACCTTGAACTCGAGCAGGAACAGGACGAATGCCAGCGCAATCATCGCCGCGCCGACGGCGTTGATGGGCAGTTGCGTCAGCCCGGTCACGCCCAACACCAGGCATACGGCGGCGATGGCTTCCGGCAAGCCTGTGCCGGGCACGAGGAAGGCCGTAATCGCCGACCAGAGTCCAATGACCAGCAGCAAGTAGGCGATGTTTGGATTGATGAGCAATTGCCAGAGTGTTTGTGCCATGTCCATCTCACACGCTCCTGTTGGGCAAGTTATCAACTTGCCCTACGCGCGGCGCGCGTACACTTCGTCCACCGAGCTGACCAGGTCATGCAGCGAGGTGACCTGCTCGGTGATGTCCTCGCTTAATCGCTGTGCGCGCCCACTGTCAAGGTCCTTGACGCCGATGAGCAGCAGTTGCGAATAGACTGTGCCGAGTGCGGTGGTGGTGCTTTCCATCTGCAGTGCGGCCTTTTCCATCATGTTGTGCAGATGGTTGAGGCTGTCGAGTTGCTGCTGCTTGGCCTGGATATTCTGCTGGATTTGCGCCTTGACCGAAGTATCGTCCTCGTTCTTGAGCTTGACTTGCAAAGCCTGCAATGCTCTGGGCGCGTCCTGCAAGTCCTGGCGAATCACGCCGTTGCTTTCATAGGCATCGAGCCGCTGCGCCAGTTGGTACAGGTTCGTAATCCATTCGTCAATCTGATCGGCCGTGCCGCGCAGGTGATCACGCAATACACCCTCGCGCGTCCGGGCGATTTGCTCGGCGATGCGCTGGCGATACTCGAGCGCCTTTTCAATCGGCTCACGCGCCGGGCCGGTCTGCAACGCCTTGGGGTCAAAGTCGCGCCGCAGCAGATCGGCCACAGCTTTGGCATTGGCTGCCGGATCCGTCATGATGCTGACGAACAGCGCGGCCCACATCACGATGCCGCCCGCCAGGTAATACCACCGCCATCCATCGCTGATGGGCGAAAAAGTCGTAAACAAAATCGTCAGCGCGATGACGACGCCGCTCTTCCAGTCAAAAATTGCATTCTCGATGATGGCGCGCGCGGCGCGCTTGCGCAACGCTTCTTGAGGTCGCTCGTAGGTCATGCGCTGCTCCGTTTTATCTCCGTGTCTTGAATCTTCGATTCGTCATACAGCTCCCGGGTCAGGGCATCATTTGGCTTCCAACTCGCGGACCAGGTCCGCCAGCTCGCGCACTTGCGCATTCTCCGGTTCAAGCCGCTCTGCTCCGCGCAGCACGGATCGAGCGCGCTCAAAACGATGGAGATGAGCGTAGGCTGTCGCCAGGGCCAGATGATAGGCTACGCTGCCGGGCGCGCTGCCTGTCGCGCGCCGAAAGTGAACCGCCGCCAGCGCCCACATCTTTTGCCGGGCATATTCGCGCCCGCGCGCATATAACGCCGAATGACTTCGCAGGCCCTTGTCAGGTGCGCACAGGATCCGCTCATGCTCCACGATAAAATCTTGTTCAATGCGCAGCAAGACGAGCATCAACACAATCGAGATGAGCAAGCTCAACAGAGTCAACGGCCCCGCATTCGTCACCGTCTGGATCAGCGCAACCACCAGGTTGATGGAGGCCGCCGCAACGCCGATCCAGTACAAAGGCCGCCACCGCCGGTAAAGCAGCGCTATCAATCCCAGCTGCACCATCAGGCTGATGACGAACAACCAGAAATCCATCACCGGCACCCGGCGGGTGATGGCCTCAGCCACATCGGGCGGCAGAGTGTGCCAGCCCAGGTACAGCCACAGCAATTGCTCCGGTGTCTCGAGCTTGGCGGCCAGCGGCCCCAGCGCAAGCCATGACTGAAACGCAAACAAATACACTCGCCCGGCCAGCGAGAGGATCAGGCCGCCCATCAACATCCAGAACCAGTACGAGCCATCTGTTTTTCGCCGCGACGACCTCCACAGCTTCCCCTTGCACGCAGCGCAGCGCTTGTCTTGGCGTCTTGTCGGCGCGGCGCAATACGGGCACAGAGTCTCGTCATCAAACTCGCCGAGCGCTGCTTCAGCCTCGGCCTGGGCTTCAGGTGATTCAGGCCCGGCCTGCGGCATCATGCTCAGCAAAGGCGAGACAATCGCCGGTGCAGCCTGCGGCGGCTCCGGCTCGGGCCGGGTCCCGCGCAACATGGCGGCCGCCGGCGTGAGCGGCTTGCCCCTCGAACGGCTTTCCGAAATCAGCGGCGGCGTATAGACCGAGGACGCTTTTTGACTGCGTACCTGCTGCAGCCCCTCGCGCGCCGCCTCATTGTGCGGATCGAGCGCCAGCACATTTTCCAGGCAGACTTGTTGGTCGTCCAGGCTCTCGACCACACCTGAAAGCCACAGCCACGCCGAGGCGTTGTTTTCATCCTGCTCGATCACGCGCGTCAGCAAATTGCGCGCCGTCTCTTTATCCCCGCCCCTGGCCGCTGCGATACCCTGCCTCAGCAAAACTGCCGGACTGCCGCTCATGTCCCCTCACGCATCAGAAATACGTCGAGAGCAACTTGTAAAGTTGGCGAATCGTTTCGAGGCTGCCTTCACGCGCCTGGCCGCCCGTCGCATCGGCCAGCGTCTTGAGCGTCTTGTAATCTGCGTCCTTGCCATAGCCGATGGCGAACACTAACACGGGCACGCCGGATTGATTGGTGTTCCGCATATACTCGCTCAACTTTGTCAGCGTGATACTGGAATTGTTTTCCAGCCCGTCCGTCATCACGACGATGGCATTGATGCGATCCTTGTCGTTCAGAATTTGCAGTTGATTATAGGCTGCGCGCACCGAGTCGAGCAGGGCCGTGTTGCCGCCGACCCGGATGTTGTCAATCGTCGAATTCAACGCCGCGCGATTCGTCCGCAATTCCTGGGGTGCAAGGGTGGTATAGGGCGTGTTGGAAAACAGCACCATCCCCACGCGCTCCTGGTCATTCTGAATCTGTTCGATGAAAATCTTGAGTGCCTGCTTGACGTTGGTGATCTTGTCGCCTTCCATGCTGCCGGATGTGTCTACCACCAGCATCACGTTCGTGCGCCGCTTGGCCTGAGACCAGTTCTTTTGCACCGCTTCCAAGACGGCCGGAGCGGGAACTTGAAGCGAAGTCTTGGGCTGTACCGGGTCCACGCCGTTGTCCACGCGGATGGGCGAGCCGGGCGAGTTGAGCGGGACATTCAAATCGGACGGGCGATAACCCAGCGATAAAACTTTTTTCTGCGATTCAGTCGAGCGGACAAAATCGGCAAAACGGGCAAAGGTCAAACGCTGCGCATCGGTGAGGCCGGGCTGTTCCAGCAAAGCCAGCGGATGATCTTGCCACGTTGCGCCTTCTGACGGATAGATGGCGACAAGGTCAGCGCCTTTTGCCCGCGCCCAGATGACGATTTGCTCCGAGCAAACGAACGCATCGAGGTAGGCGCGCCCCTGCTGCACGACGCGCTGCGCGATAGGCCATTCACCTTCTCCATAGTAGCGCACGGTCTTTTCGATCGCATTGACCGTGTCAAGCGTGCGCTGAGCCTGAACGTCTTCAACGGTCAAGCCGCGCGTTTTGCCCGCGCCCGCGTAAAACTCTGCCAGTGTCGCCAGCAGCCCCGAAGCCGACGTGGTGGACGGATGGCTCCACTTGAAATTCTTGTCGGACTGCGCCTTGGCCAGCAAGTCGCTCCAGCCCAGCGTCTTGTCGGGATAGCCCATCGTCTTGGCGGCATCCCGCCACATCGCAATCACCACCGGCGACACGGCATAGCGCGCCGTTGTGCCGACGAGCGTGCCTTCGCCGTTGTGAGCGTCGGCCCAGGCGCGATCCACCTGCCCCAGCCAGATGGACGAATCGGGCGACATGGCCTGGAAATTTCCCGCCACCGCAGCCGCTACCATCGCGTCCGGCTCCAGTTCCACCGTCTTGACGACGATCGGCGTGCCGCCAGGCACTTTGCCTTGTGCGTTAAAGCTGTCCACCAACGATTTGAACAGTTCGGCCTTTTCCGGCGAATACGCAATCGTCAGCTCGGCGGCCTTGGGCGGCGCGACCTGCTGCGTCACCGATTGCATCACCGGCGTGAGCACCGCCCACCCAGCGCAACACAGCGCCAGCAATCCCAACGCGCCTCCTATCAACCACAAGACGATCTTGGTTGAAGCTGGAGTTTGACTACGGGATGATGGTCTTCGTTTAGAATAACTCATCGCTGAATCCTATGGTAGGGGGCGTTGACGCACTTGCCCACGCTCCACAACCGTGAACTTGCCTTCCAATGACAGCGCGCCTGCAACCATCAAGCGAAGCAGATGCTCTGCTGGCTCTTCTGGCGTCAATGGATCGAATCGAAAATAGATCATGCCGATAGGCACTGGCGATCCTCGACGGTAAATCAACTCGCCATAGTCCCGATCGAAAGTGAGCACGATCCGTCCTTCGTGTGCGGCGCGCGCCAGCACTTGCGGGTCTTTGGCTCCGGGTGAGTCTTCAACGATGGCAGCGACATCGTGGCCCGCCTGACGCAGGCGGCGAACACTGGCAATTGGAAAGTTCTCGTTGGCGAGAAACTGCATTATATTGCCCCGGCTGGAACGGTGTAAAGGGTTTCCTCACGCAGACACTCAGCGGCGAAAGCAAACACGGCTCGGAGCGCTTCAGGCGTGAGTGTGGGATAGTTTTCCAATACCTGTTGCTCCGTCCATCCTACCGCAAAGAGCCGAAGAATGAAATCCACTGCCAGTCGAGTTCCTTTGACTACCGGCTTGCCCATCAAGATTTCAGAATCCGAATGGATGTATTGTCGCCAATCCATACCCCAACCTCCTGAAACACCGCATCCCTCTGATGTGCTGTTATTTACCAGAACCGAGTTCAGTTATGCTGCGTTTCCTTTGTTTCTTAACAACAACCGCATCCCGGATTGTCGTAGGGCGCTCCATCAACGCCGGATTTGAAGCTTGTCTTGAGCCAATTGAGAAAGTTCTTGACAGTCTGAGGATCGTGTCTGTATTTGTAGCCTCTCACTACAATCAAATCTCTGAATTGCAGAGGAATCACCTTTGCATCGCTACCGAAATAGTAGAAACATTCGGCAATCAGAACGTTGCGCCCATCTATATCTTTCTTCATCTTGTCCGGTTCACGGTGGTAATCAGAAGGGTGACGTCGCCATTGTCCGTTTTCCTTGAAATACGTGTTATCCCCACAACGCTGTCGCAGAGTTCCGCTAATAACTGGTTTCTTGTCTGCATACTTCGGATCAGTGTAGTAATCTTCCAAGGGCAATGGTCTACCAACTCGCATTGCGTAGACGAGCCTATCTTGACCGACGTTTCTTACCGACCCTGTCCCAATGACCCAATCTCCCTCTCGGGCGCTGAGGCGTATGCCAGGTTTGCAAGTAGCAAGTGTGCAGTAGCCCCAAAATGGGTTGGGAGCGAATCCTGTATCGCACTTTACTACGTAAGAGTATAGCTTCATGTCCGTAATACTAATGGCATACTTTGGCGCATATTTTCTTGATGTGCTCATCATTAGCCTTCCTGGCCAATCGTCATGGTTGCTCTGACCGGCCTTTTGCCCAGCAGGACCCAAACCGCCGCTGTGCCAGCCAGCAACACAACTCCATTCAGATAGAACGGCGCTGCCTGGCCCATCGTGTCGTACAGCCAGCCGCCGATCAGCGGGCCAACCGTCGCTCCCAGGCTGGCGGCAAAGGTGTACAACCCGTAACTCGCGCCGCGCACATCACTCCCCGTCAAATCTGCGACCAACGCTTCTTCCGCCGGAGCCGCCGCAACCAGGCCGATGGCTTCCAACACCCACTTAGAACAATCCTCTCACTATCATCAACAGTCCTAGAATCGCCAGTGGGATGCCGACAATAGCCCCAAGGATGGTCAGGCTGACGACCACACCCACGATCATCAACACCGCGCCCAGCACCACGGCGACGATCCGACCAGTGAACTCGACGATCATAGCGATGAGCCGCCACAGCGCCACAAACGGCCACAAGATCCAGGGTGTTCCACGTTCTGCTCTAGACATGCTATTGCTCCTAGGATTGGTTTTGCACCAATGCCTTTTGATACGCCTTCCAGCCCGGGCACCACGTGATGTGCCACCGCCAGAGTTTAGCTAAAACCGAATCCGGCTTTTGCTCGGAGCGTTTTCGAATCGGACAGTCTTCGCACGCGAATTTCTTCACGTCTGCCATTTCATCCTCCATTGTTCAAGCGGCCTCGTTGTCGCGGATTTGCCGCCCAATCTCATCCTGATGCGAGTCGTACTGCACCCAAACTGGAATCCGCGTGCCAGCGATGCGCAGCTCTCTGCCACAAACATAGAGTTCCTTTGCCGGAGAGAGTTTCATCACGCATCACGTATCACGCATCACGTATCACGCATCACGTATCACGTATCACGCATCACGTTGTAGGGTCTTGTAATATCGTACCTCCAATAGTCGTGTAATATCGTACCTTAACAGCCTCATAATTTCGTACCTTCTGCGGTACACTTCCCACTACCTGGCCCCTGCGTTTCCCAGGTAGGTAGGAGGTGTTCGATG
>CAYGWJ010000005.1:0-10150 GCA_964353405.1 uncultured Anaerolineae bacterium
TGCACTCAGGATCAGGGCCTCATTGGTCAGCTTGTGCACAAAGAAAATTGCCAGATAACGGCCTGAATCTGTTTGTCCCAACGCTCGATAAACATCCTCGCCGCGATAGTGGCCTCTGTTCATTCGCTTGGCTCTTGGCTGGTTGCCGAAAACTTGCTCTACTTCTTCGGGAGTCACTTGATGCTTTACTTCAAGCTTCTCCACTATCTCCTCCAGCCAAATGAATCCTGCTATTTTCATTCTCAGCCATCCTTGACCAGCCGCACAAACTTGCGCTTGCCAACTTGCAGCACCGTGGGCGCGGAAATATCCACCATCGCCTCGACGCTGTCCACGGTCTGCCCGTCAAGCTTGACGCCGTGCTGTTCTACCAGTCGCCGCGCTTCGCTCTTGCTGGGCGCGAGCCTGGTCTGCACGAGGAGGCTGATGATATTGACCGGGCCGGACATTAAAAACTCGGGCATCTCTTCCGGCATCTCGCGCTCCTGGAATACGCGCTTGAACTGCTCTTGTGCTTCGACGGCGGCCGTGTCGTTGTGAAAGATGCCGACGATTTCGCGCGCCAGTTCCATCTTGACATCGCGCGGATGGCGCGTGCCCTGGGCCAGCGCCTCTTCAATCACCTTGATCTGCGACGGCAGGTAGCGGGTGGCGAGCTTGAAAAAGATCGGCATGGCGCTATCGGGCAGGCTCATCACCTTGCCGTACATATCGGCCGGCTCGGCCAGGATGGGGATGTGGTTGCCCAGCGACTTGGACATCTTGACCATGCCATCGGTGCCGGGCAGAATGCCCATGATGATGCCAATCTGCGGTCGCTGGCCATAGACCTCTTGCAGCTTGCGCCCGGCGCTGATGATGTTAAACAGTTGATCGCTGCCGCCCACCTGCACGTCCGTGTTCATCGCCACGGCGTCATAGCCCTGCATCAGGGCATAGAACGTCTCGTGCAGATAAACCGGGTCGCCCTTTTCCCAGCGCAGTTTAAAGTTTTCCCGTTGGATAAACTGCTGGACCGTAAACGCCGAACCCATTTTGATCATGTCGGCCAGCTTGAGGTCGAGCAGCCATGCGTGATTGAACCGGATTCTGGTTTTCTCTCGATCCAGGATCACAAAAGCCTGTTCCGCATAAGTGCGCCCGTTTCGTTCCGCCTCCTCCAGCCGGAGCGTGGCGCGCACTTCCGTTTTGTCGGACGGATCGCCGACCATGCTGGTGCCGGTGCCGACCAGGAAGGTCACTTCGTGGCCCAATTCCTGGAACTGACGCAGCTTGCGCATGGGAATGGTGTGGCCCACGTGCAAGTCAGAGGTGCGTGGATCAAAGCCGCAATAGACCCGCAGCGGGCGATTTTCTTTCAATCGCTCGCGCAGCTCGCCGGCCATCGCCGCTTTGAGCTGCTCGTCGCCGTATTCTGTGCCCTGCATCAAAAGGGCGACTTGCTGATCGAGGTCGAGGTTGAGAGTGGTCATGCGTCCTCCGACAAGGCTCACGCAAGAGCCTGTGTGTCTAGTCCTAGTTCGTCATGTAGCTCACGGGTTGCTGACGCGCGGCGTCGGCTGGGCCAGAATCTTGGCGATGGGGCGCAAATCCAGCCACCATTGCTTCTTGGGCCGGCCGTGCGCCTCGTCCATCATGCGCAAGTCTTCGAGTGGATGGAACTGATATGTAGCCTCTGGCTACGTCCGACCGGTCGCTCGCGAGATTATACCACGAAACGAGGTGGGCCCTGGTTGACGGGAAAGCGGGCCAGCGTTACAATGACCGGCGTAACCTCGGCGGCTAATGGGGGTTTCTATACAAAGAACTTTCTCCAAGCCGGGGCCTGGGGGAGTGGTGACAGATTCACAGGAAGACGATCGCGCGCTCGTTGCGCAGGCCAAGTCGGACCCGGCGGCTTTTGGGATCTTGTACGAGCGCTACGTCGGCAAGATCTACAACTATGTCTATTATCGCACCGGCGACCGTCACGAAGCAGAAGACCTGACCGCACGCACATTTCAGCGGGCGATGGCGCACATTGGCCGCTATCGCGAGCAAGGCGTGCCGTTTTCGGCCTGGCTATACCGCATTGCGCACAACCTGGTCGCCAACTGGCACCGCGATCAGGGCCGCCGCAGGGTGATAGGTCTGGACGAGATCACGTTGATCGGGTTGAGCCGCGAGAGACCCGAATCGGTGGCCGAGACGAATGAGCAGCGCGAGCGGTTGCTTGTGGCGATTCGAAGGCTGCCCGCCGAACGCCAGCAGCTGCTCATTTTGAAATTCGTCGAGCGAATGTCTAACGCCGATATCGGCCAAATCATGAGTCGCAGCGAAGGAGCGGTCAAGTCGCTTTATCATCGAACCTTGATTGCATTGCGTGACGAGTTGGGACTGAAAAGTGTTGTGCCCGGAGAGGAAGAAACGAATGATTCGAATCGTGACGGATAGCACCTGTGACTTGCCAGAAGAGTTGATGGCGCTGCATGACATTCATGTCGTGCCGATTCACATCCAGTTCGGCGTCGAGACGTACCGCGATGGCCAGACGATTGACAAGCCGACGTTCTATCGTCGGGTGGAGCAGGACGGCATGTTGCCCAAGACCTCGCAGCCGCCGCCGGGCGACTTTGTCAGGATATACCAGGCGATCGCAGGCCCGGCTGACGAGATTTTGTCCATCCATGTTACCGGCAAACTATCGGGAACGTTGAACTCGGCGCAGTTGGCGGCGGAAGCGTTGGCGGATCGGATCAAGGTGCACGTCTTTGATAGCTGGGCCGGTTCTGCGGGCTTGGGGTTCATGTGTCTGGACGCCGTGCGGATGGCCGAGGCGGGCAAGAGCGCGGCAGACATCCTCAAGCGGCTGGAAACCACACGCCCGCAGGTGAATCACCTGTTCACGATGGCGAATCTCAAATTCGCTGAAATGAGTGGGCGGGTCAACAAGCTACAATCGGCGCTGGCTTCACTGCTCAACATCAAGCCGATCGTGCAGGCCGAGGGCGGCTTGATGCAAGTGGCCGACCAGGTTCGCACACGTAAAAAGGCCATCGAGCGCGTCATTGCGATAGCGCGCGAGCGTGTGGGCGAAACCAAGGTCAACCTGGCGGTGATTCATGCCCAGGCGCCCGATGAAGCTGCTCAAATGCTCGAGCAGGCCCGGCGCGCACTGCAAGTTGGCGAGACGTTTGTGCATGACCTGGCGCTTTCGTTGGCGGTCCATTTTGGGCCTGGCACATTGGCGGTGGTCACCTACCCGGCCGAGTAGGCCGAGGGTTTACGTCCGCGAGGGTTGAGTGATGGACGACCTTGGAATTGAGGATATTTTGTCGGCGCAGGCCGACAGGCTCAATCAGGGAAAGCGCGATCTGGCTGCGCCGCCTGAGAGTCTGGATGAGCTGGCGGTGCTCATGCAGTTGGCCGAGCAGACTCAGCGTGTGCTGGCGCCTGTGGAGCCGAGCCCGGTGTTTGTCAACCACCTGGGCCGGCAGTTGGTCTCTAGAATGACAGAGGGCAGCCGCGAGATGAGCCGCCGGGCGCGTCGGGCCGTTCTTATTGTGGCGGCGGCCTTGGGGTCGGCTGTGTCAGTTGTATCCGCCGTTGGCGTCATCATCTATCTCATTCGTCACCGCAATCGAAGGTTCCCCGTTCAATCGTAAAACGTAGAGTGTGAAACAAGGGGGATGAGCCATGAAGTATGGTCGCATCGTCGGGTGGGGCAAGTATGCTCCGGCCAGGGTGCTAACGAATGCGGACCTGGCGAAAATGGTGGACACGAGTGACGAGTGGATCGTCACCCGTACCGGCATCCGCCAGCGCCATATTGCTGGTGAGGGCGAAACGACGGCCACCATGTCCGCGGCGGCCAGCCGCGCCGCTCTGACCCAGGCCGGCCTTTCGCCTGCAGACCTCGACCTGATCATCCTGGCGACGACCTCGCCGGACTATTTGTTGCCGGCCGCCTCCAGCCTGGTGCAAGAGCTGCTCGGCGCCAAATGTGGCGCGTTCCAGCTTCAAGCCGGCTGCACCGGGTTTGTCTATGGGTTGGCAACAGCCCAGGCTTTTATCTCCACGGGCCTGCACAAGAATGTGCTTGTCATCGGCGCCGAGACTATCAGCCGCAACGTGGACTGGAAGGATCGTGAGACGTGCGTGCTGTTTGGCGATGGCGCCGGCGCAGTGATCGTTCAGGCCTGCGACGAGCCAACGGGCGTGCTCTCGTTCGTGCTTGGCTCGGACGGATCAGGCGCGCAGCACTTGCGCATCAACATGGGCGCGCATGAGGTGATTACGCCGGAGACGATCCAGCGTGGTGACCACTTTTTGCGCATGAACGGGCGCGAGGTGTTCAAGTTCGCCACCCGTGTGATGGGCCAGGCGGCCACGGAAGCCATTCTCCAGGCCGGCATGTCGCTGTCTGATATTGATCTGCTCATCCCGCATCAAGCGAATTTGCGTATCATCGAGCTGGCCGCGCGTCACCTGGGCTTGGCGATGGACAAGGTCCTGGTCAACATTCAAGACTATGGCAACACGTCGGCGGCCAGCATCCCGATCGCGCTGGTGGAGGCGATTGAGCAGGGGCGCTGCAAAGAGGGTGACAACTTGTGCCTGGTGGGATTCGGCGCCGGCCTGACGTGGGCGGCGGCGGTCGTTCGATGGGGCGTGTCCGAGCGGCCTTTCGCCATGTCGTCGTTGTTCACGCCCGTCGTCAAAGCGCGTGAGCGTGCCCAGGTGACCTGGCGCGTGGCGCAGACGGCGGCGGCGATGCGGGTGATGACGGCGCGGCATGCGGTCCAGAAGCGCACGGCGCAAGCCGTCGAGGCCGTCAAGTCAAGGGCGAGCGCGGCGCTGTTGCCGCTGTACGCTCGCGGAGACAAACGCTACACGCGAGACAGACACGATTAGCAAGTTTGCGCACAAGAGGACCCTCCGGCAGGTTTCCCTGCGGGAGGGTTTTTCGTGCAAGGGGATTGGACATCGTGCAGTTATACTTTATCCGCCACGGCCAGTCAGTCAACAATCTGCTCTGGGATCAGACAGGTTCCAATAAGGGCCGCAGCATGGATGCCGAATTGACCCCGATGGGCCGACAACAGGCTGAACTCGTGGCTGAAATCCTGCGCCAGCCCAGCCGGCCTGCTGCGGCTCAGAGGAATGACGCTTATGACGCGGCGGACCTCAACATCACGCATCTCTATACCAGCTTGATGGTGCGGGCCGTTGCCACCGGCAGCGTCATCGCACAAGCTCTCAACCTGCCGCTTGTCGCCTGGGAGGATTTGCACGAGGTCGGCGGCATCTATCAGAGAGACGAACCGACGGGCGAACGCACCGGACAACCCGGCAAGACTCGCGCGTATTTCGAGGCGCAATACCCCCGGCTGGTGCCAGATAGGCCCGGCCTGTATGAAGCTGGCTGGTGGAATCGTTCCCCCGAGGACCCCGAACAAGCGTCCGTCCGTGCCCAACGATTCCTGCGTGACTTGACAGAGCGGCATGGTGAGAAGGATGATCGGGTCGCTGTGGTCAGTCACGGGGCCTTTTACAATGCCCTGTTGCGGGCTATGCTCAAGACACCCGATGAGGGTAACTGTTGGTTCATTCTGAACAACGCGGCCATTTCCCGGTTTGACTTTTGCCGGGACCGGATCGAGTTGGTGTACCTGAATCGGTTGGATCATCTGCTGCCGGACTGGATCACCTAGCGAGACGAGGGTGCCTGCCGGGCCTGGCGGCGTATGCGCTTTTGCTTGGGCGTTGAGGCAAACGATTTCGTGTGCGGTTCGATCTGCGTGGCTAGCTGTTCGATCTGCTCCGCCAGGCGTTGAAACTCGTCGCGCGTTGGAACACCGCGCTCGATCAGCGCTTGCCGAAAGGCTTGCTCGATCGGCCATTCCGTTTCTGCAGGTTGGCCTTCGGCGACGAGCCGGTCGCGGAGGCGAGCGCCCTCCTCTGGGGTCAGTTCGCCGCGGGCGACGAGCGCCTCTAGCCGCCGGGCGATCTCTTGGTCCACCTGCCCCCAAAGGCCCAGCGGCGAAGCGAGTGAGCGCTGCAGCGCATTGAGCGTATTGCCCCCGGCCTCAATCAATCCCTTCAGGACGGACCGGGGAACAAAGCCGCCCTCCTTCTTCTCCTGCTCGAACACGATCTGCGTCAGGGTCACGGCGGTCAGGTCCTCGCCCGTGGCATGATCCAGCACGTGGACTTCTTGGCCGCGGCGGATGAGATCGGCAATGCCCTCCAGCGTGACGTACTGCTTGGCCTCGGTGTCATACAGCTTTCGGTTGGGATAACGTTTGATGATGGGCACGAGCTCGTCTCTCTGCAGTGCTGTTGGGATTATGACCCCGGCGTCTTTTTCAGCTCGTCCACCTTCTCGGTAAGAGCGGCGATCTTGACGTTCAGCGCCTCAAAATCGGCCTTGGTGGGGACATTCATCCGGTCCAGGAGATCCTGGACGCGCTTGTCCAGCTCGTCCCTGCCCAGCTTGCTGCGCTTTTCGGCAACTTCGCGGATGAGCTTTTTGGCATCCTTCCGGGCAATCTCGCCGCGCTCCACGAGCTTGTCCACGAACTTTTCCGCTTCGTCCTGGGTGAGGGCCACTGCGCCCATGCCAGCGAGCAAGACTTTGCGCGCGGCCTCGAACAGCGGGCTGCGCTCTTCCAGTCCTTCTTCGGCCTTGACGGCTTGCTTGACCATAGGTACCTCCTCAGTTGAGTGTGTTCGGCGGCGCGTTGCATGACGCACTGCATCATGAAACATTATAACACATTTTCAGAACACTCCAAATCTCCGCTTTTTCGGGTCCGCCAACCGTTTCTCCAGCTCTGCTATGCGACGCTCGAGTACGTAGAGGCGTGCCGGGTCCGCGGGCTCACTCTTTGGCGCCGGTGGGCCTTGTGGACCAGGCTCCCCCTTTTCTCCTTGTGGTCACGGCGATCCCTGAGGGCCGGTTTCGCCCATTGCACCTTGCGGTCCAGGTTGTCCGTGTACGCCAGGCTCACCCTTTTCTCCCTGCGGTCCGGGCGGCCCCTGTAGGCCGGTCTCGCCCTTTTCTCCATCTAGTCCCGGCGCACCTTGTGGGCCGGTCTCGCCTCTTTCTCCCTGCGGTCCGGGCGGCCCCTGTACACCGGTCTCGCCCTTTTCTCCTGCTGATCCCGGCGCGCCTTGTGGGCCGGTCTCGCCTCTTTCTCCTTGCGGACCAGGCTGCCCCTGTGGGCCAGTCTCACCTCTTTCTCCCTGTGGTCCAGGTGGCCCCTGTACGCCGGTCTCGCCATTTTCTCCATCTAGTCCCGGCGCGCCTTGTGGGCCGGTCTCGCCTCCTTCTCCTTGCGGACCAGGCGGCCCCTGTACGCCGGTCTCGCCCCTTTGTCCTTGTGAGCCAGACTCACCCTTTTCGCCTTGTGGTCCAGGTTGCCCCTGTACACCGGGCTCGCCTCTTTCTCCCTGTGGTCCAGGCGGCCCCTGTACGCCAGTGTCGCCTTGAGGACCCGGAACTCGAGCGCGCTTCTCCAGTGCTGCCATGCGGCTGCTGAGCTGGCCGAATTCGTCGGCAAGCGCCTCAAGACGTGACTCGAGGACACTCGTTCGCATCCTGGCTTTCTGGGTCGGCGCGCCTGACCTCGTTTGTTTTGCTTTTATGGGTATCTTGGCCTTGTGCGCAGACGCTCTTGACCCTGATTGTTTTGCTTTTGTTGGCATCTTGCCACCCTTTCAAAATGTGCGAATTGGAGTGCCGTCACACCGGTATTCGAATTGCCCGTGATGAAGGCCGAGGGCGCCCGCGTCTGAGAGCAGCTACCCAGTCGTCCTTCCGCTCGCTCTGCAAACGCGGGATCATCCCTTGCCCTTTAAAGTATATCATAAAAACGGGACTGGGGAATTTGGATGAAGTGTTGAGCATGGCGAGCGGCGAACTCTAAAGCCAGGCACGCACCCTGAGAAAAGCCCAGGAGTATGGTACGGTCGAGCGGAATGCCGGCCGCCTTAATTTGATGGAGTGTGTCCTTGACAGAGTCCATCGCCGAGGACAGCCATGGCTCGTTGCTGGCAATCGGCGCGAGGAAGCGATTGGGATACCAGACGCCCCCGGCGGCCTGCGGCGCCAGGTAAGCAAAGCCGGGCTGTGCCAGCTCGTTCGCCAGCTCCAGGATGCTCTGCGCACTGGCGCCGCGCCTGTGCAGCATCACCATCGCCGCACGCGCCTGGTCGAGCGGTGCGCCCGCCGTCAATACAGGCTGGCCCTGATGCAGGCCGGTGACCTTGGTCATGCCAACCTGGCTTCAGACACCCGCCACGGTGAGGCCGTAATCGGGCGCAGAGCCCGCTCGATTTCAGCGCGGTATTTTTCCAGCCACGGCGGCAGCTTGAGATGCGTGCCAAGCTCAGTCGCCTCCTCGTCCACTGCAAAGCCCGGCCCCGCCGTCGCCAGTTCAACGATGTGACCGTCCGGATCGTTCGTGTAGATGCTCTTGTAGTACACCCGATCCATCACGGGCGATACGCGCAGCCCGGCCTGAATCAGCTTCTCGCGCCACTGAAGCTGCGTTTCTTCATCCGGCACGGCGAGTGCCAAGTGATGCGTCTGCCCGGCGCCCATGCGAGCACGTCGCTCCTTGTCCGGCCGCCGCTGCAAGTACGTGATGACCGTGCCGGGCCGGCCATCCTTGACGCCCCAGTACCAGTGAGCCGAGGTGGGGTCGTCAAAATTGCTTGTCATCTTGACACGGCGCATCCCAAGCAGGTCGCTCCAAAAAGCGTGGGTGCGCTGGATGTCCGAGCTGATGGCGGTGATGTGATGCATGCCGCGCATCAGCGCCATGTCCGGCGTAATATCGGGCACAGGCTCCGGCCAGGTCTCGGATGCGACACTTGCGCCTGCGCGCAGTGCAGGTGTGCGCGCCTCGTCTCGATTGCGGATGACCATCTCGCGAGGCGGCTCGCGGTATTCGGCGCCGAGTTGGTCGGAGGCTTCGTCCATCGCCCACCCAGGCCCCTGCGTGGCGATCTCTAGAATCGTGCCGTCGGGATCGTGCAAGTAGATGGATGTGAAATAGTGCCGGTCGAGCGGGCCGGTGACCGGGAGGCCAAGGCCGGTCAGACGGCGCTTCCACTTGAGCAGGCCGTCAACGTCGGCCACCTGTAGAGCAAAGTGGTGCGTCCCGCCGATGCCCGGCGCGCCGCGCGGCGCGCCCGGCCATTCGAAGAACGTGATAGCCGTGCCGGGCCGGCCCAGCTCGTCGCCAAAGTAAAGATGATAGCTGGTCGGGTCGTCAAAGTTGACGGTCTTTTTGACCAGCCGTTGCCCCAGCACCCCGGTGTAAAAGTCAATCGTCCGTTGTGCGTCCGAGCACACGAGTGTGATGTGATGCAATCCCAGAACTGTCATCGTAATCTCTTCCCTGTAGGTAAAAAAAACAGGCACGAAGCTGCGCTCCGTGCCTGTACAAGTTGCTTATCGTATCAGGCCGCAGCGACTTGTTCCTTGGCGGCCTCGGGCTGCTTGACCATCTCTACATCAATGTTGATGGTGATGTCCTTGCTCACCAGCACGCCGCCTGTTTCAAGCGCCTGGTTCCAGGCAAGGCCCCAGTCCTCGCGGTTGATCTTGGTCTGCGCGCTAAAGCCGGCGCTGGTGGTGCCCCATGGGCTCTTGGCCTGGCCGGCGTACTCGACATCGAGCACGACTTCCTTGGTCACATTGCGGATGGTCAGGTCGCCGACGAGCTTGGCATGCTGGCTATCCACCACGTTTACCCGCTTGCTCTTGAAGGTCAGATAAGGGTACTTGTCCGCATCGAAAAAGTCGGGCGATTTCAAGTGCCCATCGCGCTGAGCTTCCTTGGTGTTGACGCTCGCCGCCTCGATTTGCACGTCCACGGTCGTGTTAGCAGGTGTGGCTTCGTCAAAATTGACGGTACCGGAAAATTTCTCGAACCGGCCGCGAACAGTCGAGATCATCATGTGTCGAACAGAAAAGTTGATTTCCGAATGCACGGAATCAATTACCCAAGCCATTGTCATAGGGTGTAAGTCTCAAATAGTGAACCTACGCCGCCAATGGCGAGGCAAAATAAGCCTTGGCCGCGCCCGCGAAGACGGTTTGCTGGTAATCTTCTCGGAGCAACGCCCAACCGCGCTCCCAACGCTCGCTCTGGATGAG
>CAYGWJ010000006.1:0-2748 GCA_964353405.1 uncultured Anaerolineae bacterium
TGTCTGGTCGACACCGGCTCGCGCATGGACGACGTCGTCTACGAGGAGTTTAAGGGCACGGGCAACCTGGAGCTGCTGCTCTCGCGGCGGCTGCAGGAACGCCGCATTTTCCCGGCCTACGATATCGAGCGCTCGTCGACCCGACGCGAGGAGCTGCTGCTCGGCCCCGACATCACAGCCCGGGTGTGGCTGATGCGGCGCATGTTCTCGCAGATGATCACCCCGCCGCCCAACGGCGCCGGCATGGACATCACCAATGCCACCGAGGCGATCATCACCCGCATGGCGCAGACGGACAACAACGAGGACTTCCTCGAGACGCTCAAGACCGAGTCGTTCTAAGAGACCTGCGTGCCCCACGATCTGCGACGCGTGCGTGCCGGGATCCCGGCCGCCTTGGTGGCGGTCGGCATAGCCGCGGCTGGCTGGACCACGCTGCTGAACGCTCGTCTGGAAGCGGGCGGTGCGGCAGTGCCGGCGACGATCGCCCCCGCCACGCCCCTGTCGCCATCCGACATGCCGCCGTTCGGAGCGCAGGTCAAGGACTCGGAAGTCACACGGCGGGCGAACCCCAAGACGGAGAGCCCGCTGCGGCCCCGGGTCGAGGTGCTGCGCTACACCGTCCAGCGCGGGGATTCGGTCTTCGCCATTGCGAAGAAGTTCGATCTCGAGCCCGAGTCAATCCTGTGGGGCAACTACGACACGCTGAACGATGACCCCGACATGGTGCAGCCCGGGCTAGACCTGAACATCCTGCCCGTCGACGGGGTGCTGTACCAGTGGAAATCCGGCGACACGCTCGACGCCGTGGCGGGAACCTTCAAGGTCGATCCGCGCGAGATTGTCGACTGGCCGGGCAACGCCATCGATCCGGTGGAGCCGGAGATCCGCGAAGGCGCCGTGCTGGTTGTGCCGGGCGGAAAGCGCGAGTTCCGCCAGTGGCTCGTGCCGATCATCTCCCGCGGCAATGCCGGTGTGGGCGCCGCCTTCGGTTCGGGCGGATGCTCCGGCGATTTCTCGGGCGGGGCAGTCGGCTCCGGGGGTTTCATCTGGCCCGCCGCCAACCACTACCTGTCAGGGAACGACTACTGGTCGGGACACCTGGCGATCGACATCGCCGCCGGGCAGGGCGCTCTGCTGTGGGCTTCGGACTCGGGTGCCGTCGTCTATGCCGGCTGGTCGGGCGGCGGCTACGGCAACATGGTAATGGTCGACCACGGCAACGGCTACCAGACGCTGTACGCCCACATGAGCAGCGTCACGGTCACCTGCGGCCAATCGATCGGCCAGGGACAGACGATCGGCTACAGCGGATCGACCGGCAACTCGACTGGCGCACATCTGCATTTCGAGGTGCGCAGCAACGGCGGGTTCATCAACCCCTGGTTCGTCCTGCCGTAGTCGACAGAACCTTGCTTGACCGTCTGTTGGGCGGCTGGTATCATCGCCGCCTGCCCTGGGAGGCTGGCTGACCATGTCCGAAAGCCCATCCGAGCCTCAGGTCCCCAACGGCGCCGCGCGACGGCAGCCGCGCCGCCGAACGCTGGGCGACGTTTGGGCCGAGCTCAGCCAGCGGGGGCTGCGGGACACGCTGACGCGCTACGCCTCGCACGCCGCGCTCCTGCTGGTCATCGCCCTGGGCGTCTGGGCGGCGCGCAGCGGATTGATCACGCTGCCAGCAACGCCGTTCCTGACGCAGGGTACGGAGGCGGTCAGCGCTACGTCGTCGCCCGTCCTGAGCACGCTCAAGGTGGGCGATCTGCCTGTCTTCAAGCCGGTCACCGGCAGCGTCGGCGTGGTAGCCCGGACGGCCGAGCTCCACACGGTGATGCCCGAGCGGCCTCGGCTGGAGATCATCAAGTACGCGGTCCAGGCCGGCGACACGCTGTTCGGGATCTCCGAGAAGTTCGGGCTCAAGCCGGCCACGATCCTGTGGGGCAACTGGGATGCCCTCTCCGGCGACCCACACACGCTGAGCCCGGGCCAGGAGCTCAACATCCTGCCCGTGGACGGCGCGCTGCACGAGTGGAACGACGGCGAGAACCTTGAACGGGTGGCCACGTTCTACGGGATCGATGCAAAGGACATCCTGGAGTGGCCGGGCAATTCATTCGATCCGGCCGAGGACCCGGCCGCGATCAAGATCGAAGCCGGGACCGCACTGGTCGTACCGGGCGGTAAGCGCGAGACGCCGACGTGGAAAACACCGCGCATCCCGCGTTCGAATCCGGCGTCGGCGAAGATCCTCGGCGCGGGCGCCTGCGGCCAGGTGGTCGATGGCCCGACCGGCACCGGAACCTTCGTCTGGCCCACGGCCTCCAAGTGGATCTCCGGCTACACCTTCGACCCGGCTACGCATCCGGCCATCGACCTGGGCGGGTCGATCGGGACGCCGATCTACGTCTCCGACACCGGCGTGGTCGTTTACTCAGGCTGGAACGACTGGGGTTACGGCTACGTGGTGGTCGTCGATCATGGCAACGGCTGGCAGACGCTGTATGCGCATCTGAGCTCGATCAACGTCGGCTGCGGCCAGGCTGTCTTCCAGGGTGGGGTCATCGCCGGGATGGGCTGCACCGGCAACTGCACCGGCCCGCACGTGCACTTCGAGATGATGAGCGACACCTACGGCAAGGTCAACCCGACTAGCTTCCTGCCGTAATCCGTCTGGTCTGAACCAATCCACAAGGCCCGGCGCCGTTGACCGGGCCTTGTGTGTTGCGTTCCCGGAGGTTGTACAGCCTGCGG
>CAYGWJ010000007.1:0-3605 GCA_964353405.1 uncultured Anaerolineae bacterium
GGTAACACCCAGGCGGGGTGACCCGCGGAGAAGGGCCACAGAAACAGACTGCCACTTTGGCAACGAAGTGGCGCGGGTGAAAAGGCGGTGTAAGAGACCACCGGCGGCGTGGTGACACGTCCGGCCAGGCAACCCCCACCGGGAGCAAGGCCAAGTATGCGAGCGCGCGTCTCTGACGCCAGGGGCTGCTCGTCCCTCAGTTCGCGGGTAGGCCGCACGAGACGGCGGGCAACCGCCGCCCTAGAGAGATGGTCGCCGCCCAACTCGGTTGGGCACAGAACTCGGCTTACAGGTTCCCTTGGGCACAAGCCATCATCTCTGCGAGGCCGTATGGATCTCCATATGACGCCGTTTCTCCAACTCGCCCTCTCCCTCGTCATCATCATCACCGGAGCTAAAGCTGGCGGCTGGCTGGCGAATCGCCTGCGCCAACCGGCGGTATTGGGCGAATTGCTCGCCGGCTTGCTGCTTGGACCCAGCCTGTTGAATATGCTAGGTTGGTCAATTCTGACGAATCACGACAGTCCACACCTGCTGGTCGAGACGGTCTTTGAGATGGCCGAATTGGGCGTCATTTGCCTCATGTTCCTGGCCGGGTTAGAGATGGACGTAACCGAGATGAGCCGCGCCGGTCGAATGGCAACGCTGGCCGGCGTGAGCGGCGTGGCCGTGCCGCTGGTGTTGGGGGCGTTGACGGCGCTGGCGTTCGGCTATCAAGGATCGTCAGCGTTTTTCGTAGGCATGATTTTGACGGCGACCAGCGTGAGCATCAGCGCGCAGACCTTGCTCGAAATCGGCAAACTGCGCACGCGCGAAGGGTTGATCCTGCTCGGCGCGGCGGTGATTGACGACGTCCTGGTCATCTTGCTGCTCTCGTTGTTCACTGCGCTGTCCAACGGCACAGCCGATGCAGGCACGGTCTTGATGGTTCTGGTCAAGATGGCCATCTACCTGGCTATGGCAACCGCAGTGGGATTTCTGGCCCTGCCACGCTGGGCGGTCTGGGTGCACGGCCAGCCAATCAGTCAGGGCCTGGCGGCCTTGGTGCTGGTGGTGGCGCTGCTCTTTGCCCTATCCGCCGAAGTCGTCGGCGGGCTGGCGGCCATCACGGGCGCATTCATCGCCGGAATGGGATTGGGACGCAGCCGCCTCCGCGCCGAGATCGAGCGCTCGATGCACACCATCACTTATGCGTTTCTCGTGCCGGTCTTTTTTGTGAGCATCGGCCTCAAGACAGACACACGGCTGCTGGCCGGCTCTGGCATTTTGTTCGCCATCGTGTTGACGCTGGTGGCGGTCCTGTCCAAAGTGATCGGGTGCGGGCTGGGGGCGCGCTTGGGCCAAGCCACCCATCGAGAGTCACTGCGCGTCGGCATTGGCATGATCAGCCGGGGCGAGGTGGGACTGATCGTCGCTTCGGTGGGAGTGCAGGCGGGACTAGTTCAGGCGAATTTGTTCGCGGTCGTCACGTTGATCGTTTTGGTTACGACGCTTGTCACGCCGCCATTGTTGCGGCTGTCTTTTTCAGAAAAGGAGCCAAGCCATGCCTAACATGATCATCGTTGTCATGCCCGACCATGCCAGATTCCATGCTGTGCTGGACGCTTGGGAAAAATGCGGCGTGCCCGGCGTGACGATCTTGGAAAGCCTGGGCATGCATAAAGTTCGACAGATGGGAATACGGCGCGATGATCTGCCGCTCATGCCCTCACTGCGCCACTTGCTGGAAAGCGAAGAGTATCATCACCGGACAGCGTTCACGGTGGTGGAGGATGACGTGGACCTGGACGAGCTAGTGCAAGTCACACAGCGCGCCATAGGCGGCGATTTCAACGCGCCCAACAGCGGCCTGCTGTTCGTCGTGCCGGTCGCGCGAGCGTACGGCCTGCGCCCGCATTGGAAATCGTAGGGGCGCGGTGACCGCGCCCCTACAACCGCCATAATCGCTCGGCAGGCTGACCGTCGCCGACCACCTCCGCGTAAGCACGCACCCGCGCAGCCATCTCGGCGTCGTCTTGGAAAAAGGTCGAAATCTGGGAGCGATAGCACGCGATGGCTCTGACTTTGGAAAACAGCGCATCCTCATCCAGCTCGATCAGTTGCGCCTGCAGCGTGTCACGGCCCAGGGCCCGCGTGACATCTTTTGGTTTTTCCGCATAGGGGTATTCTTCGTAATAGATCACCTGGCGCGGCCCAGCCCATCGCTCGCCGGCCGCACGGAGAATTTGGTGATCTACATGATGCCCGGCAGTCAACGGCAAATAGACGGTTGCGTCTCGCGGCACCCTCAAGCGTTTGAGGGTCTGGGAAATCTCTTCCGCCAGTGGCGCCTCGACCCTGGCCACATCTCCAAAGATCGAGTCCCGCGTGAAATAGAGCGGCCAATCCATCTTGCCCAGCCGATACACGCAGTCAGGCAAGGGCAAATGAGTAACCCGGATGCTGGCACTGATCGCCTTGAGCGCCGCCATGTCTTCTGCGCGGCGACCGGGCGAAGGATTACGCTGGTCGAGCTTCCAGCGCTCGTGGAGCTCCTGGACATGCGGCGAGACAGCGGCCTCTGGCACAGCGTCACCGGCAAAGACGGTCACCACGTGGATGTGGCTTCTGCGGCGGACGAGTTGCGCGATTTGCCCGCCGCACGAAAGCACAACGTCATCCAGATGGGGAGAGAGATAAAGGTTTACAGACACGGACTTTGCACTCACGTGGGTTGCTCGTCAATCCACTCGCCCATCTGGTCGCGCCACTCGGCCCACAGCGTGGCAGCGCCAGAGGGCGCAAAAGGAGTGAAAACTCATGGAATCCATGAAAGGCGCTGGTCCTGCCAGTTGGGCAGCTTGGTTCCCAGGTCCAAGATCTTGCGCTGGTCGCTCCCGTCGGGCTTCATCACGAACAGCCCCCACGTCCCGCCACGATTGGAAACAAACGCAATCTCGTTTCCACTGGGCGACCACGTGGGCAATCCATCCACGGAACCGTCACTCGTCAATTGGCGAACCGCACCCGCCGTCGTCAAGATATAGATGTCCCAATTCCCGCCGTGGTTGGACATGTACGCGATCTTGCTTCCATCCGGTGACCACGAAAGGCCGATGTCATTGCGGTCGGCGGTCAGCTTGACGGGCGCCACGCCGCCCTGGTCAGGCTGGGCGACAAAGATGCCGCACACGCCGCCTGCGCCGCAGCCAGTATAAGCCAGCGCCCCCCTTGAACTCCACGCCGGCCCCCACCCTGCCGCCACAACCTTGGGCTCGTTCGGCGCGTCGAGCGAGACGATATACGTGCGCCAGTTGTCTGAAGAGTCCTTGCCGGCATAGGCGACGCGCTTACCATCGGGCGACCACGTCGGCCAGGCTGCACTCTGATCGTGCGAGATCGTCTTGTCCTGGTTGGCAGCCATATTGTAAACGTTGATGCCCACATTCAGCGAACGGTAGGCAATGGACGTGCCGTTCGGGTTAAGCGATGGCTGGTCGCCGCCGCTGATGATCTTGTCAAAACTCTGCGAGCCTCCACCCGAAGCCGTCAGGAGAAAAACGTCATAGAGTCCCCTGTCGTTCAGGATAGGATAGGCCAGCCGCCCCGACGGCAGGCCGGCGAGC
>CAYGWJ010000008.1:0-3160 GCA_964353405.1 uncultured Anaerolineae bacterium
CTCTGTTATCCCGGGCAGTTCCGGCAGGGGTGTCGCGAAAGCGGTCGGCGTTGGCGTCTCGGTTGGATCTGGTGGAATAAACTCTACATGCACGTCGTCAACGTACACTTCCGTAGACGTGCAAGCGGGGGTATACGACCATTCGATGATCAGGTCATAGTCGCCTGCCGCAAAGTAACCGCCCATGCCAACATAGATCCAATCGGTGGTATTCATCGGCGAGTTGTAGCACGTTCCGCCCAAGCAATGCAGGAAGCGACAATCGGGGTCGTCGGCCTTGTCGTAAAACGTCATGAGGTGCACGCCGGATTCTGAGAGTGTAACGGCAACGATTGATGCGGCCCAAGATGACCAGCGCGAACAACACGCCGAGGGAAAAGATGACAACGTCCCTAAAGAAATAAACGAATCCGGTTGTCATTTCGCGGGCGCGCGCTGCGTGGGCAAAGGAAGCGGCCAAGGGCGGCGCGGGACGTTTGGAGCATTTTGTGCAAGCGCTCACCCAAGGTCATGCTTCGGCAGCACTGGCGGCTTCATTATTCCACTATCGCCAGTTGAGCATACCGCAGGTGAAGCAGTATTTGAAGGATCAGGATATTCCGGTCAGACCATGGACTGCTTGGCGTGACAAAGGACGAATGACGAATGACGGAAGATGATGGATTTCAACCCAGATGGAATGAGCAAGGCCTGGCGCCGGCCATCGTTCAAGATGCCAGGACCGGCGGGGTATTGATGCTGGCCTGGATGAACGCCGAGGCGTGGCAGCTCACGCAGGAAACCGGCGAGGCGCACTTTTGGAGCCGCAGCCGACAATCGCTCTGGCACAAAGGCGAGACTTTTGGTAACGTGCAGCACGTCGTCGAGATTCGTCTCGATTGCGATGCGGACACGATTCTGTTGCGTGTTGATCCGGCTGGGCCGGCCTGTCACACAGGCGAGCGCAGTTGCTTTTTTAAAGTGGTCGGTGGGCAGTGGACAGTGGACGGCAATGATCAGTCTACAGTTTTGGATCAACTCTACCGGGTTATTCTGGATCGGAAGCAGAATCCTCAGCCTGGTTCATACACCGCACAGTTGTTTGAGCGCGGCACGGAAGAGATCGCCAAGAAGGTGGGCGAGGAATCCGTCGAGATCATCGTGGCCGCGTTGGGCCAATCCAACGAGCGGCTGGTTTCTGAAACGGCCGACCTGCTCTATCATTCGCTTGTGCTCTTGGCCGCACGCAGAGTGCCGCTGGCTCAAGTTGAAGCAGAATTGGAGAAACGTCGCAAGTGAGAACCCGGTTTTTCTTCTTGTCGCCGTATCATCGTATCACTTTGTCATTTTGGAGATGGCGTTGGCAATGCAAGTATGGTTATTCGACCTGGACGGCGTGCTCATCTACCCCGGCGGCTATCGCGCCGCGCTCAAGGCAACGGTCAATCACTTTACGCGAGCGATGGGCCTGGGTGATTACGACCTGGCCGATGCGACCATCGAGACGTTCGAGGCGTGCGGCATCACCAGCGAGTGGGATTCCAGCCCGATTTGCGTAGCGGTGCTGTTGGCGGAAATCTGGCGCGCCGATCCCGCTTTGCGATTGCCCGCCGATTTCGAGGCAGCCTTGAGCGCCGTGCGCTCGCGCGCGCCGCAGCGCCCCGCGCCCGACCTGGCCGCGTGGGCGCGCCGCATCTGGCAGGCCATGTCCGGCACGGACCTGGCCCGCGAGGCCAATCCATCGGACGCCGCGCTCAAATTGCTGCTGGACGATGTGCGCCGTTTGCCGGAACGGAACGGACGATGGATCGAGCTCGAGACGCTGTCAAGTGTTCTGCTCAAGCACAACCGCGACCTGCGCCGCTCACCCACGATGCGCGTCTTTCAACACTATACGTTGGGCAGCCAGGTTTTTGCGAGTCACTATGGCATCCCGCCCGCATTCGAGACGCCCTCCCTCTTGCATGACCTGGATCGCCCCGCGCTTCAGCCACGCAGCCGTGACCTGATTCTTGAGCTGGCCTGGCAAGGTGTGATGCACCCGGTGATTTACACCGCGCGGCCCTGCCAGCCTCGCACGCTGCCAGGGCGACCAGAAGATTACGCGCCTGAAGCCGAAATCGCGCTGGACTTGATCGGGCTGGCGGACTTGCCGCTGGCCGCTTACGGGCATCTCACCTGGCTGGCCGCGCAATACAACCAACGCCCGGACTATATTGTCAAACCTTCGCCGGTTCACGCGTTGACGGCGATGGCGATGGCAATGGCTATCGGCGGTTCCGAGCGAGAGACGCTCGAGACGGCTCTAGCTTTGGTTCGGGAGGGCCGCCTGGTGGCTCCCCTGAGTGACCTGCGCGGCCGGCGTGTGGAGATCCACGTTTTTGAAGATTCGGCGCGTGGCATCCGCGGTGTGCGCGAAGCGGCGCGGCGATTGGAACAGGCCGGCGTGCGTGTGAATGTGCGTGCATGGGGTATTGCCGGCCATCCCGAAAAGCGCCGCGCGCTCGAGTCGCTGGATGCGCTCACCTTTACCGATGTTGATCAGGCGATCCTGGCAGCGATGCGGTCGCCGGATAAGATGGTATAATGTCGCCCGATTTCACATCACTGGGAGACAGTATGCGCTACAAGCTGACCATCCCTGCCCGCATCAATGTGCTGGGCAACCCCTCCGACGCCAACGAAGGCGACTTTGCTACGATCTCTGCCGCCGTGGACATTCGCGCGGGAGCATTCGTCGAAGCGGCCCAAGAGCTGGTGCTCGAATCACTGCAGCATGATGACGGCGGCTGGGTGACCGAGTCTTGCCGAGAATCACGGCGCGATGTGCTGCCTCTGCCGTATGATGGCGAACTCGATTTGCTCAAAGGCTCGGTCAATCGCCTGTACCGATTTAGTCCCGAGTTCAGAGAAAAATTCGCGCAGCGCGGTGTGCGCATTTCCACCTGGACGGACGTGCCCCGCCAAAGCGGATTAGGCGGCTCGTCGCTGTTTGTCTTGTTGGCGCTGGCCGGCTTGCGCGAGTTTTACAGCCTCGATTGCCACAAGCACAATGATTATATCCTCGCGGAACTGACGCAGCGCGTCGAAGCCAAAGAGCTGGGCATCACGTGCGGCTTTGCCGATCGGTACGTGCCGCTGTTTGGCGGCATCGGTTATCTCGATTACCGCGGCAAGCTGC
>CAYGWJ010000009.1:0-7992 GCA_964353405.1 uncultured Anaerolineae bacterium
TTAGTCGAAAAAGTCGAGGACGCTTTGCTCCATTTTGCCAACACGCCGACCGAGATCACCGCGCTGATGGGCCGGTATTGCGAATCGCTCGGCGAGGTCACTGAATGACCTATCCCGAAACTTTATCTGAACATCTATAGACCACACACGGACGATGACCGCAGCCTCTACCAACCCTCGCTAAATACCACAGGCCACCCCACACACGTGAGATGGCCTGCTGATACTCAACCTGGCATCGGTGCGACCTCGAAGCGAATATGCTGTAGCGACGGAAGCTAGTCATCAGTGACGGGTACAAGGGTTCTGCTCCAACCATGATGACGTATGCCGACGCCAATAGTGTAGCACAGGTTACATCAGAGGACAAACCAGAGCGCACCACCAGTGCCGTGTACCGACCACGGAAAAAGCCGCAACTTTCGTCTTGCGGAAAATTCCGACTCCGGATGAGAGAGTCAGAAGAAGAGCCCCCTCTTCACGAAAGTCAAGTACAGGGGCTTTTTTGTAAGTCCCTCCCGCGGAGAGGGGGGCATTCGCGGTTCCGTCGTGTCCAGCGACAAGCGGTGTGGACCACCCGCGTCGCTGGGGTCGGCTTCGGTCGGCTAACGGAGGGACTTACCCGGCAATGGAAACAGGAACGTCGGATCGGACTGGCCCGGCGCCCAGTTCAGGCGACATGCGCGGTTCGGGACTGCCGGGGCGGCAGGCGACCGCCGCCCTGCCCATGACCAGGCCTTGCACTTGTACTTGCTGTTTGCCGCAGGCCGAACTTGTATCAGATATTGAAGTCAACCCATAGTGCGGCATGGTCTGATGCAGCATCCTTGGCCGTCTTTATAGTCGGAAGGTGCGGAAAGAGTGTGCCATTCTTGCCGCCCCATACGCCCCGGCGTTCGATTCCGCCTTTTATGACCTTGTCCGATAGCTTGGGAGACATGAGGATATAGTCAAGTTTGCCGGATTTGGTGCCGTTGCCATAGGTGCCTGGTCGCCCATCGCCTTGGAATTTCACATGCGCCATGATATCCGTCAACGACGATCCGTTTCGGATCAACGGGTCCATTGGAGGTTCATCTGGGATTTCATTGAGGTCGCCGACGATCGCAATGTAGTCGTAGCCAGCGGCAATGTACCCTTCGTAAATCGCTCGCACACGTCCAGCTTGACGGAGTCGTTTTGCTGCCGATTCGGCGGGATCCCCAAAGCCCTTGCTCTTGAAATGGTTCACGAGCAACAGGAGCGTGTTGCCTTGCGCGGTCTTTGTTTCGTACTCGGCACAATCTCGGCTAAAGATCAGGCCCTCGTTATCCTGGTCGTCCACATGACTGAGCATGCGGACGATTCTGTATTCCTGCCTGGTCATGATCCCGACATCAATTCCACGGTCGTCGTTGCCATCAATCAGCATGACATGACTAAAGGGCTCCGCGCCGACTTGCGGCAACACACCCTGGTTGAACCGGTCAAGCACGATGCGGTCTTCTGCCTCAACTGGACAGAGCACGTCCGTTTGCAGCAAGCCTATTATCCGAGCCGTATTCTCCGTAGCGGTTTCTTTGATAGGCTCCATCACGAGTTCAAACCAGCCGATCCAGTCGCCTCGCCCCTTTGCGGTGATCTCGGCTGGCTTGTTTTTTGGTTTGCTAAAGAGTTGGCCGCGAATGTCGCGAAGCAGGATATACTTGCTCTCTTTATTGGTGGACACAAGGCCTTTGTGTCGCTTCATGATTTCGAGCAGTTCAGACTTGATCGCGTCAGTGTATATTGGCTCTTGAATCAACTCATTCAGACGGCCAAAATCCTCCAGTATTGGCCTGCCTTCCGCCCAAGTATCAAGATTCATCGCCTTGGCGCGGTCAAACATGTTCTCGACATTGAATGTAGCTAACCGCATGTCCATTTCCTCTCCTCCTCAACTAGCGCCATCGCGGTAGGACGGCCACGCGAAGCGGTCCAACCGCACCCGTGCACATTCCAGCGTACGGCCTGATGTTACTCCATCAGCTTGTCAACCGCCTTACTTATCGCGAGACGAATTTCGACCGGTCGGCTATGCTGGTCTCATGTAATACACCGCGCAAGCGAGAAGCATTACCAACTCTTGCGGTGGAAAGACATCATGGAAAAAGTTCCATCTAGTTGCTCTTGTCACGAGGATACAAACGCTTGATAAAGTCGCCTAATATTCCAACGTCAACAGGCTTGATCAGGACCACATCGGCCTCGTCGCCGATCGTTTCGGCCAACTCTGGATGGCCGGAAATTACGATCACGCGAGTCTCGGCCAGCCGCTGGTCGGCGCGAATTTGATGCAGGATATCAGTCCCGGACTTGCGAGAAGCCAGATGCAGGTCTAACAAAACCACAGCCGGAACGATCACCGCCAGTCGCGCCAAGGCAGCTTCGCCGGTCCGAAAGGTTTCGGTTTCAAACCCAAGAGGCTCCAACACGTGGCGATACAGTTCTGCCGCATCTCTATCATCTTCAATGATCAGAGCATGTGGGTTGCCCATGCTGAACCCTCCCTTCCAAGACATGCGTCTGTTGGCCCGATCCCGCGAAACGAAAAGGGGCCCGTCTGCATGCCCATAGCCGCCACGACGCAGTCAACGACCTGCACTGGAAATTATAGGCCGACCGCGCTGCTTGTCAACTCGCACACGCGCCCCCTTCCATAGAGTGCAACCGTCACTTTTGTACTGCCGCAAGATGATGGTATAATGCTCGCATCAAAAGCAGAGGAGGGCATTGATGGAAATCTCGACCAAAGACATGAAGCGCGTGAGCCTTGTCACCGTCAAGGGCCGCGTGGACTCGTCCACGGCCCCGGATTTTGAAAAAGCGCTCCACGCGCTCATCCAGTCCAATCACAGCCAGATCGTCCTCGAGCTGGCGGGTGTCGAATACATGAGCAGCGCCGGCATCCGCGCCCTGATCAACTCGCTCAAGGCCGCCAAGAGCGGCGGCGGCGATGTGCGGCTGGCCCGGCCCTCCCAGCGCGTGAAAGAAGTCGTCGAGCTGGCGGGCCTCACTTCGATCTTTGCCATCTATGACGATTTGACCGAAGCCGTCGGCTCTTTCTAGAGCGAGTTCCTTTTCAGTGTACGGGCTGGATTCGAGGCTTTAGCCGGAACCGCCTCAAGGCTCGAATCCAGTTGACCGTATACGCAATCGGAAACCGCTATAATAGAGCCGGGTCGCGCGCAAGTGCTGTCTTGGGGATACTTGTGATAAAGCGTTGTCTGACTGTTCCGGGTCGTTTCGAGTCGTTGGCGCAGATTGCGGAATTTATCGGAGAGACCGCGCGCGCGGCAGACTGGAATGACGACGAAGTCTATCATGTGCAAATGGCTGTAGATGAAGCGTGCTCAAACGTCATGGAGCACGCTTACGGGCCGGGCTGGCAGGGCGATATTGATCTGACCTGCTGCATAGAAGATCAGGGCGACCTGGTCATTTCGATTCACGACAATGGCATACCGTTCGACCCCTCGGCGGTACCCGAGCCGCCGATCGGCGCCGACCTGGAGAGCCTGCCCGAGGGCGGGTTGGGTCTGTACTTTATGCGCAGGCTCATGGACCAGGTGACGTTTCAATTCGACGAGCGGAACGGGAACATGCTGACCCTGGTCAAGCGGAGGCGCCGGTGAGAGTGTCCCAAACACCGTACCCCTTAAGGGTACCCTGGGGGTTGGCGGGCAACGTGATCTGCGTCAAGGTTGAAGGGCGGTTGGACGCAGCCACTGTGCCCGCCTTTGAGCAAGCCTTGCAGCGGCTGCTGTTGGAAGGACAGGCCAGGCTGGTGGTTGACCTGGGTGACGTGAGCTATGTTTCCAGCAGCGGCCTGCGGGTGCTGTTGACCGCACGCCGCCAATCCCGCTCGCGGGGCGGGGATCTGTTCCTGTGCTCCCTCCGCCCGCGCGTCAAAGAGATTTTCGAGATGGTCGGCTTCCTGTCGGTGTTCGGCGTGTACGCCGCGTCCGAGCAAGCGGCGGCGGCATTTCCACAACCTGCTGTCTGATAGGAATACACAGCGCAAAACGTAAAACGTACCCCTTAAGGGTACCCTGGGGGTAATGCTGCTCGTTACGTTTTACCCCCAGGGTACCCTTAATGGGTACGTTTTTCTTTTTCCACGGAGACGTGTGTGTCGTCAACCAACGCGCTGCTCATCCTCATCTTTGGCTTGAGCCTGGTGGTCGCAGGACTCGTTCTGCGCCGCCGGATGGCGTCGCGCCGCGCACTCGTCCAGCGCGTGGCCGAGATGTCTGCACTGGCCGAAGCGGGCCGTGCCATCGCCAGCGCCACGCTCGACGTGGACAAACTGTGCGAGCTGATCTACCAGCAGGCCAGCGCCATCGTAGATGCCTCGACCTTCCAGCTCGGCCTGTTTGAGGGCGATCACTATATCATCAAGCTCCGCCAGGTCAACAGCGTCCGCCAGACGCCCGCCGTCTTTGACCTGACCGAAAGCGAGGGCATCGTCGGATGGATGCGGCGGTCCGGCCAGCCGCTGCTGGCGCGGGACTTTCAGGCTGAAGTAGACTCGCTGCCCGCCCGCCCGCGTTACATCGGCTCTGATCCACCGCGCAGTGCCGTGTTCGTGCCACTCCTGGCCGGGCCAGATGTGATCGGCGCGCTGGCCATCCAGAGTCATGAGGTCGGCGCCTTTACGCAAGATCACGTCCGTCTGCTTTCCATCATCGCCAGCCAGGCCGGCTCGGCCATCTCTAACGCGCGCCTGCTGGAAAGTGAGCGCATGCGCGCCAAGCAGCTCGATCTGGTCGGCCGGGTGAGTCGCCAGATTGCCGCCATCCTTGACATCGGCGAGCTCTTTGAGAGTGTCGTCCGGCTGATACAACAGGCCTTTGGTTACTATCACATCGGCGTGTGCGTCTTCAACGAGCGCACCCACACCGTCGAGTTCCGCGCCAGCACGCAACCGTTGCTGCTGGGGCCCCGGGGGCTGGCCCTCGGCCAGGGCATCATCGGCTATGTGGCCCAATCGGGCGAGATGTTAGTGGTCAACGACACAAGCACCGACCCGCGCTATATCCAGTCGGATGTGCTGCCCGAAACCCGCAGTGAGCTGGCGGCGCCGCTCAAGTTCGGCAGCCTGGTGCTGGGCGTGCTGGATGTGCAGAGCGACCAGCAGAATGCCTTTGGCGAAAGTGATGTGCTCATCTTGCAGACGCTGGCCGACCAGGTCGCGATTGCCATCCGAGAAGCTCAACTCTACGAGGCCGAGCGCCACCGCCGCCGTGTGGCCGACACGCTGCGCGACATCGCCGCCATGCTCGCCAGCACGCTTGACCTTGACCCGCTGCTGGACAGGATTTTGGAGGGCCTGGAGCGCGTGGTCAAGTATGACGCGGTGGCTCTCTTGCTCAAGAACGACCAGGGCACGTTGACGGTTCACGCAGCGCGCGGACTGCCCAGGGTCTGCTCCGCGCTGGGCCAAAAGATTTCGGTGCGGGAAGGCGGGCGCTTTATCCGCCTGCAAGAGACGCGCGGCCCGCTCATCTTTGGCCAGGAGGACGGCATCGGCGCCTTTCACGAACTGATCGGCTTGCCACTCGATCACTCGTGCCTGGGCGCGCCGCTCATCGCCCGCGACCCCCAGGGTACCCTTAAGGGGTACGAGCTCATCGGTTTTTTGTCCGTGGAGCAAGTCGAACCGCTCGCCTATACCCCCGACGACGCGCAAGTCGTCTTTGCGCTGGCGGGCCAGGCGGCGCTGGCCATCTCGAACGCGCGTCTGTACGAGGCCGAGCGCGAGCAGGCCTGGGTAAGCACGGCCTTGCTGCAAGTGGCCGAAGCGACGACACGCGCCGCCGGTGTGGACCAGGTGCTCTCGACGGTGGTCCGCATCACGCCGATGCTGGCGGGCGTGGATCGCTGCGCCGTGCTATTGTGGGATGGATCACAGAATGTGTTTCGAGCCTCACATGAATACGGCCTCACGCGCGAGCAAGCCGATCTTTTTGCGAATCTCCGCATCCCCGCCGGCGGCTGGGAGCCGCTGGACGAACTGCGCCAGGACCAAGCGCCGGTTCGCATCACCGAACTGGAGGGCGAGGCGCAAATCGCGTTCGGCCACGGCTGCCTGCTGGCTCTGCCCCTGATGGCGCGCGGCCAAGTGGCCGGGGCAATGCTCGTGGGCACCCGCGACGGCAGCGCACTCAGCCCACGTCGAAAAGACATGATCAAGGGCATTGCCGACCAGGCCGCGCTGGCCATTGAAAGCTCTCAACTGGCGGCAGCCCAGCGCGAAGAAGCCTGGGTGAACATGGCGCTCCTCCAGGTCGCCGAAGCGGTTGGCAGCCAGACCGACCTGAACGAAGTTCTCACCACGGTCGTCCGCCTGACGCCGTTGCTGGTGGGCGTGGAAGCCTGCCTGGTGTTTCTATGGGACGCCGAGCGACACGCGTTTGTGGCAGGCTCCGCCTACGGCCTGCCACGCGACCGGTTGAAAGCATTCCACTCGCTGCACGTCCCCGGCGTGGCGTGGCCGGAGCCGGAAAACGAGCGCGACGCCATCCGGCGGCGCAGCGCCTCTGCCGCCAACCCCCAGGGGCCCCAGGGTGCCCTTGAGGGGTACGGCGCGCTGGCACCTGCACTGCGCGCAGGCGCAAGTGTGGCGGCGCAGGGTCTGCGCGCGCAGAGCGTCCCGCTCAATGTCTCGACCGAGCTGGGTCTGCGCGCGTCGAGCGCCTTTCCTCTGCGAGCCAAAGGCCGCGTGGTGGGCATGATGGTCGTCGAGGGCCTGCCGGAAGAAACGAGCCAGGTCAGCCCTAACGCGATGAATATACTCTCGGGCATCGCGCACCAGACGGCCATCGCCATCGAGAACACGCGCCTGGTGACCGAGCTGGCCGCGCGCCAGCGGTTCGAGCAGGAGCTCCAGGTAGCGCGCGATATCCAGACCAGCTTTTTGCCGGCCGGCTGCCCAGAGGTGCCGGGCTGGCAAATCTCTGCTTTCTGGCGAGCGGCCCGTCAGGTGGGCGGCGACTTTTACGATTTCATCCCCCTGCCCCGCGATCACGAGGGGTTGGTGATCGCCGACGTGGCCGATAAAGGCGTCCCGGCCGCCCTGTTTATGGCGGTCAGCCGCACGCTCACGCGCGCGGCGGCTATCCACACTCATCGCTCGCCGGCAGAAGTGCTGATGCGCCTCAACGAGATGATCCTTGCCGATGCGCGCTCCGATTTGTTCGTGACCATCTTTTTCGCCGATCTTTCGCCGGTGGGCCGTGTCGTCTCAGCCAACGCCGGGCACAATCCGCCGCTCGTCGTCCGCGCGGCAACGGGCGAGGTAGAGTGCCTCACGCCACATGGGATGGCGCTGGGAGTGCTGCCAAAAGTGACCCTGCACGACCAACACGTCAAGCTCGAAAACGGCGACGTGCTGGTGCTTTACACCGACGGCGTGACGGATGCGCTGGACGGGCGCGGGCGCGAGTTCGGGCTGGAGCGATTGGGACGCTGCATCGTCGCCCATCGGCGCGGGACAGCGGAGGAAATTGTGGCGGCGATTCAAAAGGCCATCAACGATTTTGTAGGCGACGAGCCGCCCTTTGACGACTTGACACTGGTGGTAGCACGGCGATCCGTCGAGAGTTGAGCGTGGAATGACAAGCGTGAGCCCAACGTGCACCTTGCAGGAGATCTAGGCACCCAGCCCGTGCGCGCACACCTGCACTGCGCGCAGGCGCAAGTGTTGCGCCTCACCTGCACTGCGCGCAGGCGCAAGTGTCGTGTCATCGGCGTCACGTAATCACGTCAAGCGTGAGCACCTGCCACAGTTGCCCTCGATTGCCGAGGGGTTGGCAGGACAAGTCGAACCTGGCGCCTTGACGCTCGACACACCCCTTAGAGCGGTTTCCTGATCAGTGTACGGGATGGCTGCTCACGGCGGATTGCCAAATCCGCCGCTGGATTTGGCAATCCAGCGGGAGCATGCCGTACATGCAACTGGAATTCGCTCTA
>CAYGWJ010000010.1:0-39051 GCA_964353405.1 uncultured Anaerolineae bacterium
CGAAACGCTGGCCGCCGTGCGCATGGCCCAACGCGCGGGATGGACGGCGGTGGTCTCTCACCGCAGCGGCGAGACGGAAGACTCGACCATCGCCGATCTGGTCGTGGCGACCAACGCCGGGCAGATCAAGACGGGCGCGCCGTGCCGCTCCGACCGTGTGGCCAAGTACAATCAGCTCCTCCGCATCGAAGAGGAACTGGGTGAAACCGCTCTCTACGCCGGCCAGGGAGCTTTTGTTCAGTTAAAGTAACCGGTCAGTTCGTCATCAGTCAATCAGTTGCCTGGCTGTGAAATAGCCTGGCAATTGATTGACTGAGCAACTGATAAGCGATCACGGTGTTCTATCAGTCATCAACGAAAGGGAGGAGACCGTGATCAAAATCGTCACCGATTCTGGCAGCGGAATTACGCCCGAGGTGGCCCGGCAATTCGGCGTCACCGTCATTCCGCTGTATGTTCACTTTGGGACGGAGACGTTCCGCGAGGGCATTGACCTCGAACTCGACGAATTTTTGTCGCGATTAAAGTCAGCGCCGCAACTGCCTACCACGTCACAGCCTTCGGCGGGCGATTTCTTAGAGATCTACAAGTCGTTGACCGCCGACGGAAGCGAGGTCATCTCGATTCACCTGTCGAGCAAGTTGAGCGGCACGGTGGCTTCGGCCAACACCGCGTGCGAAATGTTGCCGGGCGCTGGCATTCATGTGGTAGACAGCCAGTTCATTTCCGCGAGTCAACTGACGATGGTTTTGGAAGCGGCACGGATGGCCAATGCCGGTCGGAGCGCCCAGGCCATCTTGGACCGCGTCAAGCAGATCATGGCTGGGTCGCACATCTACTTTGTGGTAGACACACTCGAATATCTCCAAAAGGGCGGGCGCATCGGCAAGGCGCAGGCGTTGTTGGGCACGGCGCTGCAGATGAAACCGATCCTGGCGCTGGAAGAGGGCGTCGTCGAAGCCAAGGAGCGTATCCGCACCAAGAGCAAGGCTGTGATGCGCCTGCGCGAGCTGGCAGTGCACGAGACGGCAGGCTGCTCGCGCATCTACCTGGGCATCCTGCACGCCGCCGCGCCTGACGAAGCTCAACGACTGGAAGCCGACTTGCTGTCCCGGCTCAAGCCTTTTGAAATCACCATGGGCCAGGTCGGCCCGGTGATTGCGACACACACGGGACCGGGTGTTGTCGGCGTCGCCTTTTATGCGGAATAGCAGGTGACCGTGGACAGGGGTGAGTGACCGGCGCGGGTCGAGTTCCACGGAGCATGGATCACTGAGGAAACCATGCCGCGGACGAAAATCGTTTGTACACTTGGCCCGGCGTGTGACGCGCCGGGCGTTTTGCGTGACATGGTGCTCGCCGGAATGGATGTGGCGCGCATCAACTTTTCTCATGGCGACTATGCCGCGCATGCACGCCGCATTGCCGACGTGCGTCGCGTCGCGCAGGAAGAAGGCCGCACGCTCGCCATCTTGTGCGATCTGCAAGGCCCCAAGCTGCGCGTGGGCGAGATTTCTGGCGGCTCGGTCGAGTGGCCCCCGGGCAGTCGCGTGACGTTGACCACGCGCGCGGCGCCAGGCAGCGTGGGCGAGGTCAACTTGCCGCACCCCGACCTGGTGGCTGACGTGCTGCCTGGCCAGCACCTGCTGCTCGACGACGGCGCGCTCGAATTGCAGGTCGAGTCCAAGACGGAGACCGACCTGGTCTGCCGCGTCGTGGTGGGCGGAAGGCTTGGCTCACACAAGGGCGTGAGCGCGCCGGGTGCGGCGCTCTCGCTTTCCTCGCTCACCGACAAGGATCGCGCCGATGCGCAGTTTGCGGTTGAGCAAGCGGCGGACTATATCGCGCTTTCCTTTGTCCGCCGCGCTGCCGACGTCAACGAGCTGCGCGCTCTGCTGGCCTCGCAGGGTGCTTACATCCCCATCGTCGCCAAGATTGAAAAGGCCGAAGCGCTGGAGGCGTTCGACGAAATCCTGGCTGCCACGGATGTGGTGATGGTCGCGCGCGGCGACCTGGGTGTGGAGACGCCGGCCGAGCAAGTGCCCATTCATCAGAAGCGCATCCTGCGCGCGTGCAATCGAGCGGGCAAGCCGGCGATCACAGCCACGCAGATGCTTCAATCCATGCTGGATAACCCACGTCCCACGCGCGCGGAAGCCAGCGACGTGGCCAATGCCGTTCTGGATGGCAGCGATGCGGTGATGCTTTCGGGCGAGACCGCCACCGGACATTACCCGGTGCAAGCGGTCAGAGTGATGGAGAGTGTGGCGACGATTGCCGAGGAGCATCTAGAGTGCGAGGAGTGGTTGCGGCGCATAGGCGAATCCAGCTCGCCTTCCGAAGCGATTGCTCGCGCCACCGTCGAGATTGCGATGGAGTTGAATGCGGCGGCCATCATCACGAGCACCATGTCCGGGCATACGGCGCAGATGGTCGCGCGCTACCGGCCTTGCGTCCCGGTGCTCGCCGCCACGCCCGATTCCACCGTCTATCGCCGGATGGCGCTGGTGTGGGGTGTTGTGCCGCTGCTCGTGCCGGAATACGCTTCGACCGACGAGATGATCGAGACCACCACGCGCGCCGCGCGCGAGGCGGGCCTGGTCAGGCCAGGTGATCGTGTCGTCATCACCGCCGGCATCCCGGCCGGAGGCGAGGGCAAGACGAATATGCTCAAGGTGCACGTGATCTGAGGCCACCCTCGTTAGTTGTCTCAATTCCAAGCCTTTGCTATAATCTCTCTTAAAGCCGCCGAGCGCCCGGTGTGCGAACGCGTGGATTCGGACAGGAGGATGACCATGCCCACCAAGATTCACACAGCAGTCTCGATCCTCGTTCTATGCGCCGTGATGATGACGGTGGCCGTCGTCACGCCGCGGGCTTCTTTCGCCCAAACCCCCGGCCAGAACTTGCTCGTCAACGCTGATTTTGAGGCGCCGTTTGGAATGCAAGATGGCATCGGCGAAGTCATGGTGGCCCCCAGTTGGCGTGCGTGGTGGGTGGATGTGGCCCCTTCTTACATTCAAAAGCCGTCCAACTGCGACGAGAGCAAAAAGACCGAGTGCTACTGGATGCGTCCCCAGTTCCAGGAGATTGATGAGCCGGCGTACCCCAACCGCGTCCATGGCGGTTTCCGCGCGCAGAAATACTATTCCCAGGCACGGATGCACGAGGGGGGCCTGTATCAGCGCGTCACGGGCATCACCACGGGAACGCTGCTGCGCTTTTCGATCTTTATGCAGGCGTGGCAGTGCGCCAACATGGACGCCTGCGGCAAGGGCGGGATTCGGTCCGACCAGCCCTACGCGATGCACCTGAAGGTCGGGATTGATCCTTATGGCGGCACTGACCCGTTCAGCTCGAACGTTGTCTGGTCGCCCGAGCGGGAAGCGTTCGACCAGTGGGTCGAGTTTGCGATTCAGACCAAGGCTCAGAGCGATGCGGTGACGGTGTTCACTCACTCGCGCGCAGAATTTGACTGGGCGCGCCAGAGCAATGATGTCTACCTGGACGATGCCAACCTGGCCGTCGTGAGCGACAAGACAGAGACGCCGGGCGCGGCGCCGGCGGCGGTCACCCCGGTCACCCGGCCCGCCGGAACGCCTGGCCCGACCAACACGCCGCTGCCCACCCGGACGCCGCGCGCCGATAACGCGGTCGTCCACGTGGTGCAAGCCGGTGACACGCTGTACGGCATCGCCCTGCAATACAATGTGCCGCTGGACGATCTTTACAAGCTGAATAACCTCACTCGCGAATCTGTCTTGAACCTCGGCCAAGAGATCATTGTCAAAGTGGGCGCGGGTGGAGCCGTCCCGGCTCAGCCCACGGCTACACTCAAGGCGACTGTTGCAGTGACGGTCACTCCCAAGACGGCCGGCGCGGCGACGGTTACGCCGCCCCAGTCGCCGCTGGCAACGCCGACCCTGCCGCCGCCTATGCCCACCGCCACGCCCGTGCGAGGCGGCCTGTGCATGAGTGCATTCGAGGACACGAACGGCAACGCCGTGCGCGACGGCAACGAGCCGGGCCTGGCGGGCGTGACGTTCGTCGTCTTGTCAAGTGGAGCACAAGTTGCCCGTTACGCGACGGATGGCTCCACCAAGCCCTACTGCCTGACCACGCTCCCGCCCGGCGCGTATTCGGTGCAGGTGACACTCCCACCCGGTTATATGTCTCCCTTCGACAAGGCGGATGTGGCAATAGCGCTGGGACAGCAGGTGGACCTGGGGGTGGCAGCGCGCCATGGCGAAAAGGCCACGCCGACCGTTGCACCGACGGTCGTGGCTCAGGCTACGCTGCCCGCCTCGGGTTTTTCCAACACAGCGCTGGTGGCGGTGGTGTTGTTTGGGATTGCTTTCCTGATCTTGATTGTGGCGGCGGTGATGATTATTCGGCGCGGCCGCTAAAAAGTCGCAAGATGCACGTCGCAAAACTCAGCCCCGGCTAAAATAGCCGGGGCTCTTGTTCCGCTGGCAATCATTTGGGTGTGACCAGAATCGGTTTGGCCCCGCTAATCGTCATTCTGAGCCGCGTAGCGGCCAAGAATCTCTGCTCTGCAAGGCGGAGACCCTTCGCTCTGCTCAGAGCTTGCCCTGAACGCAGTGAAGGAGTGACAAACCGAATCAACCAGATTTGGTCACATCCAGATCACTTGGGGTTGGCGCATTACCGTACAAGAAGGCGCCGGGAAAATCTGCGCCGACCTCTTTTCTCTTTCCGCTCCAGTGTTCAATTGAAATGCGATAGACGGCTGTGCGCGCCAGCTCTTCAGGTGTGATGGGGCGATAATCCTGACCGGGGCGCAGGTGGCAAAAGTATTTGTCAAGCAGTAGCTGCAGGGCGCGGCCAGCTTCCTCTTGATCATCCACGATGGCGACGCGCCCAAAGACAACCACTCCGGCATATTCCACGCTGAATTCAAGCGCCGTGTCCGCCGGAAGCAGCCGTCCCATCTCGCTCACACTAAAGCAGACGCGCTCCTCCGCCTCGACATTGGCGCGTGTCCGGCCCACACTGGCTGTGTGCATGTAGATCACGTGCGAGGCTTGGTCAAAGACAAAGAGATTGGTGTTGATGAAAGGCTGGCCGTCGTGAACCGTGGCCAGTGTGCCGAACGGGACGCGGTGCAGCATGCCCCGAATCCAGGCTTCGTCCTCGACGGCGCGGTCCTTGCGGCGCACCTCGTGCGGCGGTCGAGTGGCATAGTCCATCGCCATTTTGATTCCTCCCAGTTCTGCAAAAGAAAAAGGGCGACGCCAGGGGTCGCCCGGATGTCTCGGATGCTCGATCCCTAGGCTTGTGCAGTCGAAGCAGGGCTGCCCTCCCGTTTGGCGCGGCGCGGCTCTTGCGTAGCGCCGGCGTCCGCGCCGGGCGTGGAGGGTGACACACCCGGGGCGACGGCGGCAGCGCCGCAATAGGGGCAGACCGTCCAGCGCAATTGGATCGCACGTCCACAATGCTGGCATGTCTTTTTGAGCTTGGTATGGCACGTGGGGCAGACAATGTATTCCGGCAATGCGCGCTGTCCGCAGCCGGGGCAAACGTCAGCCTCTTCGATGCCTTGCAGCAGCGCTTCCTCTTCCAGCGAGCGCGTATAGGCTTCGGCCAAAGTCTCTGGGGGGCGGAGAATGAAATAGATCAGCAGGCCGGGCAGGTTGAGAATGGCGACGACGAGCGTGGCCAGGATTTGGGCAAAAATGTCGCGCGTGCGACTGCGAATGTCGCGAAAGGCCCAAATGACCATGCTCAGCCACAGCGCGGCCAGGAATGCGCCCATAAAGGCGATGGTGATCAACAAAACGTCTGTGATTCTTTCCATGAGATGTCTCGGCTCCTTTGGAGGGCGATTATACCAGAATTTTTGACACCTGCACTCGCACCTGCGCTGCGCCGAGAATGTCACAATCACATTGGGACTTTTGGTGATTACCCACATCTTATCGGACTCCCGAACTTGTTCGGGCCTCTGCCTCAACAAGTTGAGGACTCTACCTACTTGTGGGTAATCACCAGGGACTTGCTATTTTAACCCCAAAAGGTTAAACTATGATCGTCTCGCGTTTCACCCGAATTGCCCGCAGCAACTGGGTCTGAATTGTATACACTCGGTAGCTGAACTGTCAAATCTATGACAACGTCTTCTGTTTTGCCATCCCTCCACCTCCCAGGCTTGCGCCCGAGTTTCCGGCAAGAGATTGTGCCGCACGTGTTTCAGGCGATTTGCGGAGGCTGGTCCGTGGCTCTGGTTGGCCTGCCGGGTGTGGGCATGTCCAACCTGCTCCGTTTTGTGTCTAATCCAACGGTTGTCAGGGCGCATGTGAGCGACGCTGCCTCGAGTTATCTGCTCGTCTATGTAGACGCCAACCTCGTCCGAGACGATACCGAGTCAGACCTGGCTCGTGCGGTGATCGAGTCGAGCGCGCAAGCGGCCCGGCAATACGAGTGGTCCGAGCACGACCTGGGGCCGCTGCTCGAGGCTGCCCGGCATTTTGCAGAATACGAACGGCAGATGACGGGCATGGGCGTTCTGGCGCGAATTGCAGATATTCTCTGCCGGGAAAGGCGCAAGCGCGTTGTGCTTGTCATGGATGGGTTCGATGAGGCTTTTGTTCGACTGCCGATCCATGTGCTGCGCGGCTTGCGTGCTGTTCGAGACAGTCACAAGCAGTGGCTTTCATTCCTGGTGGGGACACGCGTCGAGCCGAGCCGACTTGCCGCCCGACGTGACAAAGGTGATGGCGACGCGGGCTTGCGGCAGTTTGGGTCGCTCTTTGAGCATCACACGTTTGGCCTGGGTCCGTATTGTCCAGAAGATGCTTCCAACCTGATCTCGAGCAAATCTCTAGAACTGGATAAACTGCTTTCGCCCAATGACATAGACGCGCTGATCCGGCTCACGGGCGGTTATGCCAGCCTGTTGATGGCCGGGTTGCGGCGTGTCTTGTCACGACACGACATGACATTGCGTAGCTTGTCGCTCGGCCTGGCCCGAGATGCAGAGGTGACAAGATGCTGCCAGGACATCTGGGATTGCCTGGATGTTCATGAACGCCTGACATTGATTCAGTTGGCGAGCGATCAGCGCCAGGATTTATCGCTTGAGCAGGTGCGTCTCTTGCGTGTCAAAGGGCTGGTCGTGGGGCATCCGCCGTTTCTCTTTTCAGAGCTTTATGAGGCTTTTGTGCGTCGGTGTGCCGAGTCGTTCGAGGTAGCGCGCGCCTCTATAGGCAAATCGGCTGGCGCACAAGAGCTTGAGCCTTCGGTTATTCGGAATCCGGCGGAGGACAAGCGCTGGTGACCCAGCCGACCGTGAAAGATGAGGAAATATGCTCGACCTTCCACTTCCTGTCGAGTTTCGCGGTGAGATTATCGAGCCTCTTCTCAACAGCTTGAGAGGCGGAGAATCGTGCTCCCTGATCGGCGTAGGCAGTTCCGGCAAATCCAACCTGGCGCGGCACCTGGCCCGCCTGGATGTGCGTGAGCATTATCTGGGCCAAGCGGCCAGGAGCATGCTCGCAGTATATGTGGACTGCGCCAAGCTGACTGATTATACCCTTCGATCGTTGCACGGTCTGATCTTGGAAGCAGTTTCGAACGCTGTTCAAGAGTCCAGCCTGGAGACGGCTACCCTGCATCGAAAGTTGGAATCCTTGTGGGAACAAGCTGCCGAGGCTGCCGTGCCAGATAAAGCGCGCCGCGCGCTGGAAGAAGCGATTGCCAGCGTCCTGCGAGCGGGCATCACGCAAGTCTTTGTGATCTTGGACGATTTTGATCATGTCGTTCAAAAAGCGCCCGGCCCGGTTCTGAATAGCCTGCGTGCCTTGCGGGACAACTTTAAAGCGGAACTCGTGTATGTCACGGTCACTCGTCGCGAACTGGCGTTTCTGCGCAATGAGAATGAATACCAGGATTTCCACGAGTTGGTGTGTTGCGAGACGATGCCCATCGGCCCGTACCGCGAGTCCGATGCCAGGCTGATGATGGATCGGCTGGTTTTGCGTTGGGGCTTGCCCCCGTTGAGCGAGGCCGAGCGGCAGCGCTTGTGGCAAGCCTCGGGCGGCCATGCCGGTCTGCTCAGAGCTATCCTTTTGACCACGCGGCACGACCGGCAGGTTGATCTCTTGTCGCCCAGATTGATCCAGGACCTGCGTGGACACAAGGACGTGGAGCCAGAGTGCGGCAAGATTTGGGAGAGCCTGGAAGAAGAAGAAAAAAGAGAGCTGCAAGCCCTGGCCAGCCAAAGCGGACCGTTGGGCGTGGCCGTTCGCCCGCTTGAGCGCAAGAGCCTGATCAGGCGCAGGCTGTTGGATGGCACTTTTGACATCTTTTCGCCCGTCTTGGCCGATTTTGTTCGAGGTGCTTTGCCTGGCGGGCGCGTGACGATCAAGCTGGCGCCGGAGCAACACCAGGTACTTGTCGAAGGCCGGACATACGATCTGACGAGCGTCGAATACCAGTTGTTTGATTACTTGAATGATTTGAGGGGGCGCGTTGTTTCGCGTCAGAAATTGATCAAGGTGATGATAGAGGCCGAGCAGACCATCAAGACCCCACACGTTCCCGGGAATCCAGAGCACCGGCTCGACAGTCACATGGACGGCATAAGGCGCAAAATCAACGTTAGTGGGGAATACATCATTCGAGAGCCGGATGGGCGCTATCGCCTTGTGGACGCCGATGGCAAGTAGAAAGGTCGTAATGCCAATGCGCACAAAACAAGACATTCAGCCGCCGCCGGCCTATCGCCTGATGCTGGCTGTGGGACAACCGCTTGGCCTGCGCTGGGTGGGCGATTATCAGCTCGCCGTCGTTTACGAGATGGAGCAATATCACGACGTTAAAGGGCCGGGCTTTTTCTGGATCAACCGCTGGACCCAAACCATGCGGTCCGTCATCAGCCTTGCCCCGGACATGATCAAGATCACTCTTGCCAAGGCGCGGACGCGGGATGGGGTGCCGATGGATGTGGCGATGGCGCTTGCTTATACCTTTGATCCACGCGACGTGCCGAAGGACAAAGCCGCTTTGTTTGTCAACTGGTCACAGGATGTCCGTCGCGGGATCGTCACGAACAACGCGCAGCGAGCTATCCAGTTCATCATGCCAGAATTCTATGCCGAGCAGGTTTGCCGGGGTGAAGTGATGGATGCGCTGGAAGAAAAGTTTTCGGACAAGTTGACGACTCGCCTTCAACCCCTTGCGCTCAAACCCATGCTCACGATGGTACAAGAGGTCATTGTGCCCCCGGACTTGCAGAGCCGCCTCGAAACCATCGTAGGGCGCGGCGTTGATGCTCGAGACCTGTCCGGCTACGAGCCGTTTGAGCTGACCCAGGCGCGAATCAGCCAGATGCTTGATGTCCTGTCAGGATCGGGCGTGATCAACACGGTGGATCTGGCGGAATTGATGACGGCGGTGCGTGGCGAGGGGCAATCGCCGCCGCGCGTGACGGTCCGCCCGGCGCCTGCGCTGGATCAGGGGCCGCCGCCACAACAAGGCAAGCTAAATCCCCCCCCTCCACCATCCAAGCCCAAGAGCCGCTTATGATTGAAGGGTGAGCATGTACTCCAAGAACCAGCCCGTCGCCGTTGTCGTCGAGCGAGTGTTTTCCTTTGGCGTGTTTGTAAAGCTGGAAGATGGCACGCGCGCCTATATCCGCCGCCGGGAGTTGACGCCGTCCGGCGACATTGACCCACGCGAGGTGGTCCGCGAAGGTGAGCACATCGAGGCCGTGGTCATCGAGCCGGCGACGGCTGAAGCGCTCGTGGAACTCAGCCGCCGCAAGGCATTGCCTGATCCTTGGATTGACTTTCGTCAGCATCAACGCGGCGATGTTGTGACGGCCACGATCAAGCATCTCTTTCCTGCTCACGTCTTTGCCCAAATTGTCCCCGGCGTGAGCGGCCTTATCCCGGTCGAAGAGTTGGCGACGTGGCAAGTCGAACAGCCAGAGGAGGTGGTCTGGACGGGCGACCAGGTGGAAGCAGTTATCACTCACCTGGATACGGCCAATAAGCGTGTGCGGCTCAGCATCCGCCGCAGGCTGGAGCAGTTGGCCAAGGCCGAAGCCGTCGTCGAATATCTGCACGAAAAGGCCAGTGCAGCGGCCGAGTCCAGTGTGGTCACGGAGCCGAGCACGCCTGAGGTAAAGGGGGGCGGCAAGATCGAGCTGTCTGAGCCGGTGCTGGTCGTTGAAGATCACGAGGCGGTGCGAGAACCTTTGGTCAAGTGGCTGTTCGAGCAGGGATGTATGGCGCAGGGAGCCGGGGCGGCGGCCGAGGCATTGGCGTGCTGCCAATCGCAGCGGTACGGACTAGTCTTGGTGGACCTGGGCCTGCCCGAGGTGGATGGCCTGAGCCTGGTCCAAAAGCTCCGCGAGGCCGGCGTCGTGGCGCCCGTGGCAGTGATGAGCGGCCCAGAATTGATCGCGGAACAGTTACCGTCACTTGAAAAGTGGGGGGTGTCGGCAGCGTTTGTCAAGCCGCTCGACCTGGACGAAATCCGCCACCTGTTGCTGAGCCTGGCACAGGGAGAAAAGATCACTCTTTCCGAAACCCGACCGTCGTTGGACCCGGCCGGCTCTCAACCCTTCCAGAACCTGGCTGCGGTGATGCGTTCGAGTATTCCACTGTCAGAAAGATTCAGGCAGGGGCTGGAACAACTTGACCAAGAGACGCGGGCGGAGATTGGCATTGTTTTCCACCTGGAGCCGGTTTCGCGCAAGGTCTCGCTGATAGCCTGCAGCGGCAAGGTCCGGCTCAACATGGAGGCCGTCTATTCTTTGCCAGACAGTCCCGTCAAAGACGTCATTCTTGAGGGGATAGCCGTATGGGAAAATCGCGTGTCGGTCGAAAGAACAGGGCGCTTTCGCAAGCTGCTCGAGCTGCTTCCTTTCGAGTCCTGCATCGGCGTGCCGGTTCAGGCGGGTGAGCAGACGGAATATGCCCTGTTTCTTTTCCATCGTGAGACGGAGGCTTTTTCGCGTTATCGCGTGCGCGATGCGCTCACCATGGCGAGCCTCTTTGCCGTTGCCCTGGAAAGCCACGCACTGGATGAAAGACTCTACTCGTTGAGCCGCGTTCTTCTCAGCGGTCACCTGGCGGCCGGGTTTGGTCACGAAGTCTACAACGGCGTCTCGGGCCTGGACCTTCAATTTCGCAACGTTCGGTCCGACCTGGATCGCCTGGCACACGCCGTCCCGGGCCTGAGCGAGCGCGTCGAGTTTCAACAAGCCCGCCAGGACCTGGACAAGGCCACCGAAACGGCGATGAACCTCACCCGCATTGTCCAAGAGTTCCGCAAGTTGATGCGGACAGATGAAGGGCAGGCAGTGGACGTGAATCAGATCGTGCGCCAGGCTGTGGCGCAGGTGCGGCCGCAAGCGAACAAGGCCAAAGTCAAGCTACACTTGAATCTGGCTGCGAACCTGCCGATGGCTGCCGGAGGAGGTATTCGCCTGCAGCAGGTGTTTTTGAACCTGATGCTCAATGCGGTGCAGCAGATGGAAGGCAAAGCCGATGGCCGCCGAGCCTTGGCTGTCTCGACGGTCTGCCACGATGACGAATGTCAATGCGTGGAAATTCGTTTTTCTGATACCGGGCCCGGGATTCACCAGCAGATTTTGCGCAAGATATTTGACTTGGGCTTTACGACCCGGACCGAGGGCTCGGGCCTGGGACTGTACATTGCCCGCAGCCTGATCGAATCTATGGGTGGGCAGATCAGGGTGGAAAAGAGCCTGGTTCCCATCGGCGCCACGTTTCTGGTAAGCCTGCGAGCTGCAGGGCCAGCCGGCGCGAGGAGCAGAACGCCGTGACCGAAGAATTGCATGTCTTGTTGCTCGACGATGAAGAGAGCGTACGTGCTCCCCTGAAAAAGTATCTGCAAACCAACTTCTGTTTTCAGGTGGATGACGCTGCCAACGGCCCAGACGCGCTGGCTCTGATAGATCAGGCTCACGGTTGTTACGATGTGGCTTTGCTGGACGAGGTGCTGCGAGATGATTGGGATGGCGTCCAGGTGATGCAGGAAATCAAGCAACGCTATCCCGAGGTCGAATGTATCATTTTTACCGGCTGGGGGTTTGAGTCGGCCATGCGCGCGTTGCGAGCAGGCGCGTACCGTTATCTTGCCAAGCCCGTCATCGTAGAAGAGCTGGGGATGCTCATTCGCATGGCCGCCGAGCACTCGCGGCTGAAGCGAGAGTTACAGATCACCCGACAGGAAAAAGAATGGCTGCAAACGTTCCTCGAAATCGGTAGGGCCACTACTTCGGTTTTGGAACTTGACCCGGTGTTGGAAGAGGTCCGTGTCCACGTGGGCCGGCTCATTGACGTGTCTGGCCTGCACGTCGTCTTGTATGATGACAAGACTCTAACACTTCAATTTGAGCTTTGTTTTGACCGTGGGCAAAAGCAGAGCAAGTGGCGGCGTCCCTTTACGGAGGGCCAGGGCCTCACCGAGTGGGTGATCACCCACCGCCAGCCATTGCTGCTCCACAACTATCCAAACGACGCTCCCGTTCCGGCCTGCGAGCATCATTACGGCGACGAATCGGATCGAGAGATCACCCAGTCCTGGCTCGGCGTTCCACTGATCGTTCGGGACAAGGTCATCGGTGCTATCACGGTCCAAAGCTATCAGCCTCGTCGGTTTAGTGAGACGGATCAGCAAATCCTGACGACGGTTGCCAGCCAGGTTGCTATCGGCATTAAAAACGCCCAGCTCTTTTCGAGCCTGGAAGAGGCCAGCGAGAGCTTGAAAGGGCTGATCGCCAGCTCGTTTGATGCTGTGATTGCCATAGATAGAGACGAACACATCACCGTGTTCAACCGGCAGGCAGAGAATCTGTTTGGCTATCGGGCAGATGAGGTGCAAGGTCACAGCGTTGTCAGGCTGCATCGCGATATCGAAGAAGCGCGCAAGATTCAAGAGATGGTCGGCCAGCAAGAGGCAGTTCACAGCTATGAAACTACCTTGAAGGATAAAGCCGGCAACTTGATCCCCGTGCGACTATCGGCTGTCTCGATCCGGGATGTTGCCGGAAACGAGATTGGGCAGGCTGGCTTTATGCACGACGTGCGCCAGATACGCACATTGGAGGATCGTTTAGAGGCTTTGATTCAGGTAGGCCAGGTGATCAGCAGCACGCTTGACCTGGAAGAAGTATATGAACTCATTGTGCGAGCAGCGGTAGCAGCGTTTCCAAAGGCGCAGAAGGGTGCGCTTCACTTGTTTGATGTTGACAGTGGACTGTTGCGGATCAAGGCAAGTGTTGGGTACCCCGCAGAGATCGCCGAGACCGTGGCGCTCAAAGTGGGTGAAGGGCGCGCGGGATGGGTATACAAACATGCCGCGCCACTCAATGTGGGGAATGTGGAAGTGGACGAACTCACCAAGCGGTTTGACTACCCACAAGAGTTTGAGCAGAAATCAACGCTGTGTGTTCCTATCCTGCTCAGACATCAACCCCTCGGCGTTCTGTCGGTTGATAGCGTGACCGAGTACGATGCTTTTGACCCGGCGGATTTGGGCATCCTTTCCACACTGGCGAATCAGGCCGCCACCGCTATTGACAATGCCCGGTCGTATGGGACGGCCCGTCGTCGGATGGAGGAACTGGATCGCCTCCGCACCGTTGGGCAGACCATTGTGGAGCGAGTGACCGAGCAGCCCAAGGAGGTTTTGGAACAAATCGCGGTCGGCGCATGCCAGGTCATTGGGGCAGACAGCGCGGTTATCTATCCTTACCGGGCGGACACGGGTACCTACGATGTGGAAAACATCGGTTCGTATGGCCTGCAAGTCCAAAAGGTGTTCGATGCGGCTAAACGCCGCAGTGAGCTGACCAGCATGTCGGGCATTGTTCTGAAGGAGAGGCTGGTTGTCGTTGACGATGTCTCCAGTCGGGTTGATCGCTCAGGCCGGACAGCGATTCATGTGGACACGGGCAGTTTCTTGGACCGAGAAGGTGTGATGAGCTTTGTGGGAATCTCTCTCGTCGTGAGAGAAGAGTCGCTAGGAGTTCTCTTTGTTGATTTCAGGACACTGCATCATTTTGCCGACGACGAGCTGAGTCTGGTCTCTATCCTGGCGAACCAGGCGGCTGTCGCCATCAAACAGGCCAGGCTATTTGATCAGGTGAAACAGGAGCTCTATCGGCAAGAGAAGGAACGGGCAGCCACACATGCCGTGGCCCGGTTGCTCGGCTCTGTCTTGGATCTCAAGACCGTGTGGCAAGAGATTTTGAAAGGAGCTTTGCGGATTACGGGGGCCAGACGTGGACAGATTCTGCTGTGGGACAAGCGACAAAGCCGGCTCGAGCTTGAAGTGTGCCAAGGTATAACGGACAAGTCGCAAGCTCGATTGCAGGAGCGCCTGGCCGACAAGGGGGGCTTGCTGGATTGGGTGATCCAGCACCGAAAGGCTATCCTCGTGCAGGATCTGCCGCACGATCCGGCGGCCCATTGGTACGTTCCCACGAGTCCCAACATTCACTCTGTGCTCGTAGCGCCAATCTTTCAAAAGCATTTTCTGATCGGCGTCATCATCCTGGAGAGTCGCCGCGTTGGGTTGTTCCAGCAGGATGACCGGCGATTGGTGGAAGGCCTGGCTGTCTATGCGGGTATAGCGATGCACAATGCTCTGCAATACGCAGAAATCAACCAGAACGCTGTCTTGCGGGAAGGTTTGTTGAAGGCGGGGCAGGGGATTACGGCGTTGGCGAGTCCCCACCAGGTGTTGCAGGCGATTGCGGACAGCGTGAAAGAAGCGCTGGCGTGCGACGTAGTGAAGCTGTACACCTATAACCAGGATAGGGAGGAAATTGGCTTGCCCGTCGTATACTCGGGCGAGTTGCGCCATCTCGACCGTCTGCAAGAACTCGGGAATATCCGAAAGGACTCGGTCGTCGGTCAACTGGTGGCCTTGGGCCGCCCTCATTTTGTGGACGATACTGTCCACGATCCCATGATGACGGCTGGCTCTTTTGTAGATCGAGAAGGGATTCGTTCGTCGGCTGGCATTCCGTTGCGGGTGGGCAACCAGACGCTGGGGATACTTTTTGTCAACTATCGCACGTTGCACCCCTTTGCTCGCCAGGAACGCGCCGAGATTGAACTGTTTGCGACTCAGGCGGCGATCGCCATCTACAATGCCCGGCTCTATGATGACTTGCAGCGCGGGATCAAGTATCAGGAAGCGCTGTATGAAGCTAGCAAGGCGATCACGGCCGGTTTTTCATTGGAACGGAAGCGTGTTCTGGATTCGATTGTCGAACAAGCCGTGGAGCGCGTAACGAGTGTTCGTGGCCGCAAGGCGACGTGGGGCGCGATTCAGTTGTATGATGAGGTCTCGCATGAACTGGTTTTTGAGAGCGTCTATCCACAAGAGGAACTGACGCTGCTCAAGGCCAAATTGGGCGATAGGAGATCATTGGATAGAGCACAAGCCTTGGGTGGCAGGATCGGGATGACCGGGCGTGCCGTCCTGGAGCGAAAACCGCAATGGGCGAGAGACGTAAAATCAGACCCCGACTATGTAGCGTATGATGTTGCCACCCGGTCCGAGCTGGATGTGCCTCTTCTCGATGGCGACCAGGTTGTTGGAGTTCTCAGTGTCGAAAGTGACGAGGTGGCTGCCTTTGATGAAGATGATGAGCAGGCTTTTATGGGTTTGGCAGAATTGGCGGTGATTGCCATCAAGAATGCCGAGCAGGCGCAACGGCTCAGCCGCACCAATGCGTTTGCCGTGATGGGGGCCTGGGGAGCCGAAATTGCGCATGAGGTCAATTGTGAGGTGGGGACTATACGCCTGGCAGTTAATTTGGCGCATCGCCGGATGGACTCGCCTGAGCGGGTTGCCCAGTGCCTGGATGAGATAGACGCTTGCGCAGAACGGCTTGGGTTGCCGGCCCTGCCGGAACAAGCGCCCAAACCAGGTCAAGTGATCGAGTTCCGGGATGCTCCGCTTTTGGATGAAGTCGTCAAAGCAGTGATCGAGACGATTCGGCAAGAACTTGCATCTCAGGCCAGGGTGAGTATTGAGACCGATTTGCAATGTGATGGCACTCGTGTGGCGATGCCGCTCTACTGGCTGTCACGACTGATCCAGCATTTGGTAAGAAATGCCGCACGCGTCATCGTGTTAGATGGAAAAGACAATCGTGTTACGGTCCGAACCGTCGTGCGGGACACGTTGGCCGAAGTATGGGTCCAAGACACCGGTCCGGGAATTCCATCGGCTAAAGTGCCTCTTTTGTTCAACCAACCCGTGCCACGCGGAGACGGGGCCCAGGGAAGAGGCCTGTTGGTCGTAAGCTACATAGCAGGCGTGTACGGTGGCTCCGCCCGGCTGGTCTCGAATCGGGTTGGCGCGGGAGCCTGCTTTGCGTTCTCGGTGCCGCTGGCGCGGTCCCTGAAATGAGAGGAAAACAAGATGGCTGCTCAACGTGCAGGTCGAGTGTTGATTGTGGATAACGACATTCGGACAGCGCTGTTGCTGAAAGAGAATCTCGAAGAAGAGGGCTACGACGTCAGGGTAGCGGAGGGAGCAGGCGACTCTTTAGTGAACCATGCACTCGAGCTGAGCCATGACTTTCGTCCCCATGCAGCGATTGTTGACCTGCGGATCGGTGGAGTGCCGGCCCTGGATATGCTGCGCAGCACCGACCACCGGGGCCTTGAATTGCTGCGCGGCCTTGATCAAGCGCGATGTATTCTTCGTTCGGCGTTCCTGACCCCGGAGGTGGTCCGTGCAGCTATCAAGGAATTTCGCGCCTTTGACGTGATCGGCGCTCAAGAGTCGCCCCGGCGCTTGTTGGACGCTGTAGCGGCTGCTATGGAAGAAAGCCGTGCCAGCACCAGAGGCTTTCAAATTCACTGGCCGTCCGAATGGAGTCCACGGCAGGTGGTCGAGACGTTGGTGGGCAAGGAGGCGAACGTGCCGCCGGACGTCGTGGAGGATGTCCTTGGGTGTGTTTTTGCCGAAGCGCAGAGTGTGAGGTTAGAGACTTTGGGGGGGGCCGAGGTGACGCCCCAGTCCGCGACGCGTGGGCGGTCAGTCGTCTTGAAGGCATGGCCGGACAGTCAACTCGAGCCGCTCGTCGTCAAAGTGGCTCCGACCAGGCGCATCGTCGCGGAGGCACACAATTATTTCGACTGTGTCAAGGGGAATCTGAGGGGGCAATTCCACGCTATTCTGCAGGGCACCCCGGTCACTTTCTGGGATTTGGGAGGGGTGCTGTATACCTTTGTGGGAGCGCCACGACAGACCCTGCCCAGCTTTGCTGCTTTCTACCGCGAGCAGCAAGAGCCTCAGGCTATCGTTCGACCTTTGCAGCATTTCTTTGAAGAAGTGTGGGGCGATCTCTATCGTAAAGCCACCCAGGTAGGTCAGCCGTTGTTTCCTGCCTATGACAAGGTATTGCGTTTGAACGACCGGCTGGTGAGATTTCCCGATACCCGCGAAAAGATAGAGTTTCCGGGGGTGTCTGTGATTTTGCCTAACCCTGTGCTGTGGGTTCTCCGCCATAAGGAGGCTGACTCGATTCCTTACACCCGTCAGGCGATCACACATGGCGACCTCCATGGAGATAATCTGTTTGTGGATAGAGTTCACGCCTGGGCGATTGATTTTGAACGCAGCGGTCCTGGCCCGATGCTGCGGGACTTTGTGGAGCTGGAGGTGGATATCGTCACCCGGCTCATTTCGGTTCCCGAAAATGACTTGTCCCGGTTCTATGAGGTTGCCGTCATCCTGACAGAGCCGGCAGAACTCACGGCTTCACTCCAGCCAACGCCGCTGGTAGCGCAAGACCCGGAAATAACTAAAGCCCTGGGAGTGATCAACGGGTTGCGTTGCCTGGCTTGCGAAACGACAGGTTGCCTGGACACGAGGGAATATCTCTGGGGGCTCTTGTTAGATGCTCTGTTTGTAGCTTCTCTCGTTCCCCAGGGGATGCCGCAACGAGAGCGAGCACTGCTACTGGCTTCGGTGTTGTGCGAGAGGCTTGAGCGATAAAAAGCTCCTGCTATCCAAACCCCAGCCCACGCTCTTTCAGGCTCACGAAACGCTGCCGCCCAATGACGAGATGGTCGAGCACCTCGATGCTCAACAGCTTGCCTGCCGTGACAATGTCCTTGGTGATGGCCACGTCTTCCGGCGAGGGGGATGGGTCGCCCGACGGGTGATTGTGCGCGACGATGATGGCGGCGCAGTTGGCGCGCACCGCCTCGCGGAACAACTCACCCACGCGCACCATCGTCGTGTTGAGGCTGCCCTGGTAAACCGTCTGGATGGCCTGGACGCGGTTGCGCGTGTCGAGCAAGATCACGCGCATGGACTCTTGCTCCAGCAGGCTCATCTCGCCGATCAGCAAATTGGCCGCGTCGGCGGGGCTGGTGATGGTGGGCTTTTCATCCGGCGACTCGACGAGCAGACGCCTCCCCAGTTCAAAGGCGGCTTTGAGCTGCGCGACCTTGGCTTCACCCAGCCCCTTTTCCTCTTGCAGCTCGTTGGTTGAAGCGCGGGCCAGCCCGCCCAGCCCCTTGTATTTGCCCAGCAGCCTTTGCGCCAGGACCACGACATTTTCGCTGCGGGTGCCCACGCGCAGGATAATGGCAATCAACTCGGCCGTCGAGACGGAAGATGCGCCGACATGCAGCAGCCGCTCGCGTGGCCGCTCGTCGTTGGGCAGGTCGGTGATGCGGGGGCGATATTCGTCCATGCCATTCCTTTCTATCCGTTTCTTTCCTAACCCGTTGTCACCTTGCCAGCGCGAGGATGATCGCCGAGACGGCTGGCACGGTGAGATTGTCAATCCCCCACGGCGAGATGGCTTCGACCAGCGTCGCTCCGACTGCGGTGATGAGGGCGATGACCACCGCAAAAGGCGCTGCGCCCAACGCCATCCAGGTTGCCAGCGCCGAGACGATCAACATCGTGACAGAGCCTTCCAGGCTGCGCGTCTGGCCAAAGAGGGTGTAGCGGTGTTGTCCGAATCGCTCGCCGACGATGGCGGCCAGCGCGTCGCCCCACGTCATCGGCATCAGCGCGGCGACGATGAGGTGAGGGTTCGCCGTGGGCCGGAGCGGGTCGCCCCAGAAAACGGCGAGGACGACGGCAAAGGCCAGCGGAAAGTAAACCGTGCCCAGGTTGGAGCGGTTGGACGACATCATGGCCTGGATGATGCCAAAGCGATAATCGAGATAGTTGATGACGACGAACGCCAGCGGCGGGACGATGGCCCACCACAGGCTGCCGAACCACAGCACCGTCGGCACACTGATCATGCCCACGGCGATGTGGATGAACTTGCGTGTAAAGCCTTGCGAGAGGCGAAATGCCTTTCGCAACACTTCACCCAAAGCGATAGAGACGAGGACATACACAAAAGCGAGGATGAGGGCAAGCCAATTAGGTAACATTGTTATCGTCTTTTGGTCAGATAGACTGGGCAGTGCAAGGAGCGACACAAACTGCTACGATGATCTGTCGGCTCACAGGTAGGTTTATACCGCGCTTTGGGGAGACTGTCAAACGTTCGTTTTTGCATACAAGTTGCCATGTGCTATACTGGTATGGTTTATGATCGCAAGAGGTAGGAGGCAATGATAACAACAACAGAATCAAACATAGTGGAACTGATGGTCGCAACTGAAGGTATTCCGCTGGAAAGGAGTGCAGATGGCGTTGTGCGAGTCAGGGAAACGCAGATAACCCTGGATATGGTTCTGGCCGCCTATAACGAGGGCGCAACGCCTGAAGAGATGGCGCTCAAGTTCTCCCTGGAATTGGCCGATGTGCATGCCGTCATCGGCGGTTACCTTCGGTGGCGTCTGGGGAATGAGGCACGTGTGCAGCAGTTGCAGCAGGAAGCAGACAGGAGACGTGAGTACATCCAGCCCCGTTTCGACTCAACTGGCGAGCAGGAGCGATCACTGGCACGTCGCTTTAGATATTTGGATTACATTGACTTTGAACTAGGAATCGGCCATGGCCATGCACACGAGTATCTTGTGACGCTCGTTCGCTCTCCAGAACTGCAATTGCAGTCAGTGATGCGTTTTCCTCTTGATGAGCGGACAGTGCGGAATCACATTCAAAACTTGGAGATTGCGTTGTTGCGATCTATGGGGAACCCTCGCCATCTACCTTCACGACAAGAAAAGGATGTGCAGGAATTTGGCAAAATCCTGTTCGATACGCTCTTCACGGGTGACATCCTCAAGTACTATGATGAAGACCAAGAGAAAGCAGTAAGCCAAGGCCGCAGGCTGCGGTTGAAATTGCACATCGAGTCGCCAGAGTTGGCGGCTTTGCCTTGGGAACTCTTGTATTATCCTCGCCGTGGCGCATATGTGTGCCAGCTCGACAGTGCATCAGTCATTCGCCATCCGCTACTATCTCGGCCTATGCCACCAATAGTAGCAGATGGGCCATTGCGAGTGTTAGGGATGGTTGCTAGTCCAAGTGACATGCCTCCGATAGATGTCACCCATGAACAGCAACGTCTGGTCAAGGCTATCCAAGACATGGAATCAAATGGTCGGGTGGAGTTGGAATGGTTGAAGGGTCAAACTTGGCGTGACCTACAGGAGGCAATGAATACAGGCACCTGGCACGTCGTGCATTTTGTCGGTTATGGTAGATTTAGCCGCAGCGCCAACGAGGGCTTTATCAGTCTGGTCAGCCAAAGTGGTCAGCCACTTCGCCTGGGTGCCACACAACTAGCCCGGTTGCTAACTGCAAGTGGCAAGACTGGTCTTGTATTGCTGAATCTGGGCAGGCGGCTGACCAATACCAACCGCTCCTTTTCCAGCACAGCTGCCACCCTGGTGCGTATGGGCATTCCAGCGGTGGTAGAAACGCCGTACGAGATCGCTGACCAGACAGTTCATGACTTCATTAGTACGCTCTACGAAGCCCTTGTGGAAAGTATGCCAGTGGATGCGGCCGTGGCCGAGGCGCGCAAAGCGGTTGGCTTGGCTGCGCCTAACACGGTAGCCTGGGGAGCACCAGTGCTATACACTGGACTTGCGAACAACGCCTTGTTCAGCAACGTCCGTTCCAAGGGCAAGATGACCCCCACGATATCTACTACGGTGTTCCCGCCTAGGAAGCTGGCGATCTCTATCCGTCCTACGCCACTCGTGCGCCCTGCGCCTCAACGTTTCTACTTTATTCTGCCGGACCTCGTGCATCAAAAGTCAGAACAACGGTTAGGGCGCGGCATCATCCGTCAGGTTATCCCGCTGTCCAAAAAGAAGCGATTGGTTGTTGCCATCGCTGGAGGGGGTGCAGCGCTCTTGGCGTTGGGCGCAAAATGCCGAGTGTTGTGGGAGATAGACTGCCCGACACAGTGTGGAGCGTTCTTCCAAGATGAAACCAATGAAACCAAGTTGGTCTTGGCGAGTGGACAACGCATTTACATCATTGATGTTCGCGCCGGACAGCTTTTGTGTACTTTACAGGGACATACAGACAGGATAGAATGCTTGACCTTTTCACCAAATGGGAAGATATTAGCTTCAGGGTCAAGGGATGCAACGGTGCGATTATGGCGGATTGTAGACAAACAAGTGGTGTGTGACCTTATATTCAAGGGACATACACGCTCCGTGAAAAGTGTTGCGTTCTCATCGGATGGAAAACTGGTTGCCTCCGGCTCAAGTGATAATACGGTGCACTTGTGGGATCTAAACGGCAAGATCCAGCGCAAGTTGGAAGGGCACACAGACTCGGTAGAAAGTGTGGCCATTTCTCCTGACGGAGAATTATTAGCCTCAGGCTCCAGCGACAAGACCGTGCGCCTATGGCGAATGAAGGACGGAGAGCTTTTGCACACATTGGAGGAACACTCAAGATCGGTTTATAGTCTGGCCTTCTCAGCAAAAAGCGACCTTCTGGCTTCAGGATCAAGTGATGGGATGGTGCGGGTGTGGGATGCCAAGAGCGGGATGCTCCTTAATACTCTGGGAGGGTTCATAGATGAGGTAAGAAGTGTGGCTTTTTTGGATGATGGCAAAACAGTATTAGGGGTGCAGGGTACAACCATACAACTGTGGACGGTTGCTGATGGCGACGCCTCACACAAATTCGAGTCGCACACAGGGGCGGTGCAGAGCGTAGCGTTCTCGCCCAACGGCGAACAATTGGCCGTGGGGTCGACCGACAGGACGGTGAGACTGTGGTATTTTATGAATGGGAAGGAACTGCAATCCCTAAGCAAACATACCCAGGCGGTACATAGTGTAGCTTTCTCATCAGACGGAAAACATGTGGCCTCTGGGTCGAGCGATGAGACCGTGCGGCTGTGGCTTGTTGCGGAACGGAGCATACAGAAAAACAAATTGACGAAGCATACAGGTGCGGTGTGGAGTGTGGCTTTCTTGCCAGAGCGAGAGTCTCAACCAGGTCTTTGGGAACGAAGATTAGGAGGGCCAGAGCCTAATAGGACAATGTTAGCTTCAGGTTCCAGTGACAAGACCGTACGGATATGGAAATGGAATGGCGAACTTGAGCAGACACTGAAGGGACATAAAGATCGGGTTACAAGCGTAGTTTTCTCACCTGACGGCGAGATGCTCGCTTCAGGATCGGCTGATAAGGCCATTTGGCTCTGGCGAATCTCGGCTTGGAGATGGAGACGCAGTCGTGTATTAGAAGGGCATGGGCTTAGCCAGGTAACGAGTATAGCCTTCTCGCCAGATAGGAAATTTGTGGCCTCAGGGTCTGACGATAATATTGTACGACTGTGGCAGTGTTCGGATGGAAAACTCCATTCCAGTTTGGAAGAGCACAAGGGTCCAGTCCGGAGTGTAGCTTTCTCGCCGAACGGAGAATTTGTGGCCTCTGGGTCGGATGACATGACTGTGCGAATGTGGCACGTCGGCGATAGAGTATCTCGTGTGATGTTGAATGGTCATACTGAACCTATCACGTCTGTAGCATTTTCGCCCGATGGTAAGTACTTGGCTTCAGGATCAAGTGATGGCACAGTACGGCTGTGGCGCGTGCCGCAGATGTAAAGTGCTATATAAATGGACATTTCTACAGAAACGTTTATAGTGAAGTATGAGGCGAAAGATGGACTACAATACGGCTGATATTCGCCAGTTCTTGATAGAGGCTTTCAGCGATGAAGAACTCATGACTTTGTGTTCTGACCATTACCATGATGTGTACAATACCTTTGCGTCCGGCATGACGAAGACATACAAGATCCAACTCCTGATTGAACACTGCCAACACCGCGAGATCATCCATGATTTGCTCAAAACGATGTATCGGGCCAGACCAGAGCAATATGTGCGACGATTCCCGCAAGTACCAAGCATTGTTCCAGAGCAAACCAATTACCCTGATGTTTCTGGGGCTACAACTCAAGCCAGCAAGACAACAGCGCGGAAACAGCTTGACTTACAGGTTGCTGATCTGTTTGCCCAACTCGGACAGGCAGAGTCCAGGTTAGAATGGGATAAAGTGATCGAGATCGGCGAACGCATCTTGACGTTAGATCCCAATGACCAGCCCACTCGTTCCAAGACTGCGGAGGCTCACAAATCGCGTGGCATGGCTTACCAAGAAATGCAGAACTACGCTAAAGCTATTGAACACTACAATCGCGCTATCAAACTTGACGAGAAGGCGGAGTACCATTTCTTGTGCGCCCAGTGTTACCTGTCGGGAAAGGGCAAGTATAGGTGTAACGAGGCAATTGCCCATTTTGATCGTGCCATTGAACTTGACGCCAAAGCAGAGTATTATGCATGGCGCGGCAAGAGTTACGCCACGAAGCACAATCCCGGCCAGGCAATTGAGAACTATAATGAAGCCATCAAGCTTGACCCTGATCAGCCGGCGTATTACCTCGAGCGTAGTCAGTCTTTCCAGTCTATGGAGGAATGGCAATTAGCTATGAGCGATCGTGAACGCGCTGATGAACTCGGCGCTTGTGGAGCTGGGCTTGAACTAGCGAGGTTGAGGGCAGCGCGTTCAACCGAACAATGAATAAGCTGAGGGTTCTACTGTGTCTGTTTGTTGACACCCAATCCACTACAGTGCTGTAGGCCTCTGACGAACCGACAGCGGCTCATGTAGCGTGTTCGGCCTATATAAGACTCAGAACTGTCCAAACTATACGACCAACTGATCATACAGCTTTTCCAGGCTCAAGTCGGGGCAGACGGTGTCCGTGCACCTGAGCGTGAGTGTGGCGGCGGAAAGCCCAAGCCGGACCGCTTCGACTGGCTCCAGGTCATTGAGCAGGCCAAACATGACGCCGGCCGTCAGCGCATCGCCTGCGCCGGTCGAGTCCACGATTTCAGCGCGGATGGCAGGCAAGCGTCCACTTTCCTCCGAGGTGGCATAAGCCAGGCCGCGCTCGCCCAGCGTGACGACGGCCAGCCCCACGCCAAGCGAGACGAGGTAACGCGCCACGCGCAGCGCGTCTTCGTCGTCGTCCACGCTCAGGCCGGAGAGCGCTTCGGCTTCGGCGGCGTTGGGCGTAGTGAGCGCAAGCTGGCTCACGTAGGGCCGCAGCCGGGCGGCCAGCAGCGGCGAGGTCGGGTCGGCGCACACGCGCACACCCGTCTTGTGGGCGATGCCGAACAGCGTCTCTAGCGTGGCCGGGCTGAGGTTGGCATCCACCACGACCATGGCGGCTTGGGCGATCAGCTTGCGCCGGTCGTGCAGATAGCGCGGGCTGATGGCTTCCAACACGGCCATATCGTCCACCGCCGCGTGCAGTGCGCCGGTCGAATCGAGCACGGCCAGGTATGCTCCCGTTCGACCGTTGGGCACGGTGAGTACCTGGCTGGTGTCTATGCCGGCCTCCGCCGCCTGGCGCAGGACGAGTTCGCCGGTCGAGTCGTCGCCGAGGGCCGTCATCAGCGAGACGTTGACGCCCAGGCGGGCCAGGTTCTCGGCCACATTGCGAGCCACGCCGCCCACACTGCGCCGGACGAGGCCGGGGCTGGACGCGCCGGGGTGGAGTTCACTGCTGGCGTGACCCTTCAGGTCGAGCGATGCTGCGCCGATGACGAGGATGGGGGAATCGGATGACATCGGTCTATTCCTCACGGACAGGTCTGAGGAGGGCAATGACTATGCCCCGGATTCTCACGTCAATTTCGTCAATCACATCCTGATAGTCTTGAAATTCTGGATTTGTGCTTTGGGCTTCCAGGTAGCGGATACCGTCATGCACAGCACATTTCTTCAACGTGACCTCACCATCATCTGATATCTCGCTGACAACAATATCGCCACCCTCGGCCACTTCGCCATTTTCCAGCAAATGGACAATCACATAGCTGCCATCGGCAATGATCTTGTCCATGCTATCGCCTTTGACCAGCATCGTCACGTATGTGTGCCCTGGCGTGAGCAGCACATGCCTGCGTCCGCGTAATAGCTCGATCTCGTATCTTTGATCGTGAATGATCAACTCTTTGACTGCCACGTGATCGTGTTCTAGGCCCACTACATTCCGCGCTGTGCCGGCGGGTATGGGCTCTCTCACGATGGGCAGTTGGGTGAACTCGATTTCGCCCCGGCGTCGGGCTCGGGCAGAGCCATGCACAGGGGCCGGGCCAGGGCTGTTCCTAAGGGTCGGCGCTGGCTTGGGTGCGGGCGGCTGTGAGGGCTGTTGCCCTCCCGTTTCTGGGCGCTCACAAATAGTGTGAGCCTGAGCATTGCCCAAAAAAAACTGTCCCTGATATGCTTTAACGAGAATATCGATCTTGCCCAGTTGCTGGGGGGTCAGAAAAAACTGAGACACGGGAGGAGGCCGGTTCGGGAAGATGCGCTGGTTGTAGCTGCTCAGGTCGTGAATCTCACATTCCAGTGCGCTGACCAGTATTTGAATGATGCCAGGTTCCGATTTGGACATGTCAACGTACATATCGCCCGATGCCACGTTGGCCTGTGGCGCGCCCTCGGCCAGCATTGGCGAGGACGCCGGGCGCAGGGCAACTGACAGTTGGAACTTGCGTCCCTGGTACACCAGGTCGGGCACAGCAATATCCAGGCGGAAATGTACGGACCCTGCCGAGGAGTTTTCAGGTGCGCCTGACTTGATGTTGGGCGGCGTTGTGGCGTCCTGTGGGCTTGGTTCTGGAGGCCTAGGTTGCCTGCTTGCTTCTTCTAATACTCGCCTGATCTTTTCTTCCCATTCTGCGTATTTGGCCGCCTCTAAAGTTTTCCCTGCCCTGTTACTATCCTCCTTCAAAGAAGCAAAGGTGTTTCGCGCGAGTAGACAATTGTATATAACTTGGTCCCATCGTTGATGGGCACGATGTATTTCGGACTCGTACGTTTGGGTGATTGCAAGCTGGGGTGTCTTGTTAGATCTTTCAAAGAGGCTCGCAGCTTTTCGATAACATTGTAGCACTTCCTCGTCATGCCCTTGGGCGCGATGGATTTCAGCATGGCGAACCAACGCACGCGCCTGGTTGGGGTCATCAAGTTCATGGTCTGCCAGTTTGGCAGCTTGTTCGGCACAATAAAGCGCTTGAGGCCAGTTCCCCTGCTCCAAGAACTTGTCGGCGTCAATGATGAACTGATTGATGGGATTGTCGTGATCTAGCCCTACATCTAGGACTTTGCTAGGGTTGCCGATAATGTGCGCTATTGGGTACGCCATGGTATATCTCCTCTAGCGTTGTGCGGCTGAACACTAATCGCTGCCCTCTTGCTTGAACGTAGCGGGGGCTTGCAATGCGCTCCTCCTTCACCCAGGTGTTGATTCTGTACCAACAGCACTGACTCTCCTATCTTTCATTGGCTAGGTGTCGTGGCCCCTTTATTGGCTTCTTGCAACAGCCTCTGCACGCCCTGAAGCGTCTGAAGCGCTTCGTGCGGCAAAAAGATGGCGGCGTCAGGATTGGCAGCCATACGACTGATGACTTCGACAAAGCGCAAGACGATCAGGCCAATGGGAATAGATTCGTCGGCGGTTGGCCTAAACTCCCGTGTGACGGCTGTGATGAGCTCCAACTGTGCGTAAGCTCGGGCCATCTCTTTCATACGGATGGCGCTTGCCTCAGCTTGAGCCGTGCGCACCTGTACTTGACCCTCCCAGGGCGTTCGCCACGTATCCATCCATTGCTGCTTGATCCATTGCAACTCGGGGTCGAACTCGAAAGCATCCAGGTGCACTTCGACGATCTCGGCCCCCAAGTTGGCAGCCGATTTCCGCAGCGCATCGGCCAGGTGCCGCATCAATTCCGAGCGCGGCCTAAGACCCGGGTCACGAGGCTCAATCAGCTCATCGAGCCGGTAACGTGCGACGATATTGCGCAGTTCCCCCTCCGGGCTGCCGCCGACCCGGTCGGCCCAGGTCCGCACTTCTTTGCCTTGCTCCGAGTCAGAAACTACCTGACCTGCGGCAGCCTGGAGCAGGGCGTCGGGATCGGCCGGGTAGGGGAACTCGGCGCTTGGCTCGCCTCTCCAGCGGATGCGGTACGTCGCGCCGACCTTAGCCTTGATGGGGACGCCATCGCGTGTGATGCAGGCTGCCGTGGAGGAGCGCGTCTGCGGGCGCAGGTCGAGTGTCTGGTAGATTTTTTCAAAGCGTCTGGCCTCATGGCTGGGCCCGACCACGGCGATGCGGCGTCCGGCGCGCTCGGTCACAACCGCGCTGTCGTTGAAGATGTTGATCTGGCAGGGTCCGCCTGGCCCATCCGGGTTGCCTTGTGGCATGGCCTTGGACTCTTTATTAACCTGGCCTTCCTGGACAATGACAGAGGGATATTTGAAGATCAGCCGCCCGAACACACACAGGAAGAAATAATCGAACGTCTGACGCCAATCGCCGATGGTATAGAGCATCTGCATGAATTTGGTGAGGATGACCAGCAGGCCGATCCAGGCGGTCCAACCGGGCAATGCGGCCAGCACGGCCACCAGATAAAACCTGGCCGTTTCGGCGTTGGGCAGCTTGAACAGATAGGCTCCCCACTCGTTCGGATCAGGAAGCAGGGGGCGCGCAAACTGAAGCCCGTAGAGCCATAGAACGCAAAAGCCGCCAAGATAGAACAGCGCTCTCAGACATCCGTGCGCCCGCTGCGATTTCCACAAGGACAGTCTTTCCCATCGCCCCAGCTTGCCCGTGTGCAGTTGGATGAGTCGAACGTGATATTCTTTGTAGAGCTGGTCAAAGCGCGAGTCTATTTCGACGGGCCTGGCTAACCGGTCGGCATCCTGCTCGGACATGCCTAGCAACAAGTGTACCTCTGCGCCGTGGCCGACGGCAGCTTCGGTCAGCACGTGAAGGCCGTCTTGTTCAATGTCGAACAGCTCGGCAAGGGTCTGAACGAGTTCTGCCCGCCCTTGGTTGCCGAACGAAATAATGTCCGATTCGACGTGAAGCTCAATTCTGGCGCGCTTTTCGTTGTCGGCAATGGGGATGTCGGGAAGCTTTTCAGCAATGTCCCGGCATTCGGAATGCAGTGTGCTCAGAAATTGGTTAATGATTCGATGGCGGTGGCAAAACTCGATCAGGGCTTGCAGTGTTTCTGCTTTGGGCTTGGCCTGAGGTTTGCCCGTTTCAGGATCCTTGCACAGACTGTCATAGTCAATACCCAGGTTAAAGCACAAGATGCGAGCTTGCCCTTCGTCGAGGCAGTCGGCCAGGATACTAACCAGTTTGGCTTGCCAGCGTTGATCGGCCATAGGTGTAGCTTATCGGCTGCGTAGGTCAGTGCTTGGCGCGTTCCACTGCGCGCTTGATGATAGCCTGGGTGTGGAGCGCTTCCGCCGGCAGGCGCTCACGCGTCCCCGGCTCCTGGGCCATTCCTTCTATCGCATCGAGCAGGCGCAGCAGCACGACCACATCGGTGTGCACCTGGAGGCCGGCTGCTTTGGCTTGCTCAAAGCCTTCAGTCAGCGCTTGAATCATCCGCATCTGGGATTGGGCGCGCGCGCGGCCGATCTCGCGGGCGACTTCGGCCTCGCTTTGCGCCCGGCGGCGAATGGATTCGGCCATCCATTCGGCCTGCCAGTTCATTGCGCGCTGAGTGATAATCGCCTTGCGCAGTTCATCGGCCCCGGCGATTTCAATGTTGCCCAGCCCGACGCCGATGATTTTGATACCGTACAATTTGCGGACCGTATCCGGTTGATGCTTCCCGTCGTCTTCTACGACGTAGCCCGCGATTTCATCTTGAAGCCGTCTTTGGATTTCTGCCCGGATGACCTCGCGCGGCATCGTGTCTGTATGTTCCTTCCAGAGGCGGCGGCGGCGCTCGGCTGTGGGCTCCATCGCATCTTGGGACAAACGTTGTTGCGCCTGGACCTCGTCTTCCAACAGACGATCAAGCACATACTCGGCGACTACTGTGCGCGCGTGGTTCTTGGCTAATTCAAGGAGTATCTTGTCCCATTGCAGTCCCTCAGACTTGGTCGAACGTTGAGCGATGATGGCGTTGAAAATGGCCGATTCAGAGTACGGCGTCACAGTGACGGGAGGCCGAGCGGGCGGCACTTGCTCAATGCGAAAGACCGCCGACAAAAAGAATTCCACATCTATCCCGTCACGGGTGGTCGCGCGCACTTTGTCCCCGCGTGACTGGGTGCGCAGGTCAACAACCTGGTTCTGATGGGGTCGCTCAACCGGGCCGGTGAACGTGATCCCGGGGCCGGCCACGCGCGAAAAACCCGTGCCGGTAGAGATCGGCACCGCCGTGTGAGCTTTGTTGATGATCAAGCCGGGGTTGATCCCCTTGCCGGAGGCGAGTTCTTTAGTTTCTTCGTTCCTGACCCGGTGATACGAACAGTGGTGACCCGTCACGAACCCGATCAGTGTGCGAGCGGCTTGATCCCACTCGCGGGTCTGTACCGGCAATACGAACAGCGAGAAGCTGATCAGCCCGACCCAAAAAAACAGAATGGCGGGAATCGAGATCAAGAGGATGCCGCGCCAGCCATTACCGCCGACAAAATAGCCGAGCCACCAGCCCAAGTGCAGAATGGCCAGGTGTGCGACGACAGTCCAAACTCCACGCTTGCCGCCGCGGATTGCCCCCAGCATGATTAGTAGGGGGTGAAGAACGACAATCGTGGCGATGATAAAGCTACTGGAGAGACGGTAGGCTATGGCGAATAAAGCCAGGTGAGCTATTGTCAGTAGCAGAATCCTGAGCAATCTGGAAAGCATGGGAAGCTTGCCTCACTCGGATGTGGGTATGCGCGGAACAATAAAGGTTATAGCATATCTTGTCCGTCAAGGCAAATCGAGCGACGGGCCGTCTTGCAACCTTGCAAAGGTTTCGGACCTTGTTGCGGGAAAATGGTGTACAATAGCGCTTGTCGCATTGGTGACAAATTCCAGACACACTCGCAGGGAGGCCTGTATGCTCACCGTTGAAAAGATTGACACCCACGACAAGGCCCAGGTGCGCCGCTTTATTCGCATCCCCTACCGGCTCTACGCCAATCATCCACAGTGGGTCCCGCCGCTGTTTGGCGACGTCGAGCTGCTGCTGAACCGGGAAAAACACCCGTTTCATGAATTTGCGTCCGCTGATTTCTTTATCGCCGTGCGCGACGGGCGCGACGTGGGCCGCATCGCGGCTTTGGAGAATCCTCATTTCAACGAGTACCACAAGACGCGCCAGGCGCAGTTCTACTTGTTTGAATGCGAGAACGACCCGGAGGCAGCGTCGGCGCTCTTCCAGCGCGTCTTTGAGTGGGTGCGGGCGCGCGGCCTGGATACCGTCGTCGGCCCCAAAGGCTTGGGTCCGCTCGACGGCTATGGCCTGCTGGTCGAAGGTTTTGAGCATCGCCAGATGATGACGATGATGAATTACAACTATGACTATTATCCGCGCCTGGTGGAAGCATTGGGCTTTACCAAAGAAGTGGATTTCGTTTCGTGCTACCTGAGCGCCGAGTCATTCCGCTTGCCGGAACGGATTCATAGCATCGCCGGGCGAGTCGAGCAGCGTGGAACTCTGCGCGTCCAGCGTTTTCGCAGCAAGAAAGAGATGCTGGGCTGGACCAAAAAGATTGGCGAGGCGTACAACAAAGCCTTTGTCAACAACTGGGAATACTATCCGCTCACCGAGCGCGAGCTTTCATTCGTCGTCGGCAACATCCTGCCGTATGCCGATCATCGCCTGATCAAGGTCATTACGCATGGCGACGACGCGGTCGGCTTTGTGTTTGCTTTCCCCGATGTGTCGGCAGCGTTTCAGCGGGCCAAAGGTCACCTGCTGCCGTTCGGCTTGCCGGATCTGCTTTTGGAGATGAAGCGCACGAAATGGGTCGCGCTCAACGGCGCGGGAATCTTGCCCGAATTTCAGGGGCGGGGTGGCAACGCGCTGCTGTACGCAGAGCTGGAAAGCACCGTGCGTGATTTCCAGTTCGAGCACGCCGACTTGACGCAGGTGGCTGAAACGGCGGTGCAGATGCGAAATGACCTGGTGAACTTGGGCGGCAAACCGTACAAGAACCACCGGGTGTATGTAAAGCACCTATAATCTTGTCCACCAAGGACACGAAGAAACACCAAGGATTAAATCTAATCTTGTCCACCAAGGACACGAAGAAACACCAAGGATTGAATCTAATCTTGTCCACCAAGGACACGAAGAAACACCAAGGATTAAATCTAATCTTGTCCACCAAGGACACGAAGAAACACCAAGGATTAAATCTAATCTTGTCCACCAAGGACACGAAGAAACACTAAGGATTAAATGCAATGGCGCAAAACTCACTTTTGTCACGCTTCGCGCGAGCGAGCGTTCGCCTGCCCCCGCGTCTTTTCGGGGGTTGCGAGCGAGGAATCTCAGTGCAGCCAAGAGATTCCTCGCTCCGCTCGGAATGACAAGTAGAAGGCCAAGTGACTTTTGCGGTATTGCGATTAAATCTTCGTGTCACTTCGTGTTCTTCGTGGAAGGTTCTTGATTCTTCCCCACCAGCCGATCCACCACACTCGCGCGCTCAAGGCGCGCCAGGCAGACCAAGCCTGGCGCGCTTCATTTGTGCCGGGCACAGTCGGGCTGTAGCTGGCGCGACGGTACAATTCCCCGAGGCTCATGGCTGAATCTTGCACGATGGCAGCCGAGGTTTGCCAGCGAGCCGCGACGCAGCGCTGGACCGCCCGGTTGAACGCCGCGACGAATTCATCCGGCGTGTCGCTGGGGCGAAGGGTGACGCCCAGCCATTGGCTGCGCTGCCGCAAACGTTGATAGAGCAGGGGGATGGTCGCGGCGGCGGGCAACTCGACCAGGCGCCGTTCTCGGCGAATCTGTAAGACCGCGAGCGCTCCCAACACCAGAACGAGGATGCCGCTCGATAACGCCAGGTTGCGCCTTTGCGTTGCCCGCTGCAGGCGTTCCACCTCTGCCGCCCGGACCCCTTCGCTGGAAAAGCCCATCGGAGGAGGCGCGCCTTGCTCGCGCGCCAGCGCGGGCTGGCTGGCCGTCGGCTCAAACTCTACCCAGCCGATGCCCTCGAAATAGACCTCGGGCCACGAGTGCGCGTTCGCGCCGATCACGCGAAAGGCGCCCTGCTTCCGGTCATACGCGCCTGTGACGTAGCCGGAGGCCAATCGTGCGGGCACACCCACTGCGCGCAGCATCACGACCATCGCCGAAGCATAATAGTCGCAATAGCCGCCCGGCGCGTCAAAGAGAAAATAGTCCACCAGGTCACGCCCTTCGGGAAACGGCGGCAGATCGAGCGTGTAAGAATAAGTGCGAAGGTACGCTTCGATACTCACCGCTTTGTCGTAGGGCGTCGGCGCATCGGCGGTGATGTCCACGGCCAGCTCACGCACGCGTTTGGGCGCCGTACTGGGCAGTTGCAGGTACGGCGTCATCTCGGCCGTCAGGGTGATGGGAGCCTGCTGTAACATCTCTTCTGTAGCGGTGACGATGCGCGAAGTGACGGTGTAGAGTGACAGCATGCCACGCAGCCCGACGATATCCTCGCCTGTCGTGAGCGCTGTCAGCTCGGCGGTGGCGGACACGGGTTGATTCGCAGCGAACAGCGTATCGCCATGCGCGGAGATGATGTCAAAGCGTTGCGTCAGGTTGCCGGGCAGCGTGGACGACAGCGGCCTGCTCGTCAGCGGTGGATTGCTCCAGCCGCGCCCGGTATAGGTGGCATATGTCACGCCGCGCCAGTAAGGGCGTTGAAGCGGCGAGGGCAGGGTTGGGATGTGCGCTTCTTCCGGCAGCGGCGGCGGCTGATCCGTCCACACCCACATTACCAACTGCTGCGAGAGTTCCGGCGGACTGCCGAGAAGGCGGCTGGTGGGCAGGCTCGCATTGCCGCCCAGGCCGGCGCCGCCCGGAAGAGTGGGGCGCGGAATCGGTGTGGCTCCGCCCAACATCTGCTCGGCCACCTTGATCGCCTGCGTGGTCGGCGGGTTGAACAGGCCTCTCAGCCATTCGATGGTGCTTTGGGAGGTCAGCACCGGGAACACCCAGGCCAGACCGCACACCATGCCGGCAATCACCAGCCCGCTGCCAATCCATTCGGGCCACAGGTCGGGATAGTCCATGCCGCGCGCTGTCCAGTTCGCCAGCCGCCTGCCGTGCGTCGTCCAGGCCATGATGATCACCAGAGCGAACATGGCGACCACGATGAAGATGACATCTTGACGGGTATAGATCGAGTTAATGGCGAGGGCGGCCACCGTCGGCAGGAGCGCGTTCAGGGCAAATCCGCCGCTGGACACGCCGTGCGCGGCGCTGTAACCGGCCCACCAGATGAGCAGCGTGACCCAGAATATCACCAGGCCTGAATCGCCGACAATGCGCCCGGCCATCAAGTCGGTGGCCCAGCTTGCCAGCCGCGCGAGCCCGGCTTTTAAACCCATCGCGATCAACCCGGCATTCGCGGCAGCCAGCACCAGCCCGGCCAGAGTGATGACCGGCCAGCGCGCGGCGCGCGGCAGGTGCGCCGGAGCGATCAGAGCGCCGCACGCCAGGCTCAGTCCGCAGACCCAGATCAATGTGCCGGAGCGAGGCGCCCACGCGGCAGCCTGGATGGACAGAGGCAGCAGAACCGCGCAGGTGGCGACTGCCACGGCGATCAATCGGCTGCCCCAGCGTGGCATGGCGGTCTCGCCCATCATCGCACGCTCTCCATCATCTTGATGACGCGCCCGGTCGCCAGCGTCTTCCATTCCCATCGGCGCGTTTTCCCCAGCGCCGGCCGGAGGCGCAGAGGGACATCGCAGCGCACGCTGCGGCAGATCACGCCCTGCTCGGCCAGCAGTGACGGTAGGGGCGACCCTCGTGGTCGCCCGCCCGGCGCCGGGTCAATCAATATCACAGCCGGGGCAATCTGCCGCCCCGCCAGGTGCGTGAGGTCGGAAATCCACGCCGGGTCGCCCGACGAGGTGATGATGACGACGTTCGAGCCGCTTTTTAGCAGGCGGGCGGCCTGGTGAAGCGATTGCGCCAGCGCCTGGCCGCTGCGTTCCCGCTGACGGGCATTCGGCAATCGAGCCAACTCACCCAGCATCGTCCACAGGTGATGCGTGCTGCGCGCCGGTCGCACCACGTGACGCTCCGGCGTAAAGGTGAGCAGCCCGACGGCCCGCCCTGCACGCAACAGGTCCGCCGCCAGCGAGGCAGCCACGAGCACGGCAACTTCTTCCGTGGCCGAGTCGCCCTCGCCGCTCTGAACGGCCGGGTCGGTGTCCATCATCAGCCAGATATCGGCCGAGGCTTCCTGGTCAAACATCTTGACCATCAATTCGTCCCGGCGCGCGGTTGTGGGCCAGTGAATGTGGCGGAACGAATCGCCCACTTCGTAGGCGCGTACCTGACCGGCGTTAGTGGTGGGTGTGGCGGTGGCGTGGCGGATGCGTGCGGCGCCGAACGCTGCGCCGCGTGGCAAGGGCGGAAAGGGTAAATCGGTCAACGGCGGATAGACCAGCAGCGGCCGTGCCTGCGCGTAATGCAAGCGCACGACGAAAATTCCCAGCGGGTCGCCGGTTTCCACCGACCACGGCCCAAGATGAAATTCGCCCCGGCGTGTGGTGGCGCCGCTGTGAGTCCAGGTGAGTTGGTCAAGGCTGCCCAGCCCGCGCACGACGCTGGCATTGTAGCCGGGCACGTCAGATCGGTCAGTGATTTCGGCCCACAGGACCTGCAGGAGTGACGTGTTCCACAGCGTGAATTGCTCTTCCATCATATCGCCCACCTGCACCCAGCGCGCCTGCAGGCGGCGGCGTGCGCGCACGTGATGCGCCATCTGCCACGCCCATGTGACCGAGATCAGCGCCACGGTCAACGTGGCGGCGAGCAGCGCCCACGTCACGTTGTTCGCGCCGGCCAGATGTGCGATGAGCACGGTCACAGCGCAGACGACGGGCGTGGCGTGTCGCAGCTCGAGGGTGATCTCGCACTCTCCATCGCGTGTACGCCAGAGAATCCAGGGTGGGCGGAAAATATCAAATCTCATACAAGTCGCAGGTGGCAGGTTGCAGCCGTACAAGATTATAGCACAGGGCGGCCTGTGGTCGCAAAGGGACATGGTTGCGCGGGCTGCCCCATGCCCCTGGGAACTCCCAGGTGTGCGGACTTTTCAGGGGTTGCCTTGAGTAACCGTTCAGGTGATTTGTGCTGGCGATTGGAAACACCTGCACTTTGCCCCTGGGACTGCCCAGGGGTGACGTGCGGAGCAAGTGTCGCGCCCGCCTTCGGCGAACAGCCAAGTCGGCCTGCGCCGACTAGATGCCAACCCGCGAAGGCGGGTTTCGCTGCTCGCCGGAGGCGGGTGCGGTTTCAACCGCCGCAGCCAGCACCAACTGAACGCTTTCACCTTCTCAAGGGCGAGTCGTTACCGGGGCTTGTTCCTCCGGCGGCTTGACCGCGCGAAAGCTGAGCCAGATGGCCAGATCGTAAATGACTTTGAGTCCGCCCGAAATCAAGAACGGCGCACTGAGAAGCGATCCGCCGATCAACACGCCTGCAAGGGAAGGCGAGATGGCCGCGCCTATCGAGCGCGCAATCGTCGTCACGCCGGAAGCGGCCGAGCGCTCGTCAGGATCAACGACGGCCATCGTATAGGATTGACGCGTGGGCACGTCCATCTGAGAGATGCTAAAACGCGCCAACAGAACGAGGATGGCGAGCGGCAGATTGGGCATGAGTGGCACGAGCATCAACAGGATATTCGACGGGATGTGGGTGAGCACCATCGTGTTGATGAGACCGATACGCGCGGCCACTCGCGCGGCCAGCAACGCCGAGATGCCCGCCAAGATATTCGCGCCAAAAAAGATGCTGCCCAGCACCGCCGGCTCGACGCCAAAGCGGACGTGGAACCAGTACGCCACCAAACTTTGTACAACGAACCCGCCCGCAAACGCATCCAGCGCGAACAAGGCGCTCAGCTTGAGCACCACGCCGCGCGAGCGATGCAGTCCCAGGCGGCTCTGCGCTGCGGGCCTGGCAACCGCGCTCACTTCGACCGCCGGCGACAACCGGCCGAACAGTCCGGCCAGGATGACGCCGATCAAGGCATAGCCGATCACGATGGCGCGGTAGCTCGCGAGCGGCGGCATGCCGGCGGCTTGCAGGGCTTGCGCCAATGCGCCGCCGACAAGCGAGCCGAGCGCCGTCGCAAATGATCCGACCAGGCTGTACCAGGCAAAGGTACGGGTGCGCTGATCGTCGGGGACGATCTGCGACAGGGCCGCCTGCTCGATGGAGAGGAACGGACCGATCTCGTTGCCGCTCGGGCTGAGCACGCCGATGATGGCCGCGACGGTCAGCAGGATAATGTTGCCTGTCAGTGTAAAGACGATGCCGGCAAACAGCATCAATCCCGCACCCAGCAGCAACATGCGCTTGCGCCCGATGCGGTCCGCCGAGGTGGTGATCCACAGCGAGATGCCCGCGTCGCCGAGGAGCGTGAAGGTGAACAGCGCGCCGATCTGCGTCGTGGTCAGGCCGACTTGCGCCAGGTAGAGCGCCAGTACCACGGACAGGAATCCGTACGCAAACAACCGCACGAGGCGCGTGGAAAAGAGCAGACGGCCATCCGATGTCAAATAGCCAACGAAGGCGAGTTCAGTGGCAAGGGTCATGAGATTTGCTCGTGCAAGAACGTGATGAGGATTTTGCTGCGTGGTGGGATTCAGACCTGGTCAACCCAGACCGCCGCGCGATGCGTCTGCGGCAAAAAGGCATACACCTTGTTTCGCAGCGCGTCAAAGGCGAGGGTGTGCGTGCCTTTCTCCGTCGGCACGGTTTCGATGCGCTGCATGGCTTTTGTGTCGAACAGGTCAATCACGCCTGGATCGCCAACCGCCACGTACAGGTGCTTGAGGGCTGCGTTGAACAAGACCACATCGGGCGCACCGCTAATGTCCTGTTCGTTCAGCACCCGTCCAGTATCTGCGTCCAGCGTGACCAGCTTTTTGCCGTCGCCAGCGCAGAACAAACGCCTTCGCTCGCCATCCAGGTCAAGGCCGTGTGGGCCGGCAACGGGCACCCCAAACGCGCGCGCGATGTGCGTGGGCTGGTTGGCATGGATCACTACCATCTGCGCCGGGTCCATGATGTTCACGTAGAAAACATCCGCCTGCGCGTCGAACACCGCCCAGCGTGTTCGCCCCGGCGCCGGTATATCGGCGGTCATCGTTCGCTGTCTGATGTCCACCAGGGAAACGGTGAACGAGCCGGGGAGCGTCGGATCGCCGACGTTTGCAGCCAGCAAGAGATTGCGCTGAGGATCGTAGGCCAGTCCGTTTGGGCGCACGCCCACGCCCACCCTGACGACACTATCTTCATCGTCGGGTGAGAAAATGCCGACGGTGTTCTCGTTGCGATTCGAGGTAAAGACGAGGTTGCGCTCATTGGAAACGAGCACACCTGCCACGCCCATCAGATTTGGAGTTGAATGCAGGTAGCGGTCGCCTGCACAGTCTATCACGTCGAGCGCATGGTTGGCCGTGTGCGCCACGTACAGCCGTGAGCTGGCGGGATGAATCGCCGCGTGATCGAACCCGCCCGGCTTGACGTGCGGCGGCAGCTCGATGTAGCCGGAATGTTTCAGCGCCATCGTTCACCTCATGGCGATTTCAATTCATTCGCTTGCCACCTGCAAGCGACACCAGGCATACAGCGCATCATATCAACCCGCCTTGATTATACCATCAAGCACGGAGCGGCCAGGGCTTTTTTCAAGAACTGTTATGATGTTGTTATACTGAGCACAGCCACACTTCCCTTTCGCCGTGCCCGCGCAGGTCATACATAAGCACACCATATCCGTGATGCGCCAGCAACTCGGCATGGTTCAGCGTGTCCATCCGATTGGCGTTGTAGCCGTGCAGCAAAATCACCGCCGCGCTGTTCTGTAAGCGGATATACCAGCCCGACAACGTCACACCGTCACTACTGACTTTTTGCCACCTGCAAACGGCACCAGGCGTACAGCGCATCATACACGTCAAACTGATGCGCGATGTTTTCCTCGTCTTCGGGATAGCGCAGGCTGTAGCCCACGGCAATTGCTTCCAGCCCGCGCGCGATGGGATCGGTATCAATATCGGCTTGCACATCCGCGGCGTGGATGATTTTCGCCATGCGCAGCAGCGCCGGGTCTTGGAGTTCGTATTTGGCGAGGATGGACTCGAACGAGCAGCGGCCATCCTTGTGGCCCAGCTCGACGCCCGGCGCATCGAACGGGACCGCGCCGGTCTCGGCGGCGACCTTGTCCACCTGGCCCTTGGGGACGAACAGGAACTCGGCTTCGTTGTCCACAAAGCGGGTGATTAGCCACGGGCAGGCGACGCGGTCAACGTGAACGTGCGAACGCGTAATCCATTGCATGAGGGTCTCCTTGTGCGGCCTCGCTGTTGGGCCGGTTCTTCAGCCATGCTATCACCGGACAGGTGATCTGTCAAAATAGCGTTTGCCAGCTTTTGCGTTTGGTCATATACTCAGACTCCCGGCAAATGTGACCAGCGGGCTGCTGGTGTGACAAAATCTCGGTGGTGCGTCACAAAGTGCCGGGCGTGACTTGATACACCACGAGGAACCCAAACTTGTCGAGCGTGTGCGCCTTCTGCGCGGT
>CAYGWJ010000011.1:0-5034 GCA_964353405.1 uncultured Anaerolineae bacterium
CGGAACGTGTGAGATACGTCCTATTTTGCCACAGGTGGGGGTAAAACGTTAAAGACTACCGAGTTCGGTAGCCTATTCAACCATGAAAATGGCCTACTCGGACTTTCCGAGAGGGCTCATCTGCATGAAAGGAGGATACGCGTCATGAAATCGAACCCATCTTCTATCCCCCAAGAAGAATGGATCGTCGGTTGGAAATGGCTGGCCGTCCTGGCCCCTTTCCTGATCTCGATCATGCTGATCCTGAGCGTGCCTGTGTCGCTAAGCATCGCCTGGTTACGCCCGTTAGTCTTGATCGGAATACGGAGGCGGCCCAACAACGGCGTTGAGCGGCAGACGCCGCCAGCGTAAATTGGCAGTACCGCAAAAGTCACTCGCCTCTCAGCCTGTCATTCCGAGCGAAGCGAGGAATCTCCTTGTGGCACCGAGATTCCTCGCTCGCAAAGCCTGTCCTGAGCAAAGTCGAAGGAAGCGCTCGCTCGGAATGACAAAAGCGAGTTTTGCGCTACTGCGTTTTGAGTTCTATTTCGAGACAGAAGACATCGAAACAGTGTGTGAAAGAGTGAGAGCGAGCGGTGCCGATTTCTTACATTCGCTACATGAGGAGCCGTGGGGGCAGAGAACTGTGCGGTTCTTTGATCCAGACAGGCACTTGAGATCGGAGAATCGATGGAGACATTCGTGAGGCGACTGCACAGCCACAACGTGACCCCAGAGCAGGTGTCCCAAAAGACGTCAATACCCTTGGAGATGGTCAGAGAATTACTGAGGGCTTGTTATATTTTTCCCGACATCGCCGAACAAATCTGTATACGCCTTCAAAAACACCTGGACGAGGGAGACTAGGCCGGTATCACAGAAGGCGAGTTTCTTGCATTAGCTCTGACCATGCATATGCAAGAAGTAAATCATGACGAACATTCAAAAGAACAACAGGAATCTAGTGGTCTGACAAGTTCTGCGTAGCCCACACGGACATGAACGGTCCGTGCTAAAGAGTTGCGCCGGACTGCGGAGCATTCGGCTATAAAGTCCGATTCATCAGACGTTGCTCCTAGTCCGGCGACACCAGCACTGCACCTGCGGTTTGTGCAGGTGCATGTGTTCATTGCCGGATGGCGCCGCTCATGGAAAAAACTAGCATGACACATCCAACACCATATCCAGATCTCAACGACGTCTTGCGGGAATTGGTTGAAAGTGTGCAGGCAGTCCTGGGCACCGACTTTATCGCCGCCTGCCTGCAAGGTTCATTCGCGGTGGGTGACTATGATCGTCACAGCGATGTTGACTTTATCATCGCCGTGGAGCAAGAATTGTCAGGCGATCAGGTGATTGCTTTGCAGGCCATGCATGGGCGTATCTACGGCCTCGATTGCGGCTGGGCGCAGCACCTGGAAGGGTCATATTTCCCGAAGGATGTCCTGAGGAGCTATTCTCAGCGCGGCAAGCCGCTCTGGTATCTCGACAACGGAAGTCGCTCACTCGTCCAGTCCGAACATGACAACACCGTCGTCGTCCGGTGGGTGGTGCGTGAGCATGGCGTCGCCCTAGCTGGGCCCAGTCCCGCCGCGCTGGTCGATCCGATCCCCGTTGGCGCGTTGCGTCAAGAGATCGTGCAGAGCATGAACCGTTGGTGGCGACAGATCCAGGCTGACCCCGCAAGTATCAACAACCGGTTCTATCAGACGTTTGCGGTGTTGCACTATTGCCGCCTGTTGCACGATCTCCACACAGGCTTTCCCGGCTCCAAGCGCGCCGGGGCCAAGTGGGCCAAGGCCAACCTGGACCCGTCTTGGGCCGGGCTGATTGATCGAACGTGGGACGGGCGTCCGAACCCGGCGGTCTCGATCCGGCAGCCCGCCGACCCTCAGGACCTCAAGAGCACTCTCGAATTCATCCCGTACATCATCCAAGCCAGTGCGGAGGTTGCTGCGGCCCTGGAGACTAGCAAAGAGCAACCCGTGGCACGCAGTGTCATGCTGCGAGATGTGATACAAGATGACCTGCCTACATTCTTTGAACATCAACTGGACCCGGACGCCAACCACATGGCCGCCTTTACGGCCAAGAACCCGGCTGACCGGGAGGCCTTTACGGCGCACTGGGCCAAGATTTTGGGCGACGATACCATCACGATCAAGACCATACTTTTTGAAGGGCATGTGGCGGGTCACGTCCTGTGCCATGCCTGGTTCGGCACACCAGGGATCAGTTACTGGATTGGAAAAGAATACTGGGGCCGGGGCATTGCCACCCAGGCGCTGGCCGAGTTTTTGGGCGACCTCAAGGTACGCCCTCTGTATGCCCGTGCCGCCAAAGATAATGTCGCGTCTATCCGAGTGTTGAAAAAATGCGGGTTCACAATTTCCGGCGAGGACAAGGGGTTTTCCAACGCGCGCCGTCAAGAGGTCGAAGAATACATTCTGAAACTGCAGTAGGCGACAACTTTGGCTGGCGCGACACTCTGCGAATCATCTTCAACCTTCATACACGGGCGCAATCTCTAGCCCGTCGCCGATCATCCCTTCAATCGGTTGTATCTGCAAAAGCTCAACGGGAGCCCCATTGTCAACGATAAAAGCCACTCTGACACCTTCGGCAGGGCTGTTAGGTTCTATCAGTAGGTGATACTTTATTCTTTCACCTACGTCGGTGGACAGTCAATTGATTCCGCACCAGCAACCAGCGTCAGTCGGGTCGCAGAGCGTAGCAAAGCAGCGTCGGCTCTGAGCGAAAGCCTGCTGAACGATCAGCCAGCCTACGCGACACAGAACGAAAAGAACCGCAGCACCTCAAAATAATCGTCCGCCTCGAACCCGACCGTGTGTGAATCTATCGCGCTGACGCCGGGGAAAAAGCTCGCATGATAGGCGTCGGCGTGATTCCTGTAGCGCATTTCGATGGAAAAGTGGCCGGGCATTGGCACGCGGCATTTCGACACGTCGGCCTTGAGCGCCGCTTCCACCCCCGCGCGAATCCGCTCGACCGCCAGGTGCGGGTGAATGCTGATCGTCGAGTTGCCTACGCCGTGCATGACGGCGACGGTCGCCAGACCCGGAATGAACGCTTGCGCATCCTGGCACAACGCGGCGTCGCCGGAGAGGAACACCACCGGCACACGCAACAGTCCCGCGGTATACGCGGAGACCATAAATTCCGACGCATACTGGTCGTTGATCTTAAAGTAGGTCATGTTCCCCGTCATCGTGTGCGCCAGCGGCGAGCCGTTAGAGCCAGCCCGCGAATGGTAGCCGATCGCCAGCGCGGCGTGGAACGTCTCGTCTAACGCTTGCATCATTCCGAACGGGTGGGCGCTCCACGCCCGCACGAGCCGCACCTCGCGGGGCAGCTTGGCCGGGAGAATGTTCCGCCCCCACCCGTGGGCATCCTTGACCCAGATTTCTGTCGCCCCGGCATTCAGCGCTCCTTCGCACGCGGCGGCGACTTCGGCCGTCATCTGCTCGCGGAGCTCGGCATAGTAGGGATTCTTTTCATCCGTCTCTTCCCAGCAGGTGGCGCCTGTAACGCCCTCAATGTCGGCTGTGATATAGATTTTCATTTTTCTTCTCCTCAATTCTAGTTATCCACGAAGGACACGAAGAAACACCAAGCTTTTTTCTTTTCTTCGTGTGCTTTCGTGCCCTTGTGGAGAAAAAGGAAATTCCTATTAACTCAAGTTATCCACGAAGAACACGAAGAAACACCAAGTTTTCCTCTTCGTGTGCCTTCGTGCCCTTCGTGGAGAAAAAGGAAATTCCTATTAACTCAAGTTATCCACGAAGAACACGAAGGGACACCAAGTTTTTCTCTTTTCTTCGTGTGGCTTCGTGTCCTTCGTGGAGAAATCTGTCGGTAAGACAGCCTTTGCTCATGCCCCTACCCTCCTGCTGCCAACTGTTCCACCAACTGCATTATATCATGATCCGGCAACCGGTCTTCCAGATCGCGCACGACCGGCACAAACAGAAAAACGATCAGCACAATCGCCATGTAGGCAATGCCCGTCAAGACGAACTGCAAAGCCATCCCAGAGCCAGGACTGCTACCCACCAGCCCACCGAAAGCACCGGACAACCAGGTTCGGGACTGCATAGCCGGCTCGGTCACATAATCGGCCAGCGCTCCGGCCAGAATGGGCGTGATGGGATCCGGTCGACGACTCGATCCTCAGATCAGGTGACGATACTCGAGAACTTGATAGGCTTGCTCTTGTCGAAAGCCCAACTTGCGGGCCACTCGGATAGATGCCAGATTATGTGTGTCACAACTCCAGTAGGCGTGATAGCCTCGTTGCTCGCAAGCTTGGACGAGATAAGCGCAAGCGATGGGTGCATAGCCATGCCCGCGATAGGGCGCACGCGTGACAGCGCCGATCTCGGCTTGCGTGTCACCAAAAGACGACACATAAGCCTCGACGATGATCTCGTCTCCCTGCATCATGCACAAGCCCAGCCCATTCACCCAAAAATTGTCCAGGCTGCTGCAGTAGAATTCCATATCCGACCGCCACTCACACCGCTCGATCAACTGCCGATCTATGGGACGGATCACAAAGCCGGCGGGCAAACGCCGACGCAGATCGGCCAGAACAGCAGAGCGAGGATCGTAATCATAGAACTCTAATCGCTCGACGATCTGATCGGCTTGAGGAGCCAAGTTGTGAGGAGAGAGGGCAGGTTGCCAGATCAGCCATATCGGGCCGACCTTTTGAAAGTGAGCTATAGCCTCGCGCAGAAACGCCTGGCTGATCTGGCGGCTGCCATAGGTCAAAGCCGCGTCTGTCCTCAGCACACATTGCGTGGGATGTTCGACGTTGTCCACCATTGCCCGACCGGTGTGACGCCCCTTGAGAACAGCCCATAACGCGGGATTGTCGGGTATCATCGGGTCAAACAAAGCTGGAAGCGCAGGATGATTGACGGGACACTCAACCACAGGGACCTCCCACTTGCGCACCTACTTGTGGTTTGCACTCGCTACCCGCTCGTCAATGCCACGGATCAGCGAATAGCAAACCGGCTCGAACCACTT
>CAYGWJ010000012.1:0-3614 GCA_964353405.1 uncultured Anaerolineae bacterium
GCCCGCGCGCCAGCAGGGCCACGAGCAAGCGTTCCAAAAGATGATCCTGCCCCACGATCATCTTTTTCACTTCGAACAGCACGCGCTCCATGAGTGGCGCGCCTTCCGTGTCGGTCTCTTTGGCCATTTTTCTCCTCTTGAGCTGCCAACTGCCGACCACCGACTGCACGCAACGGCGGTCGGCGGCCGGTGTGCTCCGCCTGTCGTTTGCGGTCTAGTAGGGCGGCGATCCTGCCGCGCTGGCTGCCACATCAATCGGCACCGCAAAGCCGATGCCGATAAAGACCTTTTGATCGGTCGGGTTCGCCAGCGCAGTGACGATGCCGACGACTTCGCCATCGCGATTCAAGAGCGGCCCACCGGAATTGCCGGGGTTCACTGCCGCGTCGAATTGAATCAGGCCGGACACTGGTTCCTCAGTATTCGGCAACTTGAAGCTGCGGTTCAACCCGGAAATCACGCCGGCGGTGACCGAGTGCCGCAGACCGAATGGATTGCCCACGACGATAGCGTCGTCGCCCACACGCAGCGTGTCCGGGCTGCCCAATGTAGCGGGTACAAGCATCGGCGGCGGATCGAGCGCCTTGAGGACGGCAATGTCCTTGTCGCCCATCTGACCCGCGATGACAGCCTTGGACTTGGTACCGTCGGCGAACATCACTTCTATCTCGTCTGCACCTTGAACGACATGCAGGCTGGTGAGAATATTCCCGCTTTGATCGAGAACCACACCGCTCCCGCTGCCATCGTCCGATTCGCCATCTTGCTGTGTGGCATGCGTGCCGATCCACACGACAGAGGGGGCGATGACGTCATAGACTTGCGACGCAATCGAAGGTGGTGGCGTGGCAGACGCCATGATGCTTGCCACCTGGGTAGCGACGTCGCGCCGGGTCATGCGCGGTTGGGCCGGTTGAAGCGCAGTGTAGGCCAGCAGTACCAACAGGGTCAGCCCGACGCTGAGACCGACCAGCGCAACGCTACGCCACGGGATGCGTGGCCACTTGCGCCCGGGTTGAGTGACCGGCTCTGTTGCCGAACCGGGCTGGCCGCCAGATGGCGCGTTGATCGGGTAATGCCCCAATCCTTTGGTGCGGGCCACAGGTTGTGGCAGGGCCGGTTTTTCTCCAGACAATTGATCCTCCCAGCCTGTCCAGCGCAAGGCGGTGATGATGTCGGTGATGATGTCAACGTAACGAAAAAAGCGCTGCCAGGCGCGCTGTTGTTTGGGTGGCGATGAAGCTGAATACGAATTGCAGTGGATTATGCTTGGTTGCCGATAGTTTACACGATATTTTTGATACTGTCAATCGTCTTTATGCTACCGATTGGGTGTCTAGTCGAAATCTTTAAGGTTGTGGGCTATTGACATTGATGTCATATTTGTGTTATACTGTGATCGTTCTCGATAACGTTCACGAGAACGTTCTCAGAAGAATGATGCCCCAAATGGCAAAAAGAGTCACTATCAAAGACGTGGCTGCACAGGTGGGCGTTTCCTACCAGACGGTTTCGCGTGTCATCAACGACAAGGGCGAAGTCAGCCCGGAGGTCCGTACTCGCGTCCACGCTGCGATTGCCGCACTAAACTATCGCCCCAACGCCATTGCGCGCAGCATGGTCCGTGGCAGAACACGGACACTGGGCTGCATTGCTCCCAACCTGACGGACTATACCTTTGCCTGCATCCTTGAAGGAGCCAAATCCGAAGCGCGCGAGCATGGTTATTTTCTCCTCACATCCAGCGCGGAACACGAAAGCGAAGCCAGCGCGTTATGCGACGAAATGCTTTCTAGCGGGCGCGTGGATGGGCTGCTCGTCATCAATCCTTACGCCGATGAGCGCTATCTCTGTTTTGAGCAGTTGGTCGCCCGATCTGCGGCGATCGTATACTCGGGAGCGCAGTCACGTCACCTGGCAATCCCTTCCGTGCATTTGGACGATGAGACGGGCGGCTATCAAGCCACTCGCCACTTGATCGCACTTGGTCACCAGCACATCGCCATGATTGCCGGGCCCGCATCAGAAGACTGCGTCACGGATCGTTCGGCGGGCTATGTTCGCGCGCTCGCCGAGGCAGGCTTGCCGTACCGGGCTGAGTGGGTCGCACAGGGTGACTGGTCGGCGACGGCGGGCTATGCGGCGATGCAGCTCTTGATCAACTCTGGCATAGAGTTTTCTGCGCTCTTTGCGCAAAACGATCGAATGGCCGTCGGCGCGATCAAAGCTGCCCGCGAATGCGGGCGGGCAGTGCCGCATAACCTCGCCGTTGTCGGCTTTGACGACATGCCGCTGGCATCCTACTTTGATCCGCCGTTGACTACGGTATGCCAGGATATTCCCGAGCATGGTCGCCAGGCAGCGCGCTTGCTGATCGAACGGGTCGAGAATCCACAAGCGCCTATCCGACAAGTTGTCATTCCCTGCGAGTTAGTCGTGCGCCAATCATGCGGCGCAAAATGAAAGGAGGTGGCAAGCACACGCAACGTTGAAGCTCATGCAGTCGTTATGCTTGGTTTCGTTGCGGGCCAGTCCCGCGTATCTCATCTTGAGGAGAGAAGAAAAATGAAACACACACGTATGTTGACAATCGTGAGCCTGTTGGTACTTGCCAGCATGTTGCTCTCCGCCTGCGGCGGCGGCGCAACGCCCGCTCCCGCTCAACCGCCAGCGCAACAGCCTCCAGCCGCTCAGCCGACCCAGGCGCCGGCGAAGCAGATGGTGACCATCCGCTGGCGCACCCGCCCGGACAACAAGGCCGAGCAGGATGTGTACCAGGCCATCAGCGATGACCTGAGCAAGCAACTCGCCTCGCAGGGCATCACCCTCCAGTACGACCCTGCTCCGGTGACCGGCTATATGGACAAGCTCACCACCGAGTTCTCGGCGGGCAACGCGCCCGACATCGTTTGGATTCCCGGCGCGAGCGTGGCGGACTATGCCACCAAGAACGTGTTGCTGGACCTCAAGCCCATCGCGGACAAAGACAGCAGCTTCAAGCTCGGCGATTACTATGAGGCGCCGATCAAAGAGTTGACCCAGGGCGGCACCAAGCTGTGGGGCCTGCCGCGCGATATCTCCACGCTGGTCCTCTACTATAACAAGGATATGTTCAAGGCCAAGGGTGTGGACGATCCCGCCGATCTAGCGAAAGCCGGCAAGTGGGATTGGGAGAACTTTATGCGCGTGGCCAAGGCGTTGACCGATCCGGCCAAGAAGGTCTATGGCTTTAGCATGACCAACTGGTGGGGTCCTTGGGGTTGGTTCGTCTATTCCGCGGGCGGCAACATGTTCAACGCCGACCGGACAGCCTGCGGCATGGCCGACCCCAAGTCGCAGCAAGGCCTGCAGTTCATGCAGGATATCTTCCAAAAGGACAAAGTTGCAACCATCCCCGGCATTGAGGGTGGCGTTGGCGAAACCGAGTTCATCGCCGGCCAGGCGGGCATGATCCCGAATGGCCGCTGGATGACGCCGGGCATGCGCGAGAATGCCAAGTTCAACTGGGGCGTCGTCGAGATGCCCAAGGGACCGGGCGGCAACGCGACCTGGTTGTTCTGGGGGCCGTACGTGGTGGCTGCCAAGACCAAGTACCCGAACGAAGCCTGGACCGT
>CAYGWJ010000013.1:0-16435 GCA_964353405.1 uncultured Anaerolineae bacterium
TTGGCAAGCTCGTCCGGCCAATAGAGAACGGCTTTCTTGCGCAACTGGGTAGGGGTGCGTGCATAGTTGGTCACGGCTTTTCACCTTTGGCATTTGTCACAGGCAAGTCGCGCTTGAGATGTGGCCTATGTATGTGTGCCAGATTGTATGTCAGGCGGGGAGAAATGTCAAAAGGCGGGGCGGGCTGGGGCGTGGTCCATCCCGCGCGTCACGCGATAGGCCAGCGTGTCCTTCATCCCCTGCACCTCGAACGCGATGTGATGGACACTTGCGCCGTGCGCGTCGAGATGCTCCTGCCACGTGCTGGGGCCGCCCAACGGCTCGATCAACTCGACGGTGACCTGTCCCAGTGGCAAGAAGGCCAGCCTCGTGCGCGCGGGTGTGCGCTCGCCTCGATATCCTTTTCATGCCACACTGCTTATCCCCATGCAGTGCGTGCGCCTCCGCCGGCGCGGTCAACGGCCTCGGCCAGGTCGCTCAACAAGTCGAACAGAAATTGCACGTAATCCGCGTTCGATTCTTCGCCGCGTTGCTGCCAGTACACCTCTTGGCCTTTTACTTCCACGTGCACCGAACGGGCTTCAAGTAGCTTTTGGCGCAAGCCGATGGACGTAAGCAAACCGGTGACCACCGGCTCCGGCTGGCCCTTGAACGTAAAGCGCCGATCCAGTTCGTCATCGCCCACCTGAATATCCTGCATCCCCAGCGCCTTGCCAACTTTGCTCAGGACGTTCTCGTCGTAAATCGCCAGGGAGAGCGCGGATGGGTTGTTCACGCTCAGCAGGATGCGCGTGTACGTGGTCGAGCTTTTGCCGCTGCTGCGCGTGAACGTGTCCAGCGTGAGCGCGTGGCCGCGATAGGCGCCGGTGATGCGAATCGGCGTCAAGAGTCCGCCCGGCTCGAACGTCAGGCCGGTGCGGGCGGCCAACTCGCTCCACGCTTGCTGGCGCGCCCGATGGCCAAGGTAGGCCAGCACGGCAAAGAGGACGAGCAGGCCGACCACGAGCAGGAATACCAAGAGCGTCGTGGGAAGCAGAGTGAAATCAGATCCGGTCATTAGAGTCTTGCCTCCTACCAGCGCAACGAGTTGCCACGATAATCCCAGTAGATTTCGTCGCTGGGATCCCAGTGCCTCATAGCCAGCCGAAAGATGCCGGCCGCGGATACGTCCGGGGGAACCGTGGCGTCCGGTCCGCCCATGTCGGTCTGCATCCAGCCCGGATGAACCGCCAGCACCTTGAAGCCTTTCTGCCCCAGATCATTTTGGAGAATCCTGGATTGCATGTTCAAGGCGGCCTTGGACATGCAGTAGGCATACTGACTCTTGCGCCGGCAATCGGCAATGCTGCCCGCTTCCGAAGACACGTTGAGGATGAGCTTGCGCTGGCCGCGTTCGAGCAAAGGCAGGAATTGCTGGGTCACCCGCAACGGCCCCAAGACGTTCACATCTATCGTCCTTTGCAGGTGCATATCCGTCAGGTCCAGTTCCGCCAACGGAGGCGTTCCCTCTTCGGGAAAAATGGCGGCGTTGTTGATCAGGATGTCCAGGCCGGTGGCGCACTCAGAGACCTGTCGAGCTGCATTGCGCACCGAATCCACGTCGGTTACGTCGAGCGAGACGACGCTGGCATGCGGAAAACGCTTGACCAAATCGGCCAGGCCGCCGTGATCCGCGCGCGCTCCGGCCAGGACCTGCCAGTCTTGGCCCGCGCCAAGCCCAGGCCCCGGTTGGCTCCCGTAATCAAAACGGTTTCCCTCATCGGTCGTTCTCCAAAAGTTCGAGCACCACGCCAAGCATTAGGCCAGATCAACAATTCTTGCTATTGATCGGATGAGGACTGCAGCTGCTCCAAGAACTCGCGCGGCGTGAGGATGGCAATGCCGTGATACGACCCGAGGCTCAACAAATGCGGGTCGCCCGTGACGATACACTCGGCTTGCGCCTCCAACGCGCAGGCGAGAAACTTGGTGTCGTCGGGATCATCCGAGGTGCGGCTGACCTCGACCTCGCCCGGCACGACGAGCGCATCGGCGCGCAGCGAGTCCATCAGCCGGGTTACGTCTTGAGCCGTGACCGAGTAGCGCCGGCGGATGCGCGGGTAGCGCAAGACGCGCTCGATTTCGGCCAGGATGGCCTCAGACGTGGCCAGGATGAACTCGTTCTGCCGCCACGCTTCCAGCACTTGATACGGCACGCCGCGCGAAAGGATCGTGCCGCTGACATAGACGTTGGTATCCAGGACGGCGCGGACGAGCGCGGCGGGGACGTCGGCTGGCTCAGTCATCGCTCGCGTTTCCGCGCGCGGACCGCCTTGACCGCCTGCGCCACATCCGCCTCAACCTGCGCTGGTTCCGCCTCCGCGTTGCGCGCGCGGATTTCGTCATAGACAGCCAAGCGCGCCTCGCGCTCGCGCGCTTGCCGGCGCAATGCGACGAGTTCCTGGTACTGCTCGTATCCGATGATGACGGCAATCGGTTTGTTGTTGCGCTGAATGACGGCTTCGCGCCCGCCATAGCCGGCTTCGGCTAAGATTTGCGCCAGGCTGGCGCGCGCCTCGGCGGCGCTGTACACGCGTTCCATCTCATACCTCCCTATGCACATTTCGTACAAATTGTACAACTTGACTGTTCGTATGTCAATGGAGAGTCGTTGGTGATGACCCACATCTTATCGGACTCCCGAACTTGTTCGGGCCTCTGCCTCAACAAGTTGAGGACTCCACCTACTTGTGGACTCCCGAACTTGTTCGGGCCTCTGCCTCAACAAGTTGAGGACTCCACCTACTTGTGGGTAATCACCAGAGAGTCAAGGTCAAAACTTTCCCTCTGGAATAGAGTGCGCATCGGCAGCGAGCGCCGATGGCCTGGGGAACTGGCTTTCTGGCAAGTGCCGGATCAGGCCAGATCAACAATTTGCACGCAAACGGGCGCCGAAACCTTGGTCACCTGTCCGGTTGGCGCAAGCCGGCCCGTCGCCGGGTCAACGCGGAAGGAGACCACCGTATCGCTGCGTTGATTGGCGACGAGCAGCCAGTTGCCCGTGGGGTCAAGCATAAAATGGCGCGGCCACTGCCCCCGAGTGGACACATGCGCCACGGTCGTGAGGACGCCGGTCGCCTCGTCAATCTGCAAGACGGCCAGGCTGTCATGCCCTCGATTCGAGACATAGAGAAACTGGCCGGAGGGCGACACTTGCACGTGCGCAGGGTAATTGACGCCAGCGAAATCTTGTGGCAACGTCGAGAGTGACTGCAACTCTTGCAATACCCCGCGCTGGGCATCGTAGGATAAAGTCGTCACGGTCGAGTCAAGCTCATTTGTCGCATACAGCCAGCGCCCATTCGGATGAAAGGCCAGATGGCGCGGCCCGGCCCCGGGCTTCACGGCATACGCCGGGGCATGGGGAACCAGTTTGCCCTGCGCTGCATCCAACCGATAGAGCATGATCTTGTCGAGGCCCAAATCGGCCACCAGCACAAACTGGTTGGCGGCATCAACGACGACGGAATGCGCGTGCGGCCCGGCCTGCCGGTCGGGATGGACGCTGCTCCCCTGGTGTTGCATCACCTGTGCCGCCGGGCTTAGCGCCCCGTCTGCCTGGATGGGTAACAGCGTTACGCTGCCACTGGTGTAATTGGCAACCAGCAGCCACTTGCCCGTCTGATCCAAACTGAGGTGACACGGATCCGCGCCGTATGTGCGTTGGCGGTTGAGCGCCGTCAGCGTTCCCGAGTGCCGGTCAATGGCAAACGCACTCACAGCTCCGCCGGGCTGACCCTCCAGCTCGGCGACTTGGTTCACCGCATACAGCCAGCGCCGGCGCACGTCAAGCGCGAGAAAGGATGGATTGACCAGGCCCGTCACCGTGCTGACAAGTGACAAGGCTCCGGTGGCCGGGTTCAGGCGATAGACATACAGGTCTTCTGACCTGTCCTGCGCGTGCGTTAAGGTCCGCGTGTAGGTGCCAACGTATACAAAGAGAGATTCGGTCATGCCCTAACCCCAATACTGTTTAGATAAGGCCGGAGTCGAGCCTTTAGGCGGGCAAACACCGGCTAAAGCCTTGACTCCAATGCGCTAACTAAACAGTATTGACCCTAACCCTGCCTTCGTCCACCGCAAAGCTCTCGATATACTCGAGCGACTGATGCCGGAAATAGGCGTTGTACAGCTCGGCGTAATGGCCGCCCTGCGCCATCAGCTCGTCGTGCGTGCCTTGGCCGATGATGCGCCCGTGATCCATGACGATGATGCGGTCGGCGTGCTTGACGGTGGAAAGCCGGTGCGCGATGACGATGGCCGTGCGACCGCGCATGATGGTGTCCAGTCCCTCTTGAATCTGCATCTCGGTGAACGGGTCAACGCTGGCGGTCGCTTCGTCGAGGATAAAGATGGCCGGGTCTTGTATCAGCACACGCGCCAGCGCTACCAGTTGCCGCTGCCCCATCGAAAGACTTGATCCCCGCTCGCCCACATCCGTGTCCAGTCCATTCGGTAGATCGGCCAGCCAATCGCCGTGGCTGCCTGCGACCTTTAGGTTGATGTGCATCGCCGCCTCACACACCTGTTCGTCGGTCGCGCCGGGCTTGCCGTAGCGGATGTTTTCGCGCACGGTGCCGGACACGAGGAACGGCTCTTGCGGCACCAGCCCAATGTGCTGGCGATACTGGCCGAGGTCGAGGCGGCGGATGTCTCGCCCGTCTATCAAGAGCGCGCCACCCTGGAACTCGTAAAAGCGCGCGATCAAGTTGGCGATGCTGCTCTTGCCCGCGCCCGTGTGTCCCACCAGCGCCAGCGTTTCCTTCGGCTTGATCTCGAGCGAGAAATCCGGCAGGACGATTTCCGTTCCGGTGTAGGTGAATTGGAGGTGGCGAAACTCGATGCGGCCTTGTAGGGGCGCATCGCCATGCGCCCCAACAGGCTCGGCGGCGGTCTGCACCACCTTGGGTTCGGCGTCAATCAGCGCAAAGACGCGCTCGGCGGCCGCCAGGCCATCCTGGAACTGGCTCCAGAACGACGCAATGCCCAGCATCGGCCACCAGTAAAAGCCGACGGCTTGCATAAACAGGTACCAGTTGCCAGGGCTGACGGCGCCCACATTCGTGCGCGTCGCCAGCCCGCCAAAGTAAATCAGCACGACCACGCCCAGCCCGGAGCTGATGTTCATGATGGGAAAAATCGTGTTGAGCGTCAGGCCGCGCCGCAGGCCCACGGCGTAGGCTTGCCGGTTGTTTGTGTCAAAGGTCGCATAGATGGCGCGCTCTTGTCGAAAGCCCTTGGCCACCATGATGCCGCTGACCGACTCTTGAATCTGCGCGTTGATCTTGGCTGTCACGCGGCGGGCGCGCTGGGTGACGGTTCGCGCGATGCGCCGGAAGCTGAGCGCGATGATGACGGCAATCGGGCTAAAGCCGATCAGCAACAGCGTCAGCCCGACGTTGATGTTGAACAGCCACACGGAGAGAATGACCACCAGCAGGATTTGGCTGATCAGGTTGGTGACCAGCGAGACCACATCGGAAAAGTCCTGTGTATCCGACGTGACGCGGCTGACGACTTTGCCCGAGGGATGCTCCTCAAAGAACGAGAGGTCGTGCCGGATGGTGGCATCAAAGACATCCTGCCGCAACTGGAGCACCACACTGCCCACCACGCGCGCCGCGAACCACTGCTGGATAAAGTTAAAGCCCCAGGCCGCCACGCCGAGCAAGAGCACGCCAAGGGTGAGCAGCAGAATCGTCGTCGCGGAGGGAAGCTGTTCCACTCGCAGCGCGTCAATGCCCATGGAAATCAAGATGGGGCTGGCGGTGGCCGCCATCGAATTCAGGCTGATGGCGGCGGCCACCAGGAACATTCGCCCGCGATAGGGATTGAAATAACTGACGATTCGCCGGAGCAAATCCCGGTCACGATAGGCCCGGTCATACGCCTCGGTTTCAAGGCCATCCAAAATGAAACCCATGTGCGATTGTCCTATTCCGTCGTAAAACGTAATGCGTAAAACGTAATGAGATCGCTCAACTTTTACGTATTACGTATTACGTTTTACGTTTCACGTTTCACGCTTCGTATCTCATAAAGATCCGCCGATAATCCACACTGCGCTCCAACAACTCTTCGTGCGTTCCCTGATCCACCAGCTCGCCCCGGCGCAGGACGAGGATGCGGTCGGCCCAGCGAATCTGGCTGAGCCGGTGCGTGATGAGGAACGTCGTCCGCGCTCGGCTGATGCGCCGCATCGCGCGCTGAATCTGGTCTTCGGTGGCGCTGTCAATCGCGCTGGTGCTGTCGTCCAGGATCAAGATGCGCGGGTCGGTGAGAAACGCGCGGGCGATGGCAATGCGCTGGCGCTGCCCGCCGGACAGCGTCACACCGCGCTCGCCGACTTCAGTCTCATACCCGTCTTGAAAGCTGGTGATGAACTCGTGCGCCTGCGCTTCGCGGGCTGCGCGCTCGATCTCTGCTTGCGTCGCATCGGCGCAGCCGAAGGCGATATTTTCCGCCAGCGTGCGCGAAAACAAAAAGACGTCTTGCTCAATGATCGCCATCTGCGAGCGGAGCGATTCCAGGTTCCAGTCGCGCACGTCCACGCCGTCCACCAGCACGCGCCCGCCGTCGGCATCAAAGATGCGGTTGATGAGCCGCGTGAGCGTGCTCTTGCCCGAGCCGGTCTGCCCCACAATCGCAATCGTCTCGCCCGGCTGTACCGTAAAGCTTATGTCCTTCAACATCGCCGCGCCGCGATAGCTAAAGCGGACGTGCTCAAACGTCACCGCACCCTGGATCGGTTGGGTCACGCCCTGCTCGTTTTCGTCCAGCTCCGTTTCGACATTGATCACTTCCAGGATGCGCTCGGCCCCGGCAATGCCCATCTGCATCAGGTTGAAAGAAAAGATCGAAATGAACGTCGGGAAACGGAACGTGCCCATCAAGCCCATGAAAGCGATGGCCTGCCCCAGGCTGATGCCGCCGGCGCGCCAGGTGAGCAGCGCGTGAATCAAGGCCGCCGCCCAGCACAAGCTGAACATCAGCATCGGCAAATAGACGGCCTGGATGTCGCCCTGCCGGACAAACAGGTCGCGGTAGCGGCGCGCGTTTTGCACAAACTTGTCCCACTCGTAACGCTCCTGCACGTTCGCCTTGACGACCTCGATTCCGGCAATGGATTCGGCCAGTCCCGCGTTCAGCGTGCCAAACTGGTCGCGCAACGCGCTGCTCACGGGATTGAGGCGCCGGTTATAGTCGGCAATCGTGATCGCCAGCAGAACCATAAAGATGGACGGGACGAGCATCAATTCGACCTTGATGCGAGCGATCAGGAAAAACGGGACGATGGCGGCCATGAGCGAATCGGTGATGAGCATCAGGCCCGGGCTGAACATCAGGTTGAGCTGGCGCACATCGTTGGTGGCGCGGGCCATAATGTCGCCAATGCGCTGGCGGCCATGAAAGGTCTGGCTCTTGCCGAGCAGGTTGGCATACAACTCGTCACGCGCGTCTCGCTCGATGCGCTGGGCGATGAACTCGGCGGAATAGTTGCGGGCCAGGCCCGTCAGACCTTGCCCGGCCGCCGCCCCCATCACACCCAGCGCAAGACCGAGCAACGCCGCCGCCGTCCAGCCCGGCGTGGTGATCAGGTCGAACCCTCGGCCAATGAACACCTGGATGTTGCTGTAAAAGATATTGTTCAGGACAGCCGCCAGGAGCAGCGCGAGCGGCAAGATCGGATAGCGCAGCGTATGCGAAATGATCCAGCGCACCGGGCCAGCGCGGTTGTAGCGATATTCGTTTTCGAGCGTGAATTCGCGTTTGGTCATATCACTGATTGCTTGAGATCACTGAAACACTGATCAGTGCTTCAGTGATCAACGCAACGCCATCCGCAGGTAATCCAGCACCGGCTTCCACCAGTGCCCGCTCCGGCCGTCGTACTCGGCCAGGTCATAGTGATTCTCCGAAAGCATGCGATCACCCTGCACGAGTCGGCAGGTCACGCGCCCATCGCCCTCCGGCAATGTCCACTGAAGGCGGCCAACCACCGACGCAGAATCCGGTCCAACGCTCACATCGAACACCTGGCGCTTGTCTTGAAGCGCGATCTCGACGCGGCAACCCGGAAAATCGCGCGCCCAGTCGTTGATGACCCACACGTCGGCGGTCAGCACGTCGCCGGGCGAGTAGCGCCGCAACGCATAATCCAGGCTCACCAGCAGCGGATGGGCAGCTTGCTTCAACCGTTCGTAGGCCAGCTTGGGCACGCGGTAATAGTCCACAACAGCCCAATCAATGCCCGGCCAGGGCGAGTTTAACTGCCAGACCAGGAAACCGGACGTGGCGTATTTGCGACGGCGCGCGTGCTCCACGGCGATTTGAATCCCACGCGCCTGAGCGCGCTGGCTGGCGGACACAAATTCGCCCAACGCGTCAAAAGATGGCAAGGGCGCGGCGTAATGCTCCAACTTGGCCCTCTGCGCGCGGTGATACTTCCAGCTTGGGCCGGGCGGCCACAACTCATCGGAAGGGATAAAACGCTTCAGGCTTTCAAGCGCAGGCGGGGACTGTAAACCGAACTCGCTCATCACCTGTGCCTTATCCTCTTGATATTCTTCGGGCGGGCGATAGAGGTGCCAGATGTGCCAGTTGTGGCGGTCGCCGCAGGCAGGCGAGACGGGCTGGAACGGGCGCGTGCCATCTTCGGCCAGGACGACGCGGCGCATCACCTCGACGACCGGGTGATTGGTCTTCGGGTTGAACTCGTTGCCGCCGCACCACAGCATCACCGAGGGGTGATTCCTCACCTGGCGCACGATTTCGCGTGTTTCGGCTTCGACAAGCTCCAGATAGCCTGCCGAGCGCGGATAATGTGTGATAAAGGCGCACGCCAGCGGGAACTCTTGCCAAAGCAGCAGCCCTAGCCGGTCGCACAGATCATAGAAGGCTTTTTTCTCACGCAACCCTCCACCCCACACGCGCAGCACGTTCAGGTTCGCCCGGCGCGCCAGGTCCAGCCACGCGCCGTAATCGGCCCCGGTCACGCGAGCAGGGAAGGCGTCCGCCGGAACCCAGTTCGCGCCGCGCAGGTAGACGGGCTGTCCATTGACGACGAACGTCCAGTCCACCGCACCGGGCGGCGAACCGGGGTTGCGCTTGAGCGTGATTTCACGCAAGCCAACGCTTTCGGCCACGCGGTCAAGCGCGCGCCCTTCGCGCTGCGCCTCGACCGTGAGTGTGTAAAGATTCGGCTCGCCGTGATCCCAGGGGAACCACAGGCGCGGATCAGGCAGGTCTATCTCGCCCGTCTGCCGCGACCGCCCGGCGGGCAGAATCGCCTGAAACGACAGGGTGACCGGGTCACTCTCGAACGTCTGCCCGGCGAGCGACAAGGAGAACGTGACCGGGCCGGCTGTCACTGCATCGGCGTCGAAAGAGATCATGAGCCTGGCAAGGCCCTGCGCAAGGCGCGCCCTGACCTGCACATCGAACAACGTCACATCGCCCGTCACCGCCAACTCTACATCGTCCCACAGGCCAATCGTGCGCAGCTCGGGCGCAAAATCCCAGCCATAACTCATCTGGCACTTGAGCGCGTCGCGCCGGTCGGGATCGCAAGCAACGTCAAGAAAGCGCTGCTCCCAGCGGTTGAGGAATTTCTCCCATCTGGTGCTGCGCTTGCGCGGGAAACGAGCCGGGGCCAGAAAGCGCACCGCCAGCCGATTACGCCCGCGCAGCCGTTGGGTGATGTCATAGATCTGGCGCGAGAACATACCTTCGTGCTCGCCCAGCAACTCGCCGTTGAGATACGTCCAGGAAAAGTAGTCCGCGCCGTGCAACATCAGCCACGCGCGCTGACCAGGCTGGAGCTCTAGATCAAACTCGCGCCAGTACCACCAGTCTTGCTCTTCCACCCAGCGGCTCGCATCGTTGTTGCAGCCGTAAAAAGGATCATCCTTCAACCGTCCGGCGCGCAGCAAATCCAGGCGGACCTCGCCGGGCACCGTCGCCGCGAAACGCTGCGACTCTAGACGCTCGATCTCGGCCACCTCCGGCGACTGCAAGTTCGATTGAGCACAGCACCAGTCTGCGCCGTTGAGAGAAATCACTTCTCGCACGTCATCCATCGAATTCATTCTACGGGGCCGGATTCAACACCAGCCTGCCTTCCGCCGCGCTCTCGACCTGCTCGCGCGTCCAGAGCATGGGGAGATATTCGCCCCTGACCCACGGAACGGCCAGGTCATCATAGTGCGGGCTGCCGAGCTGCCCCGACTGGCCGGGCGGGTGAATGACCACCGAGCGTGACAGGTCGCCCATGTCCACGATTTGCCGGAAGGAGGGCGCCCACACCTTGTTATCATACGGATCGTTGGGCGCGATGGCGGTCTGGCACGGCGTGTCGGTGTCGCCGCCAATGGGCAGCGGCCCGCGATTGAACACGCGGTCGAGTGGCGCCTGGATGCCCAGCGTGTGCGGAAAGCTGGCGCGGTGCAGCTTGCCCCACTGCCAGCCGCTCGCGTCCGGGCCGAGTTCCTTGCGCATCCATTCAATGGCCTGCTTGAGGCTGCGCGTGATGACGGCGTCGCGCCCACCCGCCGACTTGACCCACCACGAGTCAGGCTGGCTCAACAGCCTCAGCATGACCACCGTATCGTGGCCGTAAAACTCGTGCGCGGCCATCAATAACGGGTGAAAGCCTTGCCCCATCAGGCGCGTGGCCAACTCTTGGCCCAATCCAGGCTCGAGCAAGTTGCGGACGAGATGATAGCGCGTGACTTCGTATATCGTCCCGCCAACGCTGTCCGTCGCGAGGTTTCCATCCCACGCGCGCAAGCGTTCGAGCGCGAACCTGGCATCGGCATCGTCGGTCGAAAAATCTGCCAGCCGCTGCACAAACTCGCGGCCGGGGAGGCAAGTCGTGTCCACCTGCAAGGCGGCAAAATCATCGGGAGAGAGTTTGGGCTTGCTCGCCAATACCTCGGTGATGCGCCGCGCGCGATAGCCGTTCATCCACACCGTGCCCAGAAAGTGAGGATAATCGTCGGGGACGATACGATTGTTACACGTCACCAAAAAGCCTTGCTGCGGGTTGAGCGCGTGCGGCATCTCGTCAAACGGGACCTCGCCCACCCATTCATATTCGCCGGTCGAGCCAGGCGCTGGAGTCATGCCATGACCTTTGGCGCGGACGGGCACGCGGCCTGTGACCCAGTAGCCAATGTTGCCATCCACGTCGGCAAAAGCCACGCTGAGCTGCGGCGCTTCGATGAGTCGCATCGCTTCGACAAACTCGTCCCAGTTGCCCGCCCCATTCAGCAGCAGCCAGCCGCGCACGGCGGGACACGGACGCAGCGCCATCGAATTGACGGCCAGTCGCTCCTGAGGATAACCGACGACATCCGAGATGATCGGCCCGTGCTGCGTGACAATCACTTCTTCGACGTGCGGCTCACGGCCCTTGACGCGAATCTCTTCACGAATCACCTGCGCCTCGCGCCACTCGTGGCCGAAGCGATAGCGGCGCAGCTCAGAGTCAAACTCTTCGACGAACAAGTCTTCGCAATCGGTAAAAGCCAGCGTCATGCCCCACGCAATGCGCGCGTTGTGGCCAACCAACACCATGGGCAGACCAGGCAACGAGACGCCGGTGACGTTATACGGCCCGCCCACGAGATGAGCCAGATACCACAGCGAAGGCAGACCCAGCGCCAGGTGCATGTCGTTACACAGGAACGGCGCGCCGGTCGTCGTCTTGCTGCCGGCGACAACCCAGGCATTGCTGCCCAGTCCCCGACTCAGGAACGGGCCGCGCGCGCCTTTCAATGCGCCATCAGGATCGAGCCGGTTGAACTCGATGCCCGCCGGCAGTGTGGACGGGCAGAGATCAGGATAGTGAATCTCCAAATCCGCCGCGTGCTGTGCGCCCACCGCCTCGATCAACTGCGCGCGGATAATTTCGCCATACCACGCGTGCGAAAGCTGCCACAGCATCACACGCGCAAAGGCCAGGCTGTCTTCTGGTTTCCACGGCTCGGGGCGATGGCCGAGCAGCGTGAACTCGACCGGCATCTTGGCCGCCGGGTCGCCGAGAAAAGCGTTCACGCCCCCGGCGTAGGCCTTGATCACGGCGCGTAGATCATCGGCTGCGTTCGCCCAATCGGCCTGTCCCAGACGATAAAAGCCAAACGTCCGCACAGCGCGGTCTGTGTCGAGAGCCACTGCGCCAAACAACTCGCTCAACCGGCCGGCCGCCGTGCGGCGATTGACTTCCATCTGCCACAGCCGATCTTGAGCATGAACATAGCCCTGAGCAAAAAACAAATCGTGAGCATTGTCCGAGTAAATGTGCGGCACACCCCACCGGTCGCGGATGACCTCAACCGGCGAGGACAGACCGGGCAAGTTGAGCGTCCCGCTGATTTGAGGCAGGCGCCCCTTGCCCAGCCAGGTGAGCCCGGCGCGCAAAACGGGTCCGAGAACATTGTTGATGGCAGCCATTTTTCTACCTCCTCGCGCCATTGCGCCAGCATGGCGCATGAACGCTAATGGACTCTAGTATACATGGAAACCTGCCTGAATCAAGTTGCCCTGGCCTGTTGGGCAATTCTGGTATAATGGGATCATTATCGGTAAGTAAAGACTGTCGAATGAGGTGATACTGTGAACGAGATTAGATCGTCCGAGATTACGCCTGAAACTGTGTACCTTTCCAGACGCAAATTCCTCGCCGGGCTGGGCGCACTGGCCACTGGCGCCGTGTTGAGCGCGTGCGGTGTGCCGGGCGCTTCGCCCGCCCCCACCCAGGCTCCTTCGCCCAAGATTGGCGCTGGCGCCGATGAACTAGCCGACCCATTGACCACTTACGACGCCATCACACATTACAACAACTTTTACGAGTTCTCTACCGACAAGGAACCAATCGCCCAGCTTGCGCAAGGCCTCAAGACAACGCCGTGGACCGTCGAGGTCGGCGGATTGGTCAACCAGCCCAAGACGTTTGGCGTGCAAGACCTGCTCAAGAAATACACGCAGGAAGAGCGTATCTATCGCCTGCGCTGCGTGGAAGCCTGGTCCATGGTTATTCCATGGACAGGCTTTTCGCTGGCCGCGCTGTTGAAGGAAGTCGAGCCGACATCCAAGGCCAAGTACGTGCGCTTTGAGACACTTTATGATCCGAAACAGATGCCAGGGCAAACGGCCGGCTGGTACAAATGGCCCTACGTGGAAGGTCTGCGCCTGGACGAGGCGATGCACAGCCTGACGATTCTGGCGACGGGCTTGTATGGCAAACCGCTGCCACCGCAAGACGGCGCGCCGATTCGATTGGTCGTACCCTGGAAGTATGGCTTCAAGAGCATCAAATCCATCGTGCGAATTGACCTGGTGGAAGAACAGCCCATTTCGCTGTGGATGGCGGCTGCGCCGAACGAGTATGGCTTTTACGCCAACGTCAACCCGGATGTGCCTCACCCGCGCTGGTCGCAGGCCACCGAGCGCCGCATCGGCGAGTTGAGTCGTCGCAAGACGCTGCCCTTCAACGGTTACGCCGAGCAGGTGGCGCAACTGTACCAGGGCATGGACCTGAGAAAATTCTACTAGACATGCGCGCGCTTAAAGCCAACGGGCTGCGAATACTCACACACGTCGGGTCGCTTGCGCCGCTCGCGGTGCTGCTCTGGGACGCTGCGCAGAATCGGTTGACGGTCAACCCGATCCAGGCGGCTGAACGCTACACCGGCAAGACCGCGCTGGTCTTGCTGGTGCTCTCGCTGGCGTGCACGCCTATCAATACGCTCTTGGGTTTCAAGCCTGCCCTGCGAGTGCGCCGCGCGCTGGGGCTATATGCGTTCATGTACGCGGCCATTCACCTGGACATCTTTGCCGGGCTGGACTATGGTCTGGATCTCGGCTTGATCCGCGAGGCGGTCTTGGAAAAGCGATACGCGCTCGTCGGCCTGGCTGCGTTCCTGGTGATGCTGCCGCTGGCGATCACTTCGACCAAGGGCTGGATGAAGCGGCTGGGCCAGGTCTGGAAGCGCCTGCATCAATGGGTTTACCTGGCAGCGCTGCTCGTCATCGTGCATTTCGTGTGGCTGGTCAAGTCCGACATCCGCGAGCCGCTGGCGTACGGTGCAATCGTGGTCGTGCTGTTGGTGATGCGCGTGCCGGTCATCCGCCGGGCGGTCAGCAGCCTTCGCAGCCGGCTTCAATCGGATTCCCGAGCTCGTTCGGGGCAAAGATCAAACGTCCCCCATCAAGTTGGGAACTCGCACAAGCTGACGCCCTAAAGGAGCGATCCAATGCGCAGCCTGATTTTAGGCGGGACCGTGTTCCTGGGCCGCGCGCTGGTGCAAGCGGCGCAGGCGCGAGGCCACAGCCTCACACTGTTCAATCGTGGCCAGTCCAACCCCGATATCTTTATAAAAGTCGAGCAACTGCACGGCGACCGCGCAACCGATTTGAGCGCATTGCAGGGCCGTCATTGGGATGCGGTGATTGACACCTGCGGCTATGTGCCGCGCATCGTCCGGCAATCGGCTGAGGCGCTGGCCGGAGCGACGGACCATTACACGTTCATCTCATCGCTCTCGGTCTATGCCGACACGAGCCAGCCAGGCACGGACGAGAGCGCCCCCGTTGGCACACTCCCAGATGAAACGGTGGAGCAAGTGACGGGCGAGACCTACGGGCCGCTCAAGGCGCTGTGCGAGCGAGCCGTGGAACAAACTCTGCCGGGCCGCACGCTCGTCATCCGGCCCGGGCTCATCGTCGGCCCTTTCGACCCGACCGACCGCTTTACGTACTGGCCTCATCGTGTGGCGCAAGGCGGCGAGGTGCTCGCGCCGGGCCGTCCCGCGCGCCCCGTTCAGTTCATTGACGTGCGCGATTTGGCCGAGTGGACGCTGGACATGGTCGAAGCAAAACGAACCGGCGTTTATAACGCAGATGGCCCGGCGCAGCCGCTCCCGATGGAGCAACTGCTCGACACGTGCAAAATCGTCAGCGGCAGCGCTGCCCGCTTTACCTGGGCGAGCGAAGAATTTTTGGCCGAACAGCAAGTGGAAGCCTGGAGCCAGATGCCGCTGTGGGTGCCCGAGTCCGATCCGAGCAACACGGGCTTTTTTGCGTTCAGCCATCGCCAAGCCCTGGCCGCCGGGCTGGTCTTTCGATCCACACAAGAGACCGTGCGCGCCACGCTCGAATGGGACGCCACACGTCCGGCCGAGCACGTCTGGCGAGCGGGCCTCACACGCAAGCGCGAGGCGGAGCTGCTGGAAGCCTATTATGCGCTCGAGTCTCGCCGGCAAAAAACATGAGCGCTATAGTGTAGATAAGTCCGCAGTGTCCTTTTTTGACACGCGTTTGATTCAGGTCTATACTCTGGGTGTCCTCACGCCTTTCGGGTCCGCATGACACGCTTCGCGTGACAGGATTGACCCCTGGGACTTTCCAGGGACTGATCGAGCAGGATGAGCATGACCTGAGCCGCGAGATATTTTACCCCAAGACGGTTACAGTCTATTCCCCGTCATGGGAAGAAAAGACTGTAAGAACGCCGTCTACACTCCCGCATGGGGCATGAAGGCCGCATTCTCTGGCGGGAGAATGGACTGTAAAAACGCAGCCGACTTCTTGTTAGGCAGTAGAGAAATCAATTCACACCCGTAAGGAGATATTTCACATTGGACATTCCAAAGATCTTCAACATCACCGAAAGTGCTCATCGCATCCACAACCCGTTCACACCCGAAAAACTCGCTACTCTCGGCGCGGCGTTGCGCCTGGAACCGGGGACCCGTGTCCTCGACCTCGGCAGCGGCTCGGGCGAGATGCTGTGCACCTGGGCACGCGATTACGGAATCATTGGCACTGGTATCGACATGAGCCAATTGTTCTCCGATCAAGCGAAGCGCCGCGCTGAAGAGCTCAGTGTTGCCGGCCAAGTCGAGTTCATCCACGGCGACGCTGCCGGCCACGTAGCCGCCGAAAAGGTCGGTGTGGCAGCCTGTCTCGGCGCCACGTGGATCGGCGGGGGAGTCGTCGGCACCATCGAACTTCTGGCGAAAAGCCTCCGCACGGGAGGGATCATCCTCATCGGCGAGCCCTATTGGTTGCAGTTACCGCCGACAGAAGACGTTGCCAAGGGTTGCCATGCCGGTTCGATATCCGACTTTCTGATGCTTCCAGAATTGCTCGCGTCTTTCGCCAAACTCAACTACGACGTCGTGGAAATGGTTCTGGCAGACCAAAACGGCTGGGACAGATATGAGGCGGCCAAGTGGCTCACAATGCGCCGATGGCTCGAAGCGAATCCCGATGACGACTTTGCCAAAGAAGTTCGTGCCCAACTGACCTCGGAACCCGGCCGCTACGCCGCGTACACGCGTGAGTACTTGGGCTGGGGGGTGTTCGCGCTGATGGCGCGGTGATGAGGAGGTTT
>CAYGWJ010000014.1:0-4281 GCA_964353405.1 uncultured Anaerolineae bacterium
TGTCACATTGTGTGCCACCTTTTACATCTGGCCCGCTGCCGGAAGCCGCCGAATATTGTCGTACCAACTATCCCGATAAGGTGAAATTGTACTGGTACGATTCGTGGCCGCATCCCAAAGATCCACTACTGGCGGTTACGCATCCTCATCACAAGCATATCTCTCCAGACATCAAGCATCATCGCATTCCCGCCCCCGGCTTGAGCTTTGTTCAACCCAACTTGCCTTATCTGATTGAGGAGATAGAACGCGAGTTGTTGTAATCAATCTTCCTTGGAGGAATCTATGCTCAACGGAAATCGCGACGACGTTTACGACATCACTTTTATCGGCGCCGGGCCGTCTGGATTGTTCGGCTCATTTTATGCCGGGTTGCGCGAGCTGCGCACCAAACTCTTTGACGTGCTGCCCGAAGTGGGCGGGCAACTGGCCGTGCTGTACCCGGAAAAGTTTATCTACGACGTGCCGGGACATCCCAGGATACTGGCCAAAGACCTGGTCAAGAAACTGGAGGAGCAGACCTTACAGTGGAAGCCAACCATGTGCCTGGGTCAGCGTGTGACCGACCTCAGGCGGCGGGAGGATGGCATCCTCGAATTGGACGCCGGGGGCATCACACATTATTCCAGGACCGCCATCATCACCGCCGGAGTGGGCGCGTTCACGGCCAACAAGTTGACGCTGGAAAACATTGGTCGCTTTGAAAACAAAGGTGTTTATTACTTTATTAAAGACAAGACGCTCTTTCGCGGCAAGCGATTGCTCATCGTGGGCGGAGGCGACAGCGCCGTGGACTGGGCCCTCAATCTCAAAGACTATGCGCGGCAGGTCACACTCGTTCACCGCCGCGACCAGTTCCGCGCCGCACCATCCAGCATCACCGAACTGATGCACTCGTCGGTGAATGTCCAGCTCTTTCACGAAATCAAAAACATCACCGGGGAAAACAAGATCGAGCATGCCGTCATCTTTGACAATCGCACCAAAGAAGAAACCGCGCTGGATGTAGACGCGGTGCTGTTGAACCTGGGCTTCAAGGCTGATCTGGGACCGATCAAGAATTGGGGACTGGAATTGATGGGCACACGCTACGTCAAGGTCAATGCTCGAATGGAGACCAACCTCCCCGGCGTCTACGCGGCGGGCGATCTTGCCGGTCAGCCGGATGTGGAGCCGGTGAACCTCATCGCCACCGGCTTTGCCCAGGCTACCATCGCCGTCAACGTCGCCGCGACGTACCTCAACCCACACACCAAGGTCTTTCCCGGTCACAGCAGCGAACGAAGATTGTGATCAGTTACTCTGTGATCAGAGATCAGCCACTCACCCACAGAGTGACTGATCTCTGATGACCGATCCCTATGGCACTCTCCACACCTTCCTCCGCCCAACTGCGCGCGCGAACACGCCGCATCCTTTCGTTCGGAGTGCGGGCCGTCCTCACGTTTATCTGGTGGGAGATCATCCTGCGCGTGCTGCTGGGCCGTGAGCGCGTCAGTCGCGGCGCGCTGGAGCGCTACCGGCGCGTGGCGCACGAGTTCCGCGACCTGAGCGTCTCGATGGGCGGCGTGCTCATCAAAGTGGGGCAATTTGTCAGCTCACGTGTGGATGTGCTCCCTCAAGCCATCACGGATGAGCTGGCCGATTTGCAAGATGAAGTCCCGCCAGAGAACTTTCCGGACATCCGCGCCGTCGTCGAAACCGAGCTGGGCAAGCCGCTCGAAGGAGCATTCGCTTTTTTTGATTCCAACTTTGAAGCGGCAGCTTCACTGGGTCAGGTTCACCGCGCGCGATTGCTGACCGGCGAAAGCGTCGTCGTCAAGGTGCAGCGGCCCGGCATCACCGTCATCGTCGCGACCGATCTGGACGCCGTCCGCATGGTGCTGGGCTGGATCCGCAACTATGGGCCCATCCGCCGCCGAGTGGATTTGCTCTCACTCCTGGACGAGTTCAGCCGCATCCTTTACCAGGAGCTCGATTATGTCCAGGAAGCTGAAAACGCTTTGACGTTCGCCGCCAACTTTGCGGACGACCCTGAGGTGTATGTCCCCAGGGTTTACCGCGAGCTTTCCACTCGCCGCGTGCTGGTGCTGGAAGATGTGCACAGCATCAAGATCACCGACCTAGCCGCACTCGAAGCAGCGGGGGTAGATCGCAAACAAGTGGCAAGCCGGCTGTTCAACACCTATCTTCAGCAGTGTTTCGAGGACGGTTTCTTCCACGCCGACCCGCACCCCGGCAATCTGTTCATCCGCCCCTCGGGTGATCCAGAAGCACGCCCGCGTCCCTTTGTCCTGACCTTTGTGGATTTCGGAATGACCGGGCGCATCACGCCTTCGGTGCGCGCGCAGTTGCGGGAATTCCTCATCGGCCTCACCCTGCGCGACGCCAGCCGCATGGTTCGCGCGGAAGCAGCGCTGGGCTTTTTTTTGCCCGGTGCGGATTTGAAGCTGGTCGAGCAGGCGACCGAGCAAGTGTTCGCTCGTTTCTATGGCATGACGACGGCAGAGCTGTTAAGAATGGACCGGCGCGAGCTGGCCGCCTTTGCGCACCAGTTCACCCACCTGCTGTTTGATCTGCCATTCCAGGTACCGCAGGATTATATCTATCTTGCGCGCTGCGCCGGAATTCTTTCGGGCATGTGTTCCCGCCTCGACCCGGAGATCAACTACTGGATACTCATGGAGCCTTACGCGCAAAGGATTTTGCAGGAACAAGTGACCGGCGGCGGGTTGACCGATTGGCTGGCTAAAGCAACAGAGGCGCTCAGCCTGTTCGTGCGCCTGCCCACCGCCGCCGACCGCTTCCTGAGCAAAGCGCTCGCTTCAGAACTGGAATTCAAGATTGTAGCAGGCCGTGACCTCAATCAGGACTTGCGGGCCTTGGCCGGCGCGGTGGATAAGCTGGTGTGGGGAATCATGTTCGCAGCACTGTTCATCGCCGGGACTATGCTGCTCACCAATCAATTTACCACGCTGGGCATTGCTGCGCTGGCACTTGCCGCGGTCGCGCTGGCGGGCGTCATTCTGACCGGCCGGCGGTAAACGCCGGCTATCAACAGGGTTGTATCCTATCCGTGACGGCACTCACAGACCACATCAAACGCAAGGCACGTGAAATCGGTTTTGACCTGGTGGGCATTGCCGCGGCCGGGCTGTCACAATCGCATCACCGCTACGTGGACTGGCTCGCCCGTAAGCACCACGGTGAAATGAACTATCTCGCCAGACCGGATGCCGTCGCGCGCCGCGCTGACGTGCGCGAGCTGCTGTCCGAGGCGCGTTCCGTCGTCGTCACGGGGATGAACTATTACTCTCCTCGCCCGTCAAAGACGGAGGCGGGGCCGGGAGTGGGAGTCGTCGCTCGTTACGCCTGGGGCGATGATTACCATGAGGTCATAGCGGACAAACTGGAGCAACTCGTCGCTTGCATCGAAGCGGAGACCAGCCATCCCACCCAGCACAAGATTTGCGTGGACACAAGCGCAGTGCTGGAACGCGAGTGGGCCGTGCGCGCCGGGCTGGGCTGGATCGGCAAGAATACCATGCTGATCAATCCACACGCCGGGTCATGGTTCTTGTTGGGTGAGCTGCTCCTCGATCTCGACCTGGGACAGGCTGTGCCGTTCAGCGCCGATCATTGCGGCACTTGTACGCGTTGCATCGAAGCATGTCCGACGCAGTGCATCTTGCCTGGACGTGACCTGGACGCGAGCCGTTGCATTTCGTACCTGACGATCGAACTGCGCGGCGAGATTGCACAAGACCTGCGTGAACACATCGGCGATTGGGTCTTTGGCTGCGACGTGTGCCAGCAAGTCTGCCCGTGGAATCGCTTTGCGCGTCCGACGCACGAGCCCGCCTTTGCGCCGCGGCATGCCACACTCGACCTGCGCCAGTTGACAGAAATCAACGACGAGACATTCCGCGCACGATTCGCTCGCAGCGCAATGCGTCGGGCCAAGCTTCGAGGGTTGGTGCGCAATGCAGCCATCGTCGCTGCCCATCAGGCGCGCTAAAGGAGAAGGCTCATGAGCGCATCCCATTATAATCCGTATCGGCGCTTGGGGCTCTTGGCATTGTTTGCCACTTTGCTCATTGCCCTTGGCCTGATGCTCCTCTTTCCTGTATGGGATCGCTTCTTCAACTACCTCATCGCGATCAACGTGGTGACGTTTGCAGTCTCATAAATGATTTTCCTCCCCGTAAGTGGGAGAGCCTGCGTCATTTGAATCACACAGACGGATAGCACCTTTACAAATTCATAATCGGGTGGCATAAC
>CAYGWJ010000015.1:0-5737 GCA_964353405.1 uncultured Anaerolineae bacterium
GGCTCGGTCTACGATGATGCGCATGCTGTTGGAACCCGTGCGAACGGTTTTGGCCCGCACGAAGGACAGCGAGCGCAGCATAGCCTCGGCCTGGAAATCGAATGGCTGTGTAGTGCGGAAATCGACCATATCGCCGCCGTAAGCGTGATGTCTTAGACCTTGAGGGGTATCCACCAGAAGCAGCTTCCCATTGTTCTGTACGCCCACCAGGTCGCAGTTATCTGCTTCGCTTACGTATTGGGTGGTGACAAATATCGTGCGTCCCTGGTTTTTAAGCTCCCTGAAATGATCCCAAAACTTGCGTCTCAAGACGGGATCAATCCCAGCGGTCGGCTCGTCCAGAAAGATCAGTTGCGGGTCGTGGACCAGAGTGGCCGCCAGGCTGAGACGCCGCAGCATCCCGCCGGAAATATCGCGGGCCAGCTTCCAGCGATGCTCGTACAGCTCTACAAATTTCAAGGCCCCCTTCAGACGTTTCCCCCGGAACAGGCCCATTCCATACAGAGAGGCGGCAAAGTTAAGGTTTTCCCATACCGTCAAGTTGGGGTAGAGCACGAAAAGCTGTGGCATATAGCCGAGGCGCGCCCGCTCATTCTGGCTGAACTGGGCCGGATTGCGATCGAGCACAATAACTTGGCCATCCGTAGGGGTGTAGACGCCCGTCAATAAGCGGATCGTAGTGGTTTTTCCCGATCCGCTGGGCCCAATAAAACCAAAGATGGAAGAGCGGGGGACGTCAAACGAGACATCCTGTACCACTGTCTCATCTGCGAACTTTTTCGTCAAATGCTTGGCGCTGATGACAGAGTCTTTGATTGGATCCGGTAATAGTTGGCTCGGCTCAGATGGGGATGCCCGTGTCATGATACCCTCCTCGATTTGAACTCTCTAATCGCAGAAAACTACCCTGTCAGTTGGCCGGCTAGTGAGCCTTTGCAAAACAACCCGCACGGCGATCACGGCGGCGACCACAGTGGCTGCCATAACCAGCACCCTGGCCAGAATGCTGCCAATCCGGCGAACCGTCTTCCAAACTGTGTGGTCCGATTTTGGATTGGAGACAAATACCTGTCCGGGTCGAGTGACTTGGTTACCAGACGGGGCGCTAAAGAACCTCGCAAAGCCATTGGGGCTGACAAAGAGGCGCAGGGTTCCGCTCCCTCCCCGGCCATTTGCGCCGGCCTTGGGGCGGTGAATAGTAACCGAATGCGGCAGCAGACCGGCGCGCTGTTGTTTGACGATTTCCTCGCGCATGCCCTCGGGCAGGCACACAGCCGCCAGGTCGCTGCATACCTGGCGAATGGGGTCGTCAATTCGCCCCCAGGTGAGGACTTCTACGACGTCATAGGCCTCGCCTAGTTTGTTCTGAACGCAGGCGCGGAACTCGGCCGGTGTCATGCCGAAGCGCGCCAGCCAGGCATTGATGGGAATGCGCAGAAAGGGCCGCGGGCCATATTCGTCCTGGAAGCTGCGGTGGACGCGGGTGTTGGGCATGGATTCGGTCATGACGGGTTTGCCGGTGGGGGTATCAATTTCGCCCACGTCTACTGTTAGGTGCGAATAGCCGTAACGGCCGCTCAGATCGTCGATGAGACGACTTTCGAGCGAGCGTGGGACGAAGAGCAGCAGGGCAACGGTTGGGTCTTTGCTGGCCAGGTGGAAAGGTCCCGCGAGAGTGGTGGGGGTAGTTCCCTGTTTGTTCTCGTTGAGGGGCTGCTCGTTTCGCCGCAAGAAGCGCAGTATTTTGAGGAATGGGGCTGCACCCATCCGCGCGCCCACGGCGATGAACTGCTCTGCGATCTGGTACAGGGCCTACTCGGCGGGGGGCCGGTTTGATATTCTTGTTATGTCCCATCTTGTTTGCTACCTGCTGCTACGGGTTGGTGAATGAAAAATCGGGTCTTGCCCCAGCGATAAAACTGGATCACTCCAATCAGCACCAGGCTGCCCAGCAGATATGCCCCTACCACGTCACTGGCCCAGTGTTCACCCAGGTAGATGCGGGATACACCGATTGTGAGCACCAGGCTGCCAAAGATCACCAGCAGCAAAGTGCGTTTCCATGAAATTTTGAGCAAAGTAAAAGCCAGAAACCAGATGAAACCGAAAAAGCCGGTGTAGAACATGACGTGCCCACTCGGGAAACTGTAACTGCTGAGTGTATCAAACACATGCACCAGGGCCGCAGCAGGACGCGGACGCTGTATAAAATCCTTTACCAGCACATTGATGCCCTGGACAAGGACCGCTGTTGCCAGCGACATCAGGGCTTCCCAGTGCAGGCCAAAGCCGTAAATCAACAAGATATTCAGACCCGTGATGATCAACGACTGAGGGAAAAAACCCACCCAGCTTATCAGGCTCATTAGCCCGGCAAAGAGTGGAAAATTAAGCGACTGGAGGGTTTTCGTGATCTGAAGATCAATGGGGAAAAAGGGCGTCGTTTTGACTAGGAAAGTCAATACAGCAAAAGCGCCAGTGACTACCAGCAGCACTAACTGGAACAGGACGGCCCGGTAGTGCCGCACGGGGGCTGGCTCAGTCTCAGCATGGGCAGCCTGGAGTGCCACGCCTTTGATCTTTTCAATCGGTTTTCCGCCCTTTTGTTCCGCCATTTTTCCTTGAGGCTAAGGCCTATTCGACCAACGTTGCACTTTTTTCGCAATGATTTTTTCCCACAGCCGGGGAGACGGGCGCAGGCAGCATCTCAGCCGCATCTTGCTGCGGTATTGCTGGGGTGGGACTTTTCTCCGTGGTAATTACGCGCAGGGCACCCGGGCGCATTTTGATCGTTACCGTACCCTTGCCCAGCGCGATCCCATCCGCCATCACATCCAGCTTGGGGGAGGCTTTCACCTTCAATTTGTGCGCCCGATAATGTTGAACCTTTCCATCGCCTGAACAGCCTCCATCCATCACTTTGCCAAAATAGCTGAGCAGGTCGGCTTCACTCAAGTCCGGACAAACAGAGATGTCCAGAAAGCCATTCTGCAAAGAGGCGTCCGGAGCCACCAGCAAGTTTTCTCCAAAAGCAGGTGTATTTGAAACCATCACCAACATCGTTTCAATCTCAATCTCGCTCTCGTCATCCAACGTCAGAAAAACCTTTGGCCTGGTTTCTTGATGGGTGAGAGTCAGGGCGGTAACCTTGGCGCCAGATAATCTTCCACTGGCGATTTTGTTTGCCGCGGGATAGATGGCGGCTGAGAGTCCGATGGTGGCCAGCTCGAAGAAAGAGAATTTTTTGCCTTGCCTGGTTTTCACCTGGCTCACATCCAGTTTGCGGGTGTTGCCGGAGGCGATCAAAGCACAGGCTTCTTCCAGGTTTTCGGGGATGCCCAGGCTCTTGGCGATATTGTTTTCTATCCCGGCAGGGATGATGCCCAGGTGAACTTTACTGCCGACCATCCCGCGCATAACCGCTTCGAGGGTGCCGTCGCCGCCCATGGCAATCACGATCTTGTACCCGTCTTTAATTGCTTGCCTGGCAATCGGTATAGCCTTTTCTTTGGGCTTGGCCAGAGCTACATCTACCTTCACACCGTTTTTCTTCAAATAGCCAGTAACCAGTTTCAGGTTATTAGCTGCCTCCGAGGCTTTTCCGGCGCCCGGGTTGACGATCAATTTGGCCCGGATGAACTTGTTCTTTTTTGACATTTCGAATCCTTCTTTCTTGAAAAAGCATCTCATTCAACGTATACAGCAGAGCCAGCCAGTACATTGGTCAGGTTACCACCTGGGTCACTGGATCACGATCTTGTCCAGACCGCCAGTTCGCCTTTGCCAGACACCTTGGGGTGGATACGCCAGAGAAAATCGTGATCCTGTTCCTCGGCTGTCGGAACTTTGAAACTCGCGATATGCACCCCTTGTGGATTAATCCCGTCAAATACGGCTCGAATGGTCCCGTCTTTGCCACTGGTATCGAGTGCTTGCAAAACGACCAGGGTCTTGTGCTGGTGTTCGGCGTAAAGCAATTCTTGTAACTCGTCCAGTCTCTGGGTGAGTTCTGCCAGACCGATTCTATTCTCACGCTTTCTTGCAATGCTTATAGAGGGGCAGTTTGTCTGGCTGCCCCTCCTATCTTTGACTGCAACTTGTTCCATGCTGCCTCTTGTTTGGCGCGCAAGGCAGCAATTTGCATTGTCTATTCGTCAAGCGCGAGAGGCTTAAAACCGCAACACTCCAAGGAGGTTCAATACGACGAGTATGACTGCGATGACGAGCAGTGTGTGGATCAAGTTGCCGGTTTGCGGGATACGAGGACTTATGCTCCGACCAAAAAAGCCGAGCAGCCACAGCACGATTAGAACCACGATGATAGTCCACAACATGAGATTCCTCCTTCAGAATGATCTATGGGTAGCCACCCGGTCAACCGACCGGGTGGCTGTTGACCTAGCGGTCGAACAAGATGAAGCCGGTTGTTCTGCTCAACCATGTGATTGGGTTACTGCAGCGCCAATCGGCCCAGCGCGGTCAGGCTTGGGAACCCTGGACGGCCGTTTTCCCAGCTTCGACGAGTGCAGACCAATTCTCCTTTTGCTCGTCGAGCACCGCCTGACCGCGTTGCTGCAGTTCATCCGCTTTCTCACGCACGTCGGCCCTGATCTGGCGGCCTTGGGTGCGGGCCTGCTTCAGCGCGTCTTCCACGGCTTCGGTCGTCTGCTCGCGCAGCTCCATGCTTTTCAACTGGATTTGAGCGCGCGTCCTTTTCCCCGATTGCGGCGCCAGCAACAGCATCGCCACCGCGCCAGCCAGTCCACCTATCAGCAGTCCGGCGAAAAAGCCCCCCACCTGATTGACGCCGTTCTCGTGTTCGTGGTCATGATTGTCCATGCTGTCTTCTTTGCGATTGTTCATTCTGTCTTCTCCTGTGTGATGGTTCGAGCAATTGCCTGATGGCTCAACCCCTGACGATTAATCGCGGTTAGCCGCTGCGGGTGGTGTGTGTCGTGCGCTCGCTGCCGCCCGGCGTCTGCTCCCGCACCGAGCGCGTGACCGTGCGAGCGCTGGGGCGATCCGCAACGATCCGGATCACGCGAACGACACCCCAAAAGATCAGCGCATAGATGGCCATGGCAAAGAGTGCCGTCACTTCGAGGATCATGCCACCGGACGCGGGCGTGCCGATCAAGCCCGTGAACGGCGCCATGAACGGCCCTGTAATCCCATACATGAAAACGGCAAAGCCGCTGTTCGGATTGGCCGCAATCAATTTCAACATGAAGCGAAGCCCCAGCAAAATCTCGAGTAGACCCAGTATGCTCCAAACGATCCGTGTGACCTGGAACAACACCAGCCGCCGCTCCGCTGCAACATCGCGTGTCACCTGCTCGGTCGCTGCGTAGCCAGGCTGTTGAGTGACCACCGTTTCCTCGCGGCGATCCACGGAGACCTGATTGGTCGGTTGATTCACAGACATGGTACTCCTTGTGTCTCCTAGAGCGATTTTCGCGTGGGTGCGAGACCTTTTAGGCGCTTCGCAAGACCAAAGGTCCAGCCCCTTACACTCAACGGGAAATCGCTCTAGACTATCCACGATCGGGACCGATGTAGCGTCAGACCGTCAGCGCTGCTACCGCCGGTAGCTCCTGCGGAAGAGGTTGATGATCGCGAGCAGGATGACGGAACCCAGCAGCGTGACCAGCATGGTTGGAACGGTGATCGCATCGTTGATGGTCCCGACCTTAAAGATGGGGCTGAGAAAGTAACCCGCCAGGAATGCGCCTACGAC
>CAYGWJ010000016.1:0-3040 GCA_964353405.1 uncultured Anaerolineae bacterium
CGGTCACTTTGCCCGCTTCAAGCGGCACGCCGCATTTGGCGCACTCCCATTGCGCTGATGGAGCCTGACTCGTTTGATCGCTCATGCTTTTAGGTCCTCGACGACTTGCATACGGTGGCTGTAGGCATTATGAACGACGAACGCATCACCCTGCAGAGTGTATTCCACCCAATAGGTGACGGCCTTGGGCCTATGATGCGCTAACCAGTGACCTGTCTGGCGGTTCAACAGTTTGCTGCCGGTTTTTTCGGCAAACTCGATCACACGCTGGATGTCCTCGACCAGAATGAGACGCTGCTCCAATCTTGCCCGAACGTCGTCGGCGATCACCAGTTGAATCGCCTCGAAAGTGGATGGCCCGTCCATATCTTCTCTCCACACTTGTTTGAGCAATTTGCGTTTGAGCCTGGCCCGATTCTCGTGCCGCTCGGAATAGCCGGGACTCGGTCGTGTGGCACGCCCGTCCGGGTCTTGACCGTAGATGAGATCGAGCAAGTGCAGCGTCCGCTTGCCGCGCGCGGCAAAGAAATCTCGACACACCGCGCAATACGTCACATAGTCCAAGTGGCTCTCGGCGATGCGCCGCTCGACGACGGCCTGCGCCAACTCGCGATTCGCCAGCCACATCAAACCGCCGTAACTGCAGCATTCGGTTCGCTCTCGGCTCAGAGGCAATTCTTTTATCTGATAGCCCAGCCGGTGCAGGATGTTACGCACGCTGTCCTGTATGTGACTTGCGTAGCGCGTCGTGCAAGGATCGTGAACAGACAAGATTTTTGATTTTTGATTTTGGATTGCGGATTGTGGCAGACCGTGTTCGTCAAAAAGATCCCAAAGCGAGATAACACGGACATCGGGCAGGTTCGTCTTGAAGATTTGATAGCAGCTCGAACACGCCAGGACGAGCTGAGGGCTGCCCAAGGCTTGATATTGCGCCTTGAAATCGGCCAGGGCAGATTGGAACAAGTCCGTGCGTCCGGCCCAGTCCGCCGGAGCGCCGCAACATCTCAGCATGAGGCCGACATCGCCCAGCTTGTCCTGCAAGTAACCATAGATCTGTTCGACGTATTCGGGCGACGATCCAGCAAGCTGGCAGCCGGGAAAGAAGACGTATCCACTCTTGATGGTTCCAGGGCGATTGCGCGCCAACGCGAATTTGTCACTATTGCTGAACTGCATGTCGCGCAAAGCAAAGTCGTGCGCCGAGGGCGGCATCCGGTTTTGCGCCACCATCACCTGGCGGGCATTCTTGTTCACCTCAGCCATGTTCAAGTCGGTGGGACAGATTTGGCCGCACAGCCCACACAGGCTACACGAGTTGATGAACTGATTGGACTTGCGCTCGCCCTTGACAATCGAGAGGTTGTTGTAAATCTCGCGCACGTATTTGCGCGGATAGCGGCCATAATGCTTGAGATATTCGCAGACCTTGACACACTCCATACACTCGCATTGAAAACACCGCTGCGCTTCTTGACTCGCTTCTTCGCGTGTGTAGCCTTCTGCCGGGTTCGACATGGGCACGGCGGCCAGCGGAGCGATGCCTTGCGTGTTGGTGTACAGTCGCGTAGCGTAGGCGCCCTCGTTGAGGCGAGAGGCCGTCAGCGATACCTTTTGAAAATAACGGTCAATCGAGATGGCCGCGCGCCGCCCGTCCGAAATGGACTGGATGGGCGAACGTTCCGCCGCGCTTCGCAACAAGCTGCCTCCGGCAAAAATGCCGTCCTGGCTGGTGGCAAAGGTCACGGGATCAACCTGGATCCGTCCTTGCCCATCCAAAGCAAGGTTGAATGTCTCACCGCTTGCTCCGATAGCAAGATAAACTGCGTCAAACTCGCTACGCAATCCGGCCAATCCATCGCCATGGACGAGCGTATTCAATCGGGCTTGCGCGCCAACTTGTTCGACAATGTCGAGTTCGCTGTGGATGATACGTCTAGGCAGCTCCTCTTGCGAGAAACTCCACAGACTGCCGCCCAGATGATGACTGGCTTCATAGATGACCACGCCGTAGCCCTTGCGCGCCAGGTCAAACGCTGCCGTTAGTCCACTCAGGCCGCCGCCGACGATCGCCGCGCGTTTTCCGCGTTTGGGCAGCACACGTGGTTTCTCGACAGAGCCGCCCCAATCGGCGCACGCTCGTTCAAGCGCCGCAATCGAGATCACCTCGCCTGCTTCGATGCGTTTGCAGACGGCCTGGCAAGGATGAGGGCACACTCGGCCAATGATGCCGGGAAAAGGCAATGTCTTTTTCAACGCTTTGAGCGCAGCAGTGAAATCTCCTCGACTGACTTCGGCCATCACCACTCGCACGTCCACGTGAATGGGGCAGGCTGCTGCGCACGTGGGCGCGTATTCCTGGATGCACTTGTCCTCGAGTTGATGCAGCTCACTCTGTTCGATCACACATCATCTCCCGCTATCATCTCTCGTCATCGTAAACGTCATCGTGAACCGCCGCAGGCCTGCCAGTTGGCGTTGGGCCGCGCCCTGACCGACGCAGCGGAACAGCGATACGGGATCGGTCACAATCGAGCCGGCCAGAACGTTCACCCCGTGATCGAAAAGCACCGGGCTGAGAGGCGTGCTTGGCCCGAGCATGACCACGAGCGCCTGGGGCGGGAACAGCCACGCCAGGTTATCGAACGTGCCATTCAGTAACGTCGTAGCCGTCAGGCCAATGACATCGGCCTGCGGAAGCAACTCGGGCGCGGCCTCGGCAGGTTGATCGCCAGGCGACGGGTTCAGTTCCAACACCCACACTTGCCCGGCGATCTGTCTCAGCGCATCGGTAAAGGGAAAGTGACCGATGGTTGCCACGTTCCTACCGCGCCCGCGCTCAAGGATCAGATCGCGCGCGTTCATCTCCACGCCCGCGTCAAGGCGGATTGGGATCAGCGAGTTGAGCGCGGCCAGGCCGATGCTCACTTCCAAAGGATTCGCCGAGCGAAGAAAGGGCAGCATCTCGACGGCAGAACGCTCGTGGAGATGGCCCGTCCAATCGAGGTGTTCAGCTTCGCAGCACGCTGCCATGTTCATC
>CAYGWJ010000017.1:0-6061 GCA_964353405.1 uncultured Anaerolineae bacterium
GTTGCATCGAATGGGACCGTTTATTTCGAGGATCGCTATCTGGGTTATGGCAATACACCTATCCCCAGTTCCAATGGCAACGGTGTCAATCGGTTCATCGCGCATCTGTGGGACAACCTGTATGTCAGTCCGGGCGCGGTATACTATCAAGCCCAGGCCGACCGGTTCATCATCGAATACTATCAGGTCTCTGCTTGTTGCACAAGCTCTAGTTCAGGCACATGGGAGATCATCCTGTTTGCAAACGGCAACATCTTGTTCCAGTACCAGGATGTGATCTTTGGGGATAGCCGGGACTATGGAGCGTACGCCACCATCGGCATCCAGGGTGACACGACGACCGGGTTGCAGTACTCGTACAACACCGCAGCACTGGTCAATAACCTGGCGATCTGTTTTGCTTATCCAGGTCAGCCCTCCGACTGTTCGACGGATGTCTCCTGGCTGGACGAATCGCCCGCGGCCGGCGCCCTTGGCGCCCCGGCGACCCAGGTCGTCAGCGTGACTTTTGGCGCGGGCGCTGTCCAGCAGCCGGGCACCTACCTGGCAACGCTTTTGGCCAGGAGCGCCGATCTGGTCAACGGCACGTACGTGCTGCCGGTGACGATGACGGTGGCTGCGCCGCCATCCATGGGCCAGGCGCACGGACGCGTCTATGGCCTGGGTTACTGCGATACCTCGCCCGCGTTGCTGATGGGCGCTGGGGTCATGATCACCACATCCGCGGGTGTCACGCATACCTTTGCCCAGCAGGGCACTGACCCGTGGTCGTGGTGGGCCACGCCTGGGCCGATGACGATCACCGCTTACGCGCCGGGCTATCTCACCCAAACGATCGTGACACAGATCCAAACCGGCCAGGGCATCAACCAGGATCTTGACCTGCGCTGGCTACACAACTGCGGCGGCGTCGTGCCGTCACCAATGACGCTGGTCCTGCCGCCGAACGCCACGACCATCATCCCGATCAGTCTGACCAACCGGGGCACGCTCTCGTGGACGTGGGCGCTGAGTGCGGCCTCGATGTGGCTCTCAATCAGCGGCCCGTTGACAGGCACGATCGGGCCGGATAGCAGCTTGCCCAGCCATCTCACGATTGACACGACCGGCATGTTGTTGGGCGCGACCCACACGGCGCTGGTCAACGTCACGCACAATGACGACCGGCAGCCCGACCCTTTGCCACTATCCGTCCGGGTGACGATTGCGCTGGTGAGCGACGTGGCGTACAAGACTTACCTGCCCATCGTCCTCAAGTGAACCTGCGGTTAGAATACAAAACCCGCGTCTGCACTCTGACGCGGGTTTGATCTATCCCAAGACTCTAGTAATGGCAAACTGCTTAGCCGTGACGACCTGGATCGCCAAACTCTCCACGCGCTTCACTGCACGTGCAGCATCCTTGACAACGACAGGGGGTCGGTGGATTCAACATTCGTAGAGTTCCGCACTTACGGCTTAAAGAAATTTGAAAGAACGAACCACACATTCGCCGGGCGCTCTGCCAGGCGGCGCATAAAGTACGGGTACCACTCATTCCCATAAGGCACATACACGCGCATCCGGTAGCCTTCAGCGGCAAGCTGCTGGTGCAGATCGCGGCGAATGCCATACAGCATTTGGAATTCAAAACTGTCCTTGGGAATGTGATAGTTTGCCACCCACTGTTTGGTCGCGTTGATTAGCTTTTCATCGTGAGTCGCCATAGCCAGATAAGCGCCGGGCGCCATGGTCAAGAACTGCATCAGCTTGACCATGTTGGCGTCCACGTCCGCCTTTTGGGGAAAAGCGATAGAGGCCGGCTCTTGATAAGCGCCTTTGCACAGCCGGATATTCGCAATGCCTTCGTCGGCTAGTTGCTTGACATCGTCCACCGTGCGATACAAATAGGCCTGGAGCACAATGCCGCAGTTCGAGTATGCCTTGCGCATGTCGCGATAGACCGCCAGCGTTCGCTCGGTGTGCGGTGAGCCCTCCATGTCAATGCGGACGAACGTCCTGAGCCTGGCCGCCTTTTGGATGACGGACGACACCAGCTCGCGGCACAGGTCGCCGCTCACATCCAGCCCGAACTGGGTCAGCTTGAGCGAGACGTGCGACGTGACGCCGCCCGCGGCAATGCAATCGAGCACATCCAGGTAATCTTGCGCCGCCTGGCGGGCCTGAGCTTCCATCTCCACACTCTCGCCAAGATGATCAATCGTGGACAGGACGTTCTGTTGGGCCTGCGCGGCGATGACACCCACCGCATCTTTGCACGTCTCACCGGCGACAAAGCGGCGCGCCGCCTGGCGGGTAAAGACAAACTGCAGGATCAGGCCACGCATCCAGCGCAGCTTGGAAAGGTAGATGAAAAACGCGCGCAGCATGGGGCACACTCCTTCGACTTGTGGTACGCTCATTCTACCACGAGTATTTCACACAGGAACAGTGACGGATGTCAGGAATGCCCGCTGTAACTTGGCCGTAACACAACAGAAACCCGCTACCGGCGATTTTTGTGTTATCCTATGGCAGGTTTTGAGGGAGCGCGCAAGACTTCGAGGCCAATCGGATGAGCGAGAACAGAAGGATTTTGATTGTAGATGACGAGTCCAAGGTCGCTTTCTTTCTGCAAGAAAGCCTCGAATCCCTGGAGGGCAATTACCAGGTGGTGCGTGCCGATACGGGCGAATCGGCCCTGGCAGAAATGGGACGCGCGCCCTTCGACGTGGTGATTACGGATTTGCGCATGCCCGGCATGAATGGACTAGAGTTGATGCAGCGCGTTCGCGACCAGTTCCCGCAGACCCGCACCATCCTCATCACGGCCTATGGCTCTGATGATGTCGAAGCGGAGACACGCAGATTGCAAGCTTACCGATACTTTACCAAGCCATTCCATATCCAGGACCTGACCAGCGCCGTCCAAGAAGCGTTGCTCGACGGAGCGGCAAGCGCGCCCGGCCTGTTGGTGCTTTCCGATCAGTGGCTCGAGCGGTTGACGCGGCGGCTCACCGATTTGCGCTACGAGGTCGGCGCGCAGTGCGTCTTGCTGGCAGACATCACCGGCCAACTCTTGGCCGAGGTCGGCATGACCGAGGGGATGTCGCCCTCCGCGCTGACGGGGCTTTTGGGCGGCAGCTTTACCAACGAGTTTGAAGTTGCCCGCCAACTGCGCGAAGATCGCTCGTTCAACCTGCACTACCATGAGGGCATGCGCTACGACCTCTACTCGGCCAACGTCGGTGACCGATTGTTTTTGATGCTCGCGTTCGACCGGCGGATGGGAGCCAGCCGCATCAGCATGGTGTGGCTGTATACCAAACGCGCCATCCAGGATCTGCTGGCGATGGTAACCAGTCAAGAGCCAGATCCCGCGCCCGAAGACTAGAGAAATGTCAAATCGAGGCGGACGAGGCCAGGATCGAAACTGGGACGGTTGAGGGGCGGATCAGGACAAGCCTGATCCCGACCAACTTTGTGCGCTAAGCGTACTGTCTGGTGCTTGGGCAGGCGCCAGGCAGACGCTATGGGGGGGCGCAAGGCGCGAGGTGATGGCAAGTCCATCACCTCGCCGCCACCCCGCCTCCTGCCGGAACAACGCTAGTGACGGATGCGGCTGACGCCGCAAAGCATCCGCGCCAACAACGACGCACTCTCCGGCAAATATCACATTGTGCGCTGAGCGTGCTGTCTGGCGCTTGGGCAGGCGCCAGGCAGACGCTATGGGGGGGCGCAAGGCACGAGGCTCCGATTTATCGGCAGCCTCGTCGCCTTTTAATGGGCAGATGAGGTCTACAAAAACCTGCAACGCTTGGATGACCTTTATCAATTCGCGGAATATGTCCGCGCCTGGTTGAAAGATAAGCCCCCTTCACGGAAACACCGTAATCGTCACTGCCGGGCTGACCAACTCGCGTCCGTTTCGATCCACACCGCGCGCGGTAAAGGTGTGTGTGCCAGGCTCGAGCGTCCACAACGTGCGCGCGGTAGCGGGTTGGTCATTGAACGTAGCAATGACTTGATCGTCCACCAACAGCGTCAAAGTGGAAAGCTGAATCGTGTTGCCAACTTGCGCGGACACGGGAATGCGTTGGGTCTCACGCGGCGTGACCGGCGAAATCTGATAGACTGTCCCTTGATCGGGATGGGTAATTTGGAGATCAAAGGTCAGAGTTTGGCTGTCTGCGGTCTGCGGCCCGCGGTCGGCGGTCAACAAGTCATTCGACGTCTCGACGCCGTTATCTCTTGCCCATTCTAACGCTTCGGAGGGCAAAACCAGCATTGTCTGCTCGATGACGCGACTGAGTGGCGTGCTCGCGCTCGCAAGTTGACCGGTGGCGGCGTCAATCTTGAAGCGGCGATAGAACGTGTCGAGCTGCGTGGGCTGTGTGCCTTCGATAAAGATTTCGGTGCGCGTATGAGGGCAAGGCGCATCAGGATTCGGCGGCAGGCCCGACATCGCGCAGACCTGGACGCGCACCAGGCCGGGCGGCTCGCGGAAATCGAGCGCCGGGCGACCGAGCAATGCCATCTGCATGAACTCGTGCCAGATCGGCCCCGCCCCCGTAATACCAGAGACATTCTCCATCGGCTGGTTATCGGCGTTGCCCACCCACACACCCACCACCAGGTCCGGCGTATAGCCCAGCGTCCAGTTGTCGCGCCAGTCAGAGGTGGTGCCGGTCTTGGCCGCCGCGGGCCGGTCGAGCTTGAGCACGCTTCCCTCACCGAACGCGGGCGCGCGCGCTTTGTCGTCAGACAAGATATTGGTTATCAGGTAGGCTACGCGCTCATCGAGCACACGGTCGCCTGCGTGATAGACCCACTGGTAACGCAGTTGCCCACGCATATCGGCCACGCGCGTCACGGTCACCGGCTCGACGCGCAAGCCGCCATTGGCAAACGCGCCAAAAGCCGTCGCCATGTCGATCAGCCTCACCTCCCCGCCGCCCAACGTGAGCGCCAATCCGTATCGCCCGCCGTCGCTGAACGTGCTGATGCCCATCTGCCGCGCCAGGCGAATCATGGTATCCAGTCCGACGTGATCGAGCACCTTGACAGCCGGCAGGTTAAAAGAACTCGCCAGAGCTTGGCGCACCAGCACCGGGCCATGATAGCGCAGGTCATAGTTGCGCGGGACGTAAGGCTCGCCCTCTCTAGTTGTAAAGCTCGTGCGAACGTCGAGGACCATCGTCGCCGGTGTGTATGGATCGGCCCGGCGCGGGTCGAACGCGGCCGCATAAGTGATCGGCTTGATGGACGAGCCAGGCTGGCGCAGCGCGAGCGTGGCATTGACCGCGCCGCTGATCTGGAGATCAAAATAGTCCGGGCTGCCCAACATCGCAAGGATTTCGCCCGTGCGCGGGTCAAGCGCGACGACGGCGGCGTTGTTGACGTTGCGCGGCGGCTTACCTTCGCCGGGATTTTGTAGCTCGTCGAGTCGGCGGCGGACGATGTCTTGTGCAGCGTTCTGCCAGTCCAGATCAAGTGTCGTCGTGACATCAAGTCCTTCACGGAAGATATCCTCTGGTGTAAAGTGATCTTGCAGCCACGCGCGGACGTACATCACCCAATGCGGCGCCTGGATAGGGAACGGCACAGCGGCCCAGTGCAGCGCCTCATCTTTTGCCAGCCGCGCATTGTCGGCGGTGATGTAACCTTGTCGGGTCATCAGGTCGAGCACCACCCCTTGGCGCTCTCGCGCGGCTGCCGGGTTCGCTAGCGGATCATACGTGGCCGGCGCTTGTGGCAAGCCTGCCAACAGCGCGCACTCGGACAAATCCAGCTCGCCCACGTGCTTGCTGAAATACGTTTGCGCTGCCGCTTCGATGCCATACGCCAGGTTGCCATAGTTCGCTTCGTTCAGATAGAGTTCAAGAATCTGGTCTTTGGTGTACGCGCGCGCCAATCGCCAGGCCAGGATGCTTTCGCGCAGCTTGCGCGTGAGCGTGCGTTGTGTCCGCTCCTGCGGCGAAAGCAACAGATTGCGCGCCAGTTGCTGCGTAATCGTCGAGCCGCCTGAAAGCACCTCGCCTCCGCGCAGATTGATCCACATCGCACGGAGAATCGCGTAAAC
>CAYGWJ010000018.1:0-15853 GCA_964353405.1 uncultured Anaerolineae bacterium
GTTTCCTATCGAGTGTACGGGATGACCACTGCGGCGGCGGTGGATTCGATGATGAAAAGCCTTGATTCTCTAGCCTGCGACACGCGCCGTCATGTTCACTCGCACGAGGCGACCCGTACATGCAACTGGAATCCGCTCTAATGTGCTCAGCGATTTTATCCAGCCACCAGCGCTGCTCGGCCGTAAATGCGCGCCTGCTGGCCTCGTGCGCTGCGATCCATTCGGCGTGCCGCGCGCGCACCCGGTCGGGATACGGGATCAGCTCGTCGTCCAGTTGCACCGCGTGCCGCACCAGCGAGACCACGTCGGTCAGCACGCGCCGCGCGCCCACGCCGCGCACCTTATCCTTTTCCAGTTGCGCATAAGCCAGCCACAACGCCTCGGTGCTCCACGCCTGCGGCGGCCGCTCCAACTGCTCGGCCAATTCCTTGACCTGCTGGAACGTCAGGTGTCGCTGGCTGTAGGGCTGGCCGTAGATGATTTGCAGCGCGGTGATTTCGTCGCGATGGTCGGCGAGGAATTGCCGGAACGATTCCACCGTCGCGCGAGCGCGGTCGCTATCGGCCTGGCTGAACCCGGCCTCGCGCACGCGATCCACGCTCACGCGGTCAATCGTCTGCTCGTTGCGCTGTTGAATCGCGATCAACAGGTTGCGCAGTTGCGGGTTATCAAACGGCGCGACGGCCTGCGCCACCAGATTCTGGGCGACCACGAGGGTCGCCCCTACGCCACCGCCCTGTAGGGGCAACCCTTGTGGTTGCCCCCTATCGGGGTCAATTGCGTCCAGGATCGCATTGGCAAGATCGTGCAAGGTGCGCTCGCCGCTGGCGGCCTTGATGTTGAACACGTCCTGCGGCGTCAACGTCCGTTCCAGCCGCGCCAATCGCCCCGCCAGCGACGAGAGCGTATCGGGATCGTGCGCGCCCAGCGCCACGGCTTCCAGCAATTTGTCGAACGGCACCGAGCGTTTGCGCTCCAGCGTCTGCGCGTCGAATTTCTCCTGCTCCACCACGCCCACTGCGTCCACGATCACAAAGTGCGTCTTGTGGCGCGCGTCCGGCGTCACCGCCTGCAAATCCGTCGAACTGATGCCGCGCGTGCCGCGCCCGAGCATCTGCTCGAAATAATGGCGCGACTTGACGGCGCGCATGAACATCACAATCTCAATCGGCTTGACGTCCGTGCCCGCCGCGATCATGTCCACCGTCACCGCGATGCGCGGGTTGAACGAGTTGCGGAACGCGGCGATCAGGTCATCCGGCTTGACGCCGGTCACGCGATAGGTGATTTTCTGGCAAAAGTCGTTGCCGCGCCCAAACTCTTGGCGCACGATGCGCACAATATCTTCGGCGTGGCTGTCGTCTTTGGCAAAGATGAGCGTCTTGGGCACCTCGGCGCGGCCCGGAAAAATCTCGGTGAACGGCTTGTCGCGGAACGTGCGGATGACGGTGCGAATCTGGCTCTCTGAGACCACGTCGCGGTCAAGCTGGCCCGCGGCGCAGGTCAGCTCTTCGTCGAGTTGCTCCCAGCGCACATCGCGCGTCTGCATTGTTCGCTTTGGTAATCGTTCGCCCGCGCGAAAAGGCCGCACGCGCAAGCGGTCCAGCGTTTGCTGGGCGAACTGCTCGCGCGGTAGATAGAAACTGGGATGTATGGTATAATACAATTCAGTAGAATGTTGTAACTCCTGTCTCGGTTGATCAGCAATCACCGCCCAGGCAGAAGATGCCTGGGCGGTTTCTGTTTTTCCGCCGGTTCGAAGCATACTCCAGTCTACTGCCGAGGCTCGCCCACAGGAACAGCGATTCGGCGCCGGTGGCGGTTTTCGCAGTGGCAGTCGTAGCGGAGGGTGGGATCGGCGTTAGCCAGTCTCAGAACCGTTAGTGGGCGCGGCCTCTCGCGTCGCGCTTGAAACGCCGGTAGGGCCAGGTCGCGCGCCTGAGCGGGTGTGATCCATCTGCAACAAGCAGGAGGAGGTAGCGATGAGTTTCCAGCGATTGCAGCCGGGGGCCCTGGCCCAAGCGGTGCGTGATCTGTTGGGCAGAAGCCACACGCGCAGACTCACGCCAAACGACAAGCGATGGCTGACCGAAGCCGGCGAGCGGATGAGCGCCGAAGCGGCCTTGGTAGACGCGATTGAGTTGTTCCAGGCGCGGGCGGCGATCCAACACGAGATCGAGTTGCTCAAATCAGCCGTGGCCTGAATCTCGGGATGATATACGCCAATGGGATGGAGGAAAAATGGATGCGAGAATCGGCACACGGCTGTGGGATCGGGGCAAGGTGTACAAGGGTGATGAGCGTATCGCCGAGGTAGTGTACGCTCTACAAGTCGTGCAGGAGACCATTGGCGGCGTGGAGCAACAGAGCATCACCGGTCAGGTCAGAGTGGTTGAAGGCAAACGAGATTTGATCAATGAGGGCACTCTGATCTTACAACTCGGGGGCGGCCGCAAGTGGGAGTTTTTTGCGTCAATAGATATGGGATCGGGTGTGTATAACGTTATGGATGCACGCAGGTTAGGTTTGGCATCTCACTAACCATCGGGCTTGTCCGACTATTCGTGCCTTGAGCTGTCGGGCATAGTTGCCTCGCGCTGGCTGACCCAAAGTTTGCCCCCCCGCATGTCAGCCCCGACCAGACTGGCCCCGCTCAGACAGACCTCGTGCGAGTTACCCCTACAGCTTTTCCGGTTCATATGCGTAATACTAAATGGTTGCCGCTGAGATGTCTTGACTGCCAAAGGCTTGATTGACCGATGCGAAATGTCAGCGAATTGTTCCTTGCTCTTCAAGCTAACCGGCTGGACACAAAGTACAATATCAACATGATATTTTGTTGGCCTATTTGTGAGGCCGGGAATGAAGAACAAAATGACTACCGCAACGATTGTCGCCAAGAAAAATCCAGGCTGCCTGGTGCAGCTTGTCTGGTTCGCACTCGTCGGCTGGTGGCTGGGCCAGGCGTGGATCGCCGTCGCGTGGTTTCTGGCCGCTACCATTGTCGGCATGCCGCTTGCCATCGTGATGTTCAACCGCGCGCCGCAAGTCATCGCCTTGCGTGGCGAGACGGAACTGCTTGTGCGGAGCGGGGACGGGCGGACTGTCGTGACGGCGCGAAGCGTGCCGCAGGTCAACCTCCTGCTGCGCGCGCTGTACTTTATCCTCGTCGGCTGGTGGCTCAGCGCGCTGTGGATCGAAGCGGCGTTTTGGCTGTGCGCCACCCTCATCGGCCTGCCACTCGGTTTCTGGATGTTTGACCGCGTGCCAGCCATCGTCTCGCTTCGCCGGTAAAGGATAAAGGCAGAGGGATGAAGGATGAAAACGGTGAATTCCGCCTTCCGTCCTCATCCTTCATCCTTTGCGTAAGCAAGCCTCACTGAGTATAATACCCCCTCGTCAGCCAGGGTCTCAGCCTCATTGCGCCAGGCGCTGCCCTCGCTTGCGTAAAGCCGCCCGCCAAATCATAGGAAAGGAAAAAAGCTATGTCGAACAAAAGCCCGCAAGAGGTTTACCCGCCCTCACCCGATATCGTCGCCGCCGCCCACATCAAAAGCTATGAAGAGATGGCCCATGCCGCCGACCAAGACCTGGAAGCTTTTTGGGCCGAGCGCGCGCAAGAATTCGTGTGGTTCAAGCCGTGGGACAAGGTCCTGGACGACTCGAACAAACCCTTTTACAAATGGTTCGTCGGCGCGCAGACGAACATTGCCTACAACTGCCTCGACCGTCACGTCCAGACGTGGCGGCGCAACAAGCTCGCCCTGATCTGGGAAGGCGAGAAAGGCGACGTGCGCACGTTCAGCTACCACGCGCTCAACCGCGAGGTGTGCATGTTCGCCAACGTGCTGCGGAGCATGGGCGTCAGGAAAGGCGACCGCGTGACGATTTACATGGGCCGCGTGCCCGAGCTGCCCATCGCCATGCTGGCCTGCGCCAAGCTCGGCGCGGTGCACTCGGTCGTGTATGGCGGCTTTTCCGTCGAGGCGCTGCATGGCCGCATCGAAGACAGCCAGTCCAACGTCGTCGTCACTTGCGACGGCGGCTGGATGAATGGCAAGATCGTCGAACTGAAAAAGATTGTGGACGAAGCTCTCAAGCGCTGCGCCACGATCGAGCACGTCATCGTCGTCAAGCGCACCGGGCAAGAAGTGATGATGGAAGCCGGGCGCGATTACTGGTATCATGATCTTATGGCGCTGCCCATTGCGAAAGCAGCCTCGGGTGGCAACCGCTGCGACACCGAAGTGACGGACGCCGAAGACCCCCTGTTCATGCTGTACACCTCCGGCACGACGGGCAAGCCCAAAGCGATTCTCCACACGCACGGCGGCTACATGGTGGGTGTCGCAACAACGCTCAAGTGGGCCTTTGATTTGAAGGAAGATGACCGCTGGTGGTGCTCTGCCGATCCGGGTTGGATCACGGGGCACTCGTATATCGTCTACGGGCCGCTGCTCCTGGGCGCGACGAGCTTTATGTACGAAGGCGCGCCGACTTGGCCCTACCCCAATCGCTGGTGGAGCATGGTAGAAAAGTACGGCATCAACGTGTTCTACACCGCACCCACAGCGATCCGGGGACTCATGCGCTTTGGCGAGGCGTGGCCTAACCGACATGATCTCTCGTCGCTGCGCTTGCTCGGCACCGTGGGCGAGCCGATCAACCCCGAAGCGTGGCGCTGGTATCACCGCGTCATCGGCAAAGAGAACTGCCCTGTCATTGACACGTGGTGGCAGACCGAGACCGGCATGTTCATGATCACGCCGCTGCCGGTGACGCCGCTCAAGCCCGGCAGCGCGACGAAACCTTTCCCCGGCGTCGAGGCCGATGTGTACGACGAGTCAGGCAAGCCGGTCGCGCCCGGTGAAGAAGGCTTCCTGGTGCTCAAGCGCCCGTGGCCTGCGATGCTGCGCACCATCTACCAAGACCCAGACAGGTATGTGGCTCAATACTGGAGCAAATATCCGGGCGTCTACTTTACGGGCGACAGCGCGCGCAAGGACGAGGATGGTTATTTCTGGATCATCGGACGCGTGGACGACGTGATCAAAGTGTCGGGCTATCGCCTGGGAACGGCGGAAGTCGAAAGCGCGCTGGTCAGTCATCCCGCCGTGGCCGAAGCGGCTGCCATCGGCCTGCCACACGAGATCAAGGGCCACGCGATTTATACCTACGTGATCCTCAAGGCTGGTCACGAGCCTTCGGAGGCATTGGCGGAGGAACTCAAAGCGCACGTCGGTCACGAGATGGGACCGATTGCCAAGCCGGAAAAGATCACCTTCGTGCCGCAGTTGCCCAAGACACGCAGTGGCAAGATCATGCGGCGCGTGCTCAAGGCCCGCGCGCAAGGATTGCCCGAAGGCGACCTGACAACGCTGGAGGAGTGACGCACGGGCGTTCATGTAAGGGCGTTCCATTGAACGCCCCGACATGAACGCCCTAACCACAGGTTGAGAGCCTCTGCGAACGATGGTATAATCGCTGCATCCTGTGGACAAAGGAACATGCATGACCACACCCGTACCTGCCCTAAAACCATCGCGGCTCATCAAGCCGACGTCAGACACACCTTATCATATTGATTTCGATTGGTGGAACAAAGCCGACCGCGACCTGCGCGTCTATCTCAAGAGCCACCTGTGCGAAATGCACCGCGAGATGTACGCCGAAGCCTCCGCCGACCCGGTGGATTGGGTGGACGCGCACACGGCGCAAGTCAAGCCGATTGACGGCATCCTGTACCAGTTGCGCACGCATTGCAGCCTTCAGCCCGAATATATTCACGACCTGACATCCGTCGTGGACGCCGTCTTTCGCGTGTTCATGGTCAACGACAACCAGCCGATGAGCCCCCACGAGTTGGGGAAACGCATCGGCAAGGACCCGGAGCTGATTCTCAGAGCCATCAGCGGCAAGACAGTCTACAAGGGTCTGCGCCCGGTGATAGAAGGAGCCAGGTGAAAGTCGGCCTCCGGCTCCAGGCCATCTTGCGCCGCTATCGGCCCGCCGGCTTTACGAGCGATGTCATCGAAATGGACCTGGCCAACGGTGCGACAGTGCGCGATGCCGTCGAAGCGTTGAGTGTGCCAGTGAATCTGGTGCAGGCTGTCTTTATCAACGAGGAACAGGGCGCGCTCGACACCGCGCTTGCAGAGGGCGACAGGGTGCGGGTCTTTCCGCCCGTCGTAGGTGGATCATGAAAGTTTTCATTGCTGGCATCATGCAGGGATCGCGTCTGGACAAGGACGTAGAAGACCAGGGTTATCGCGAGCGCATCGCCTCGGCGATTCGCGCGCGTGTGCCGGACGCGGACATCCTCGACCCGTGGGCGCTTCACCCCGACAGCCCTACCTATGACTTTGAACGCGGCAAGCAGATCTATCTGAGTCTGAACGATGCGGCAGCACAAGCACAAGTGTTAGTAGCTTACGTGCCGCAAGCGAGCATGGGCACCGCCATCGAAATGTGGCAGGCCTTTCAAGCCGGAGCGCGCATTTACACCATCTCGCCGCTGACCGAAAACTGGGTCGTCAAGTTTCTCTCCGACCGGGTGTTCGCCACACTGGACGAGTTTATCCAATTCGTGGAGCGCGATGGGTTCGTGACACCCTAGCCGCCCAAGCCATAAGCCGTTGGCCCTCAACACTGACCGTCACCTTGCGCCGGGCACATCCAGCTTGCCCGGCGTTGTTATTGACAACATGGAGCAACACGTGAAAAGTCAAATGAGATGGATGATGACAGGACTGGGATGCCTGATCCTGCTGGGCTTGACCGTTGCGTCAACCGTCGCAGCCCCCTTGCCAGCCAAAGCCAAACCCTTCATCTTACCGTTTTCCGAGCCACCCGGCCCAAATTCCTGGACCCTGGGCCAGCTCTACGGGAATACCGTCGGCGCGTATGGCCAGCGCGACTCTATCTATCGCGCGGGCCAGGGCTTGCACTTTGGGATTGACCTGGCCGCGCCGTGCGGCACGCCGCTGATTGCCATTGGCGACGGCGTCATCACCCGCGTGGACGCACCCGAACACGGCTCGCTGCCGCACAATCTCTTGATGCAACTCGATGCAGGCTATACCGCGTTGTACGGCCACTTGCTCGAAAAACCCAAATTGTCCGTCGGCCAGCGTGTGAACAAGGGACAGGTCATTGCCCTGAGCGGAGACTCGTTCGGCACGTGCCACTCGGCGCCGCACCTGCACCTTGAAATCCGCAGCCTCAACTATTTGATTGCCTACAATCCGGTCGAGCTGATTGACGCCGACTGGGACGCGCTGGCGCTCATCGGCTCGTATCAGCGCGGCTTTGAGCGCGACCTGACCCATCCGCGCCAGTGGCAATATCCAGACGACCAGCCCGACACCCAGTTCGGCGGCGCGCTGCTCAACAACTTTCAGCAGCCATGGCCGCCCGATTGGAATCGCCAACGATGAGGACTCGAAAGGTTATCACGTTTGGATGGCTATGCTTGGGCCTGCTGATGGCGGCATGCGCCCAGGCCAAGCCAACACCCGCGCCAACAGCCACTGCAACACCGACTCCATTGCCGACCGCCACGTCAACTCCGCGGCCCAGTCCGACGCCGACATTGATTCCGTCGCCTACGCCGACTCCCACCCCCGAACTCGAGCAATTGACGACGGGCGGCTGTTGTGTGCAGCCTTCATGGTCACCCGATTCACGCCAGGTATTGTTCATAGACAAGCCATCCGCCAATGACACGGTTGGCTTTTATGCTGTGGACATTGCCGCCGGCACAAACAAGCCGCCGCAGAGGTCAGGGCCGGTCGGTGTCTATTCTCAAGACCGCAGTCTCATCACCTACCTGGACCAAGGCAGGACGGTCGTCGAAAAGCTGAGCAGCGGCGAAAGATGGGTGATGCCGAACAATTACCAGGTCGCCTTTTCGCCGGATAACCAACGCCTGGCGTGGGCAGACAGCGAAGAGAACAGCAACATTCCGTATGACCAGCGTCGCAGTGACCTGTATATTGCCCAGGTGGATGGTTCCAGGGCCGTTCGTGTGGCGCGAGTGTACGGAGGCGGGTTCGTGGGCTGGCTGCCCAGTGGCGCCAAGATTCTAGTGTCTGCCCGTCCTTCTCTCGCCGTGCGAGAGCGGACTCTGTCCGTCCTTGATCTCAACACCCAGGCGTCCGTCAACCTGGTCACGGCGGAACGCATCTCGGGTGTGAGCGTGTCGAGGGACGGAACGTGGATTGCCTACACTATCACGTTCGACGCGGACAAATCACGCAACGGCATCTGGATGCAACGCACCGACGGAACGCCCGCGCGCAAAATAGAGTTGTGGGGCGCATACCAGTGGCGTGATGAGGGGCGCTTGTTGGTCATGCCTGCGCGTGTGTCAGCCGACCGAGCATTCGAAATTCTGGAGGTAGACGCGGCGACAGGCAAGATTCGCAAGCTGACCGAGGCTGCCATCACGCCACTGCAAATACTCAATGGCGACTGGCGCGTCTCGCCAGATGGGCGGTATATCGTCTACGTCAACAGCGTGGATCGAAATCTCTGGCTGCTCAAGCTGCCGCTGATCGGTGAGGCGCAATAATACTGCTCCGGCCCCCCAAGAGTGGCTCCTTCAAATCCCGGATGTCGCCGGTATCTTTTGCCAACTTGCGCGGGTGGTGCTAAAATAGTCGTGTCCATCATTTGCCCCCATAGCTCAATGGATAGAGCGCCGGACTTCTAATCCGTAGGTTGTGAGTTCGAGTCTCACTGGGGGCGCTGAATCTCACGGCTATGGCAGGAGGACACGCGTGAAGCATTTGCGTATCGTTATCGTAGATGACCACGAAGTCGTTCGGTTGGGACTGCGGGCCTTGCTCGACCGTCACCCCGACTTTACCGTGGTGGATGAAGCCGCCACTGCCAAAGAGGCCAAGGAAAAGGCGCTGCTACATCACCCGGATGTGGTCGTGATGGACATCCGCCTGCCAGGCGGCAGCGGCATTGACGCCTGCCGCGAGATCACCGCCCTCCTGCCCGAAACCAAAGTCATCATCCTCACATCGTTTGCGGAAGACGACATGCTCTTTGAAGCGATTGCCGCCGGAGCCGCCGGCTATGTCCTCAAGCAAATCGGCGGCGACGACCTGGTGCGCGCCATCGAGGCCGTCGGGCGCGGCGAAGCGCTGCTCGATCCCTCGCTTACGCAGCGTGTGTTTGCCCGCGTGCGCGAAGCCGCTCGCAAGGACGAGGCGGCGGCCTTTACCGAACTGACCGATCAAGAACTCCGTGTGCTGGCCCAGGTGGCCGAAGGCAAGACCAACCGCGAAATCGCGCAGGCTCTCTTCCTGGGTGAAGGCACCGTTCGCAACTATGTGTCCTCTATCCTGAGCAAGCTCCACCTTACCAATCGCGCCGAGGCGGCTGCCTACGCCGTCGAGCATAGTCTCAAAGATTACATCACCGAATAAGTTCTGGCTCGATTTACTGTCTTGTTTCTAGGAGCCTGTCGGAGAACCCGTAGTTTAGGGCCTTGTGCCCGTAGCAAGTCCAACGCCCGCAAGGGGCTAGGCTACCTCTCCGACAAGCTGCTAGCAACTCTTACAAGTGTTTCGCGGCGCCGAATGTGACAAAAGTCACAGAAGGGCATTACCTGACTGTGATATGCTGTTTGAGCTAGCGTGCGCTGATTTTGTCATCCGAATGATCATCACTCCAGAAAGGAGGTGCGCGTGAAGCTACCCTCGCTTCGCTCCTGGAATTGGAAGCGCCTCGGGTTGATCGTCGCGGGGCTGATCGTGCTGGGCGCGATCGGCTTTGCTGGAACGGTCGTCGCCACGGAAAGCAACGAGTTTTGCGTTTCCTGTCACGAGCTGGACTATGCCTACACAGGCTGGGAGCGATCCACTCATGTGAACAACCCTGAAGGCGTTGTGGCCAACTGCGTGGATTGCCACGTTCCTCCGCAGCTTTTGGACTTGACCTTCTCCAAAGTGGATTCGCTCAACGAGCTGTACTCGCACTGGTTCAAGCCGTCGAGCGACCCGTTCTGGTGGCAGCAGCACCTGCCGCACATGCGGGCGCGCGCTCACGAGCGCATGAAGGATGACAACTGCCTGCGCTGCCACAAATGGCGCTTTGAGCCGACCAGCTCCGAAGGCAAAATCGCCCACGCGACCGCGCCGGCGACCACTCGCTGTGTGCAGTGCCACCAGCATTTCGTTCATAATCCCACGCCGACGCATACCATTGTCCGAAATAAAGTTCCCGTCGGAGCCGCGCCTGCCTCGGCTCCTGAACCCTGAGGAGATTGCCCATGAACACTCGCAAACTGATCCCGCTCACCATCATTGCGCTCGGTCTCCTGTCGGTGCTGACGGCTTGCAGCCCCAAGCGCGTCTTGCCGCAAGGCGCAACGGTGAAATTCGCCGCCCAAGTCGAAGCGTCTTACAAGAGCCAGATGCCCTGGCAATATGAACAGTGGCAGCAATCAGCGCATGGCAAGGCCGGCATCACCTGCATCAATTGCCACGACGTCGGGCCGGATGGCAAGCTAAAGCCAGAGGCGCTCGATAACCTCGCCTATGGCGGCGTCAACCCCGGCCGCTGCGGCAAGTGCCATGAAAAGGAATTCGCCGGATGGTCGCAGACGCGCCACTCGGAAGCGGTCAAGTTCGCTACGACCAATGTGCGTTACAAGTTGCTCGATGGCTTTCCCGCGATGCAGCGGGAAGGCTGCCAGTCGTGCCACTTTAAGGTGGGGACCACCTGCATCTCGTGCCACGACGCGCACAGCTTTCAGCCGCCCAAAAAAGCCCAAGCCGTGAACGATGCGTGCGGCATGTGCCACAACGGGCCTGACCATCCGCAAAAGGAAGTGCAAGAGACTGGCGTCCACCTGCGCCAGGCCGAAGCTTCAGGGATGCAAGAGCCGAACTGCGTGACCTGCCACACGATGGACGACAACCAGCACACTATCTTCCGCATCAAGGACGTGCAGGCTAACACGTCGCTGAACGTCAAGGCGAACAACCGGCAACTCTTGGAAGCCAAATGCTGGAAATGCCACACGCACGAGTTCGCCGCCGCCGCGCTCCAAGACAGCGACGAGATCAAGGCTGAAGCGAACCGCATGGTGGACGCGGGCCGCGCCATTGTCCGCGACCTGTATGCCGACAGCATCCTCAAGCCGTCTTATGGCTCGCTGCTCGACGACAAAGGTGTGCCGTTGCTCAACGCCAAAGGCACCAGTTACAGCCACGTGAGTGAGATCGAGAACTTGATGTTCGAGCTGTTCAAGTTCGCCCAGGCGACGACTGAACGCGGCGCGCAGCACTTTTCTGCGGATTATACTCACTGGCACGGCAACGCCGACCTGTGGAACAAGTATCTGGCAGTTCGCGGCGAAGCGATCCGCCTGCGCTGGGAGCACGAAGGTCAAGGCAAGGCCATCGAGCAGTTCGAGGAAGAACTCGTCGCCCGCAAGCCAGTCTACAAGATGTATGCCTACTCCAAGCAGACCGGGCACGAACTCGACAGCCTCAAGTAATTGCAACCTGGCGCACAACAAACGCCCCGGCGGTTGACGGCCGGGGCGTTGTATTTTCGAGCGATGGTCACTCGAGGATACCTTGCATGGACCAGGGTCCGGCCCACGTGATGTGGACGTTGGCCAATTTACCGCGCCACTCTTCCGGCTGTGGCCGCCGGTCATCAAAGAACACCAGCTTATTCGTCCGCGTGCGACCGCGCCACTTGCCTTTGTGCTCGCCCTCCACCAATACCTCGACGGTTCGATCGAGAAAGCGGGCATTAATTTCGCCGGCCACATGCTCCTGCAAATCCTCAATCGCTTTGCGGCGGCGTTCCTTTTCTTCCGGCGGCACGTCGTCCACCAGCGTGCGTTGGGCGACTGTCTGCGGACGGACACTGTACTTGGCAATGTGGGCCACGTCGAGCTCGAGTTCGTCCAGCAGTTCATACGTCGCCTGGAATTGCGCCTCGGTCTCGCCGGGAAAGCCCACGATGATGTCGGTGGCAATCGAGCCGTGTGGCAGCTTGCGCCGGATGCGCTCGACCAATCGCCGATAGTCATCGGCCGTGTAGCCGCGCTTCATGTGCTCCAGCACCTCGTCGTGACCCGCCTGCACCGGCACTTCAATGTGCTCGCACACCTTGGGCAGTTCCGCCACTGCATCCAACAGTTCGTCCGTCATCCAGTTCGGATGGCTGGTGAGGAAACGAATTCGCTCCAAGCCATCCACATCGTTCAACATCCGCAACACATCCACCAGCGGCGTCTCGCTTTGAAATTTGAAATTTGGCATTTGGGATTTGAGATCATAGCCGTACCGATCCACAATCTGCCCCAGCAGCGTAATCTCTTTGACGCCTTGCGCGACGAGCGACCGGGTCTCGGTCATGATCTCATCCACGCTGCGGCTGCGCTCCACGCCACGCCGGAACGGGATGATGCAGAACGTGCACGCGTGCGAACAACCGAGCACGACGGGCACGTGCGCAGCGACGAGCCGGCCGCGCTGGTGCAACGGCAACACAATCTCATTGTCCTGCGCGGCAAAGCGTTCCGCGACTTCCGACTCTTCGACGGTCAGCCCCTCACGATTGCGGATAAAATCTATCACTGGCTTGGGATCGCTGGGCGGCGCCAAGACATCCACCCAGGGGAAGCGCTCACGCAGCTTGCCATTGTTCTTGATGCCCACCAGGCAGCCCATCAGGCCAATGACGGTTTCGGGGCGCTTGTCCTTGATGGGACGGAGTGACTGCAGGTAGCCGTAGGCCTTGTCCTCCGCGCTCTGGCGGACGACGCACGTGTTGAGCACGATCACGTCCGCGTCGGCCGCGCGCGACGTGCTTTCCAGGCCCAACTTTTCGAAGGCCGACTCGAGCCGCTGCGAGTCGGCGACGTTCATTTGACAACCCTCTGTCCAGACGTGATATTTCATCAGACGATAAACCTCTTTGACTGACCCTCACACGCGAGAGATTCTTCGCGTCGCTCAGAATGACAGTATTACGATTTGGGTAGTGGGCATGCCAACATTGCGGAGTGAAGCGAGAACAGTGCGAGTGGCGAGGATTGTACCGCTATCGGGGTCGGGCGTCAAGAACGACAGAGAGCCTCAAACTGAACGCCCCTACGAACGCAGCGTTACATCAGCGGCATCTACACGGACAAGTGTACCATCGTCAGTTCGGATGAGCAACATGCCGGATCCATCCACGCCTTCGGCCAAACCCGCGATGGATTCTTGGCCGCGCCGGGCCATGATTTGTCGGCCAAGCGTCGTCAGCCGCGCCGACCAATCCGCGCGCAGCCTTTCATCACGGTCAATCACAGCGTAGCGCGCGGCAAAACGCTCGACGAGCGCGCGCAGAATCGCCAGCCTGTCCACCTCGTGACCGAGTTGCATCATCAAGCTGGTCGCTTCGGGCAAATCATCGCGGCCACGAAAATCCACGTTGACGTTCAGCCCCAGGCCGACGGCGGCAAACTCGATGTTTTGCCCAGAAATGGAGGTTTCGGAGAGGATGCCCCCTAACTTTAGAATTGGCGCGTCTTGCCTCTTGCCTCTTGCCTCCTGCGTCTTGCCTCTTGCCTCCTGCTCAATCACGACATCGTTCGGCCATTTGAGGCCAACCCGCAGGCCGGTGACTTGCTCAACCGCCTCAGCGGCGACGAGACCCGTCAGCATCGTCAATCGGTATGCGAGCGTCGGCGGGAACTTGGGCCGAAGCAAAAGCGACATCGCAATCGCCGTGCCGGGTGGCGACCACCACGCGCGTCCCAACCGCCCACGCCCGGCGGTCTGTTCGTCGGCAATGACGAGCGTGGCTTCCGGCGCTCCACTTGCACCGAGCCGCTTTGCCACGTCATTTGTCGAGCCGACCGCAGGCAGGTATTCGATGCGGCGCACGAACTCGATTCCGGCCAGCGCGCGCGCGATATTATCACTTGAAAAAGGTCCCACTGGAATCACCACAAAGGCAACTGGTAGGCGGGACGCCGGCCATCGAGCAACACGAACGGCGCTGCACGCGAAGCGATGACGCCGACCTTGCGCAAATCTGTCAAGTCGCGCAAGCGACCCTTGCGCCGCTCGCGCAGAATCACATCAACGGTCCTGGGGCCGATGCCAGGCACGCGCAGCAGTTCGCTCTTTCCGGCGCGGTTCAGCTCAACCGGGGTGTGCGCAAGATGCTGCCTGGCCCACATGACTTTGGGGTCGGTATCGAGCGGCAAGTTGCCGCGCTCATCGAATACCAGGTCGTCAAAGCGAAAGCCGTATTGGCGCAGGAGAAAATCGCTCTGATACAGCCGGTGCTCACGCATGGGACTTGCGGGCGGGCGGTTTTCCAGCGGCGTGCCGGGGACGGGGTTGAACCTGGAAAAGTATACGCGCGCAAGCCGCGCCTCGCGCAACAGTTGTGCTGAAGTGACCAGCAGTTCGCGGTCGGTCTCGTCTGCGCCACCCACGACGAACTGGGTCGTCGAGCCGGGGCCGCCGCCCTGCTCGCGCCGGATAGACTCGATGAGCTTGAGCGGGCGCACCAGCTCTTCCAGGAAAACTTTGTGCGGAGCCAGCTGCGCCAGCCGCTGCGTGTTGGGCGCTTCCAGGTTCACCGAGACGCGGTCAGCCAACTGCATGGCACGGCGGATTTGCTCCTCTTCCGCGCCGGGCATGACCTTTAAATGAATATAGCCGCGAAAGTTGTATTTGCGGCGCAGGATTTCTGCTGCGGCGATGAGCCTGTCTTGCGTGCGGATGCCGCCGCCCGCAATGCCACTGCTGAGGAAAAGACCTTCGACCTGCCCCCGGCGCGCCATCTCGTCGAACACGCGCGCCATCTCGTCCGCGCTGAATGTGGCGCGGCGGAAATCCCGCCCGGCGCGGAAGGGGCAGTAGTAGCAATCACGCTCGCACGCGCTCGTCATCAGCGTCTTGAGCAGCGCGATGCGCTTGCCGCCCGGCATGACGGCGTGATGGATCATGCCGGCGTCCGGGTCAACTCCGCAGGCAGTTGGGGACGCGCCCATCGAGCCGACTTCTTCTGCCGGTTCGATGGCCATTTGCTGGCTGAGTGATTCGAGTTTTTCCAGGGTGTCCAGACTGGCACACATCGCTTCACCTCGCTGACAAGATTATACGAACATACGTTCCAAATGTCAAGCGCCGGATGAGCTCATTTGCCACTCGCCCCAAGCACCGCTATAATGAGCCAAAACTCTGAGGTGCAAACTTGGGCCATCCACAAGACGGTGACCTGGCGCTGTTCGTCAATCTCCGTGACGACAAGCGTTACCTGGTTCGACTAAAATCCGGCGGCCAGCTTCACACCCATCGGGGCATTGTGTCGCACGACGACATTATCGGCCGGCCCTGGGGGCGCATCGCGCGGACGCAGATGGGCACAGCGTTCCTGGTCCTGGAGCCTTCCACCGCCGACCTGATCCGCCACATCAAGCGCAACACCCAGATTCTCTTCCCCAAAGACATTGGCTATATCCTGCTCAAGCTCGCCGTGCGGCCCGGCCGGCTCATCCTGGAAGCCGGCACCGGCTCCGGTGGCATGACGCTGGCGCTGGCGCTGGCGACCGCGCCGCTCGGTCACATCGTGAGTTACGAAGTGCGCCCCGAATTTCAGGCCATCGCGAAGCAGAACCTCGAGCGAGCCAACATCCCGCCGGGCATTGTCGAATTCAAGCTGCGTGACATCGCCGAAGGCTTGGACGAGACCGACGCGGACGCTTTCTTCCTCGACGTGGCCGAGCCGTGGAATTACCTCGCGCAGGTCGCGTCTACGTTGCGCGGCGGCGGGTTCTTTGCCACGCTCGTTCCGACGATGAATCAAGTCATCC
>CAYGWJ010000019.1:0-44241 GCA_964353405.1 uncultured Anaerolineae bacterium
CACTTCCAAGGCGCGTTACGTCAACTCTAGCTCTGCCGACGGGCCGTCATTGCGTCGCTGGCCTGTAGACAGCGCTTTGAGAGTTCCAGTTTTCATTGCTAGAGAACGAAATGGCATGTGGTTGCACAACCACTACGCTAAGGCTGGGCTCGTTGCTGCACTTCTCATCATACTCAATATTCATACTTACAGTGTCTTTCCTTTGGAAACGGTTATGTTGTCGAGTCTGGAGATTGCTCTAGTGTACCACTACTTTCGCGGGAGGTTATTCATCGCTGCAGTGTTGGGAGCTTGCGCAGTTCTTACTAGATTTGATGCGGTCATTCTTATCTTTGTGCTTTCGATCTACTACTTGATTGAAAGACGCGACGCCCGACGTCTGCTCATGCCGGCTGTCATATTCACAATAATCGTGCTAAGTTGGTTTGTCTTTGCGTTTCAGTACTATGGTACTCTGCTTCCCAATACCGCGTTTGCCAAGATGGGGTTCGCAAATCATGAACTGCTATTTGTGGAATCTATGTGGCCGAAAGTTCTGAGCATTTTGATTGGTAATAGTTCTTTCCTATCAGCGGTGCCTGTTTTTTTGACTTTTGTGAGTTTATGGTCAGCCCTGAGGGGACGAATTTGGGCGCCCAAGGAGGCAATTACCTGTATGATTCTTTGAGGAAGCTTATAGCGCCCAGGTATATCAAATCCTTGATCTCTGTAGTTATTCTCCTTGTTTCAGTTCTTTTGGTGACTCAACTAAAGACGGTATACGATTATTCGGTGGCTCATCATCGTTTGCCCTGGACAACGGCGAGGGAGAAAGCCTATGTTGAAGCATCAGATTGGCTGAAAGAACATACGGACTTGCATGCTAGTGTTGCTGCAATGGAAATAGGTACGATCGGGTATTATAGCGGCAGGACAGTGGTGGACTTGCTCGGCCTGGCGACGCCGGCTGCCATACCTAATGTGCGATCCGGGGATTGGGGCAAAACTATTCTTGATTTGAAGCCCGACTATGTCCTTATTCAAAACAGAATTGGAGTTACCGCGTTTGACACAGTTGGATCGGACAAGCTTATCTTTGCCGGACGCGACTTTGCCAACTACGTGCCAGTCCACCGCTTTGCTGATGAAGGTTATGATATTGCCATCTACCAGCACATCCGAGAGGCGGGAGCGGGCGAAGCGCCCTAATCTTGCTTCCTCATCATAGCACTGCCCGCTTCACCATGACCGCGATTCGAAACAAGAGAGAATAACAGAAGAAAGGATATCTACTAGCGATGCGACATCTTCTGAAATGCAAACGAACTGCGCCTTTCACCATGACGTTTTTTCTCTGCTGACAATAGTGACTCTTCAAAGGGGAAGTATAGCATCAAGCGCTAGACTCCCGACCAATAGCGGTAACACAAGTGAACTGACGGCGCCAAGTAGCATTACTTTGACTCAATTGGCGACTTACTCAGCCTTGCCCAATATCATTGTGGTCAGTGTTTACAACTCTCCGTTCCCTATCTATAGTGTGGATGGTGAAAGAGAATGGCAAGAAGTCAAAACGATGCCATGGATGGACATTCCTATGCCCAATTGCAGTTCGACTTGCCGGCGCGGATGCATAGCTACTATGCGTGGAGTGGCCCGCTGGGCGGAACCGGATTGCCGGAAAAAGTGGCTTTCGTGAGGAGGGTTATGGGCCAGTATGGCCATGCCAACAAGCCCGTCTTTGCCGGTGAGATTGCGCTCAAGTGCATAGAGCCGGCTCCTGAATGCTACGACGCGGCTGGTGCCTTTATTCCACGCGCTGTCGCAGAGGCGTATGGCTTGAATCTGGTCGGGACGATCTATTTTCCTTTGGTAGCGGATCGTCCGAACTATGCACTGTTGTTGTCCGACTTGACGCCCAGGCCGATGTTTTACGCATACAAGTTCCTGGCCAGCCAGCTCGTGAATGCACGCTATGTTGGGCCGGTAACGCAGTATGCTGGTGTGTCGGGCTACTTGTTCAATCAAAACAGCATTCGGCCCGTGCAGATTGTTTGGTCAACCGATGGAACGGATCAGACGATCACCGTGCCGGCTGATTTTGTGAGAGCCTTTGACAAGTTAGGCAACCTGGTTGCCCCGACCGGAGAGCAATTGACGATTGGATGGTCGCCAATCTATATTGAACTAAAATGATTCACGTCATCACATGGGCGTTTGGCTTATGAAGGTTTGCATTGTCACAACCGCCTTTCCGCGCTGGCCCCAAGATAACCGCGGAACGTTTATTCTGGAAGCAGCTCGCGCTGTCCAGGCCCAAGGTGCGCAGGTCCGAGTGATCGCCATGCACAGCCCTGGCACCAAGACCAGAGAGGTGATGGATTCTATCGAAGTGATCCGTCCGCCCTACCTGTGGCCGGAGCGTCTGGAGGTGCTTCAGAAAGAGGGCGGTGGGCTGCCCATCATGTGGCGTAAGAGCCGCCTGGCCCGGTGTGAGATTCTGCCTTTTTTCATGGCGCACACTTTGGCGATTATGAGATTTGCCCGCGACTGCGATATCATTCACGCCAACTGGACATTATCGGCAGCAGCGGCCTGGACGGGTCAGTTTTATCATCGGCGTCCTATTCTGGTCACGCTTCAGGGAAGTGATATCTATCAGGCCACCCAGCTTCCTCTTGTCAGTCGTTTCACCGCGATGGTGCTCAAGCGCAGTAGCCGGGTCTTGGCGATTAGCAAGTCATTGGCGGAGGCAACGATTGCTCTAGGGATTTCTCCCAGTCAGGTCGAGGTCGTTTCGGATGGCGTAGACACGGATAAATTCTGCCCCTCCGGAGAAGAGCGCAAGTCCTTCATCGTATTTGTCGGATCATTGATCGAGAGAAAAGGATTGAGGCATTTGATTCGGGCGATGTCGCAGGTTCGGCGCGAGTTTCCCGAGTGCCGACTTGTGATTATCGGCGAAGGGCCCCAACAAGCCGAGCTTAATAGCCTGGCGGACTCGCTTGGAATTGCCGATAACGTCAGCTTTGTAGGTCCGCAAACACCGGTTCAGATAAGCCAGTGGATGCAGCAGGCTCGTTTGTTTGTGCTTCCTTCCGTGGAAGAGGGATTGGGAGTTGTTTTGCTAGAAGCCTTGGCGTCGGGCACTCCTTGTGTAGCAACGAGCGTCGGGGGAATTCCGGATGTCGTATCGCCTGAGGTTGGAATTCTGGTTCCCCCGGCCGAACCAGACGCATTGGCTGAAGCTATCATTGCGCTTTGGCGTGATCGGCAACGCTGGGAAATGGCCAGTCGTCGCGCGCGCGAGAGAGCCGTGGAACGTTTCAGTTGGAAAAGCATAGCTTGTCATTTGGTCGAGCTCTATCAAGCCGTTATAGATAGCAAGAAGAGCGAGTATCGGCTTCAGTAGGTACTTGGCCAAGTCTGCCGCAGTGGAGTAGTGACGCGTGAGCCTCAAAGAGTTGATTCGTTCAAATCGGCGTAAGCTGGAGCAAGATCTAGGCACCTTGCCACAACGCCGCTTGTTCTCACCTGCTTACTATAGTCAATACAAAGTTACACTTCCTCTCATCCGGCAGTATGCTAAAGGAAAACTGGTTGATCTTGGGTGCGGCGACATGCCTTTTCGGCACCTGATCGCCGATCGTGTCGGCGCCTACGACAGTCTCGACTTGTTCCCGCGCAGCACTGACGTGACATACGTTGGCAATATCCAGAACATGGACATGATTGCATCTGAATCCTATGACACTGCGATCTGCTTAGAAGTTCTTGAACATGTTCCTGATCCCTTCCAAGCCGTGCGGGAGATAGGCCGTATTCTAAAGCCAGGCGGTGTCTTGATCGTGTCCGTGCCACACTTGAGCCGGCTGCATGATGAGCCTCACGACTATTACCGGTATACGCACTATGGAATTCGGTATCTGCTGGAACAAGGCAAGTTTGTGGTCCTGTCTGTGGATAAACGCGGCGGTGTATTCTCCTTTATCGGTCACCAAATGGCCACACTCCTGCTGGGTATGGTTTGGCACATTCCTGTCGTTAGAGATATAGCCTGGTTTGTGAATAGTTGGGTTTTTACCCGCGCTTGCTATAGTCTGGATCGGCTTCTAGACGCTGGGGGGACAATGGCAATGGGCTATAGCGCAGTTGCACTCAAAAAAGGCGGCGTTGGAGGCGATCATCAGATGCACGACTCGCCATCAGCAAAGAAAGCGAAATGAAATCCAGGCAGTATCAACCCGGATTCTATAACCTCTCGCCTAGAGTGCGAGACATGGGCAGCCGTCTGCGGCAGGCCGAAAAAATCACCAGCGTTCTGACGGGGTTCAGTTCGTATCCTCTGTCGTCTGCTACATGTCTGGACATCGGCTGCTCGGCGGGGTTTATCACGGCGGCTCTCGCCCCACTCTTTGGAAGAACGGTCGGCTTGGACTATGATAATGTTGCGCTCAAGAACGCTGCACGTTCCGATCTATGCTTGAGTTTCGTGTGTGGAGACGCGATGTCTCTGCCTATGGCCAACAGTTCTATAGATGTGATTATCTGTGCCCAGGTTTATGAGCATGTCCCCGACGATGAAACACTTGTTGCCGAGATGTATCGAGTTTTGAAGCCGGGCGGGATGGTGTTCTTTAGTGGCCCCAACAAGCTTTTTCCAATTGAGCCGCACTATTTCCTTCCGTGCCTGCACTGGCTGCCTGAGAGACTGGCCGATGGGTACCTGCGCCTGCTGGGCAGGGGGCATCACTATTACGAGCGATCCAGGACGTTGTGGGGCCTGCAGCATTTATTGGCTCCTTTCACGATACACGATGTCACGGTTCAGGTCCTACAGCACATGCAGTTTGCCGGTTCTGGAAGATGGTCAAGGTTCATGAGCCGCCTGCCTTTGTGGGTATGGAAGATCTTGTTGCCCATTTTGCCAAATTACAACTGGATTCTTTTAAAGTCGTCCGAGTCGTAGAATTTAGGCGTTTGTTGCCCGCGCGGGGATGTTGATTCCTTATGCGGCAGGCCAGCGGCTGAAATGGATGGTGACGATGAAGTTGAATGACTATATCGGATTGGTGCAGGTCGCCAGGCGGCGTCTGCGATCCGAGGGGGATTATCGCGAATTTCAAACATTTCAGGCGTGTCTGGTGCTCGACTATCTCGCTCAGCATGGAGTTGCAGTGCAAGGTCTGGTCCTGGACCTGGGCAGCGGAATCGCCGGTTACAGCCTGGAATTCGCGCGTCGAGGCGCGCGTGTGATCAGTCTTGACCTTGTTCAACCTCGCTTTTCTAGCCCAGACCAGATGTCTCAGGTACAAGCGAGTGGGCTTGCAATCCCACTGAAAGACGAATCAGTCAACATTGTCTTTTGTGCTAGTCTGGTTGAGCATGTCGCTGAACCCGCCACCTTACTGGCAGAAGCTGAACGAATCCTTCGGAAAGGCGGGATGTGTTATTTCAGCTTCCCGCTCTATTACAGTCCGATGGGCGGGCATGAGTTTTCCCCCTTTCATTATTTAGGTGAACGTCTGGCCCTCCGATTGGTGCATCGTCACCGCACCTTGGCAGATTGGGCCGGTCAACTCTAGGATGTTCCACATCAAGTGCAATCATTTTCCGAGTTGTATCGTGGATGGGGCCTGTACAAGATGACCATTGGTAAATTCCGTCGTCTGTTAGGTCACACAGGATTTGAATGCCTGGACATGTCAACACGCTACATGCCGGTCAGCTTTGTGCGGTGGCCGCTGCTCGGCGAGGTCTTGACCTGGCATGCTCAGTTTGTACTCGTAAAGCCGCGACAATAGGCTGATGGATCATATCATCCGATGAGAAAATCCTGGCGTCAAACTAGACTCCCATAACGTCTAATAGATTCTGGAGGTGTTAGGTGAAAACATTACTTTTGTGGCCTGCTTTTAGGGAAGAGTATAACAAATATCCTCCCCTTGGCATTGCTTACCTGGCTGCTGTTTTGAGGGAAAATGGTTTTCCTGTCGAAATTGTTGATGCTGCTGGGTACACTGATTATGAAGAATTTGAAGTCAAGTTAAGGGAGAATCGCCCTGATATATTGGGAATCTCTGTGCTTTCTGTGCATTATGATAAGGCACTGGAAGCTGCCAGAATTGCAAAAAAGGTTTTGCCCCATATAATGGTTGTTTTCGGAGGAGCTCATCCCACGGCTCTCCCAGAACTGACTGTCAAGAATCCTGAAGTTGATATTGTGGTCTTCGGTGAAGGGGAGCGAAAATTCTTGAATCTTGTTCATTCATTGCAAAAGGAAACAGGGCTGGATAAAGTCAATGGAATATATTACAAAGTGGGTGGCGAGATCATCAAAACTGCTGACGGAGAATTTGTAGATAACTTGGACTTGATTCCGTTCCCCGCCCGCGATCTGTTTTCTATGAATGAGTATCTTCGCCGTTCGCCGACCTTGCCCTTACCCTACCCTGCAACAAGCATTATTCCAAGTCGTGGCTGCTATGGGAATTGCCGATTCTGCCAGCCGACGTTAAGAAAGTTGTTTGGAAGAAAGATACGGTATAGAAGCCCAAAGAACGTGGTTGATGAGATTATCCACCTGAAAGAAAAATACAGTCTCAAGGGCCTCTTTTTTGCGGATGATGAGCCCACGTGGGGAAAGAAATGGATGCTGGAGCTTTGCGAAGAGATCTGCAAAAGACAGGTCGAGATTGCATGGATTTGTGCGAGCAGGGTGGATACAGTTGATCTTGAATTGTTGAGCGCGATGAAGAGAGCAGGCTGCATTGGAGTTGGTTTTGGGGTCGAGTCTGGCTCGCAGAAGGTTCTTAACTATTACAGAAAGGGAGTGCGGGTGGCTCAGATCGCTCCAGCCTTTGAACTGTGCGAGCAGGTTGGAATTGTAGCCCGAGCAAATATCATGATTGGCGCTCCTTTTGAGACCAAGCAAGATGTCCAAGAGACCATTCAAATGTTAGAAAAAGTCCGGCCAGACCTTATTGCCATATCGGCTACAACTCCCACCGTCGGCACGGATTTATTTGCCGACGCAAGCGAAAAGCATCTGTTGCGGAAAGAGTCCTTGAGTGGGTATGACCGGCTCAACATAGATACGATGAAGAGAGAGCTCTCCGATCTAGAGATCAAGCAAATGATCGGAGACATCGTGCGAGTATATAAACGTGGTATTATGAAGATTGTCATCAATCCTCTCGATCTGTATCGGCGAAAGCATTTTTTCTACCATGTCTTTATGCATTGGTTTACAATGATCAGAAATCCATCGGTTTTGATGAAAGATATTTCTTATTATCTGAATTATGCAAAAAAGGAGAGGGTGGGTTAATGATCTCTTGGCGACGTGCACTGTATCTGGCGGGAATCGGCATTGGTGGTCTGCTGTTCGCCTACCAGGTCTGGAATGGGTATCAGGGAGTTGTTCACAGTGCGCTACACATATCTCATCCTGTATTGATAGCGGTGGCCTGGGGGCTTGTCGAAGTGTCCTTCGCGTTACAGATGATCGCTTGGTCGTGGCTCATGGACAGTCTGGGTAGCCATTTGTCTTGGCGGCAAGTAGTCGAAGGATATACACTATCATTCCTTGCACGTTATATTCCTGGCAGTATCTGGGGATATGTGAGCCGCGGCGAGTGGCTTAGGCAAGACCACAATGTTGCTTATTCTGTATCTCATTTTGGTTCAATCTTGGAGATCTTGACCATTTTAACTGCGCTTGGACTGATTTCAGGAATTTACCTTGCTTCGGTTTTTGTGGGGCTATATCGGCTTATCTTGTTGGTTTTGACAATCATTTTCTTGCCAAGTGTTTGGTTAATTCTGTCTTTTGTTCCTAGATGGGTCTTGTCTACAAAGCTCTTGAACAAATCGTTCGGGAACGTCGCGTCGTTACATTTATCTATAGGCACCTGGGTCGCAGTCGTCATGTTCCATCTCTTGCTATGGTTGTGCTACGGTAGCCTTGTACTTTTTATTACCGAAGCATTTGGAATCCGATCAGAGGGAGGGCTCGTCCAGTATACCTTTCTATTTGGTTTGGCCTGGGTAGTCGGTTTTCTTGCGGTCTTTATACCGGCCGGCTTGGGCGTGAGAGAAATAGCACTATCCAGCCTGCTGGTAACCAGTGTAGGTTTATCGGCCTCCCAGGCTAGCGCCGTGTCTGTTATGTCTAGACTGATGGTTGCTTGCTCCGAGTTGCTCTGGGTTGGTATTGGGATAGTCGCCACTCGCATGCCTAAACCGGATGGATCGGAGAGATAATCCAATTGGATTATTGCATTTGTTGGGTCAAGATGGTAAAGTAGTACCACGTTAACATATTTCAAGGAGGGAACCATGTCTAAAAAGATACTAAATGGATTTGGGTTATGTCTTGTCGTTAGTCTGGTGCTGGTTCTTGCATCGGCTAACATCACGCAAGCTGCGTCAACCACCAAACAATTGAGCACCAACTACACACTCGTCAACCTCGGTGCTCAAGATGCTCACGTTGTCGTGCAGTATCTGCTGGACAGTGGCGCGACTTGGACGGCACCTGCGGGTAGCACAAACTTTACCATAACTGCAAACGGTGGCCAAAAGATCGTTCGCCAATACCAGGACGCCATGACACCTACGTCTGGGCGCGGTTCGGCAGTGGTCAGCTCGGATCAACCTCTGGGCGCTGTCGTCCAGATTTTAGCTGTTGGCCAGACTGCCAGCAGCGGTGCTTACTCTGGCTTCACTGCGGTCAGCGACAAGTTCTATGTGCCGTTGGTCGCGCGCCGTCTCTCTAGTGCCAGCGGAACCGTAAACAGCCAGGTTATGATCCAGAACACCGGTGGGTCGGCGACGACTGTGAGCGTGCAGTTCATTGGGGCGGCCAGCTATACCAAGTCCGGCATCAGCATTCCTGCCGGGGCCACATACTATTATGATTTGGATGACGAGACCAACTTGGTTGCGCCGTGGTATGGCTCTGCGGTTGTCCAGGCAGCCTCGGGCGGCACTGTAGCGGTGGTTTCCAATTTATTCACTGGCCCGAATGGCATGCAGACCTACAATGCCTTTCCGGCTTCCAGTGTGGGGCCCAAGTGGCTGGTGCCTCTGTTCACAGCCAGATTGGCAAATGGCCTCAGCGCGCCGATCGCGGTCCAAAATCTCAGCGGCGCTCCTATCGCCGTGAATGGCATTACACTATCGTGCACGCCGGATGCCGGTGCAACTGGCTTCTCTGCTCTGACGGTCAAGAACAGCACTGCGGTGGCCGACAACGCTTCGTACTACTTCAACCCGGTTACGGACAGCACCAACTTCCCCACCGGGTGGTACGGCTCATGCATGGTTGACGCAGGGAGCTCCAACGTAGTGGCGTTTGTGCAGATGCGCACCGTGGGCACCGACAACGCGGGTGCCTATGAGGCGATCAACGCGAGCGGCACTAACACGAAAGCGTTTGTCCCGTTGGTCGCCAAGCGGCTCGGAAACGGGTTCGCCAGCGCCGTGACGATCCAGAACCTGAGCAGCACGACTGACGCGAATGTGACGTTGACGTACACGCCTTCGCCGGATTATGTGGCGGCAGGCGGCAGCGCGACGGCGTTGACAACCTCGACGACGATTCCCAAGAGTGCCAGCCTGATCCAGAATCAGCGCCTGACCACCTTTGCGGTGGGTGCCACGGCAATGCCCAGTGGTTGGTTCGGCACGCTCACCGTGCAATCAACCAACAGCGTTGCGATTGATGGGTTCGTTCAACTGACGAACGTCAACAATCCGGCCGGCGATACCTTCATGGCGCACGGCGTCTTTACCCAACCCTAGATTTAGCCGCTAGAGAACCGGGCCGGCCAGAGTATTGGCCGGCCCGGTTTTCCTGTCTGATACCGATCTACTCGACAAATCTTCCCGACCCTGAGAGAATATGATTCGAATATTTCGTTTGCAGCTTGTCGTGGCTGTAGTTGCATTAATTTGTACATCATGCGCCGCCCTCCGCCCGCCTCAACCGCCGCTAACGGTATCGCCAACAGGGCAAGTGTCGCCTTTGAAACAAGTGTCGCCATTGGCGACTGCGTCAAATGTCCCATTGCCGTCCGCACCGTCAGATGTTCCAGCGCCTCTCCCTGGCAAGGCTGCCATCAGTGGCGTGTTGTATTCATTCAACTCATCTCAGATTGTTCCTGGGACGTTGTTTTATCTTACGAAAGCAATTGGCGACGACAAGCAGTCAATGCCTTTTGTGTTGATTGGCCCTAACGATGAAGCAGGGGATATTCGGGGACAGTCGGACGCCAAGGGTCAGTTTACCTTGAATGCGATTCCTCCTGGTAACTATTTTCTGATTATCTGGAATCCTCCGTATGATTGGGAACCTGGCGTTATTTCAGGTGAAGATCACACACCTCGCCTCATCCAGTTGAGTGCCGGTGAAAAGAAACCGTTAGGCGCTGTCTTTGTATCGTGGCCTTGAGATGTCTTGCGCCTTTATACCGAGAGTTCGATAACAGCCCCAATTTGACCCATGACTAGAAACAGCCTCACATCAAGAGCCACATGGACTGTCCTTTTGGTCTGGGTGGCTTTTCTTGTTGCATGTCAAGATCAATCTTTGCCGGCGATTCCTCCGGTTAGCCAATTCAAGGCTCTGGCAGTCGGCACACCCATTCCCGCCGGTAAAGAAACGGCTCCGATTAGTTTGCCATCCGATGTCAGCGGTGTGATGTTTATCAACCAGTCTGGTGTTTCGATCAGTGTTGTGGTCAGTGATACTGTAGCTACTATTCCTCGTCTCCAAAGTTTTCTGTTTGTGTTACCGGCGGGTACACACCAGTTTTATATTTATAGACCAGAAGTTGCCCCAGGGGTGCACTCGGAAACAACCGAATATGGCAAAGTGCGTTATGTTTATGTATTTCCGAGACCACCGTAAAGTGGCAGAGCTAAACGTAGATTCTAGCCTTGCTTGACCATTCCGCCATCCCCTGTTAGAATCCCGCCATCTTTTGCAGGAGCTAATGCAAATTGAGTGACATTGAAGGCATCGCCCCGCATGGGGGCGAGTTGGTTGATCGTGTTCTTTTCGCCGACGAGCGGGAGGCGGCCCGAGCAAGAGCCAGGCGCCTCCCGCAAATCTTGTTGGGTCCCATGTCGCTGGCCGACGTGGAGATGCTGGCCGTCGGCGCCATGTCGCCTTTGACAGGCTTTATGGTTCGCACCGATTACGAGCGCGTCGTCTCCGAGATGCGCCTGGCGGATGGACCTGTGTGGAGCATTCCCGTCACGCTGCCGGTTTTGACTGAGCAAGCCGCCGGCATCCGCGAAGGGCAAGAGGTCGCGCTCGCGGAGGGCGAGGGGCACATCCTGGCCGTGATGACGGTGCAGGAAAAATTTGGCTACGACAAGCGCCGCGAGGCGCGCGAGGTGTATCGCACCGAGGAAGATAAACATCCCGGCGTGGCCCGGCTTTACAGGCAGGGTGACGTTCTGCTCGGCGGCCCGATTGAGCTGATTGATTTTCCAGCCCATCGCGAGTTCCTGGAATTTCGTCACACCCCGGTCGAGACGCGGCGGATGTTTGCCCGGCGTGGCTGGAAGACCATCGTCGCTTTCCAGACGCGCAACCCCATCCATCGCAGTCACGAGTACATCCAAAAAACCGCGCTCGAAATCGTGGATGGGCTGTTGCTTCACCCGCTCGTCGGGGAGACACAGGCGAGTGACATTCCCGCCGACGTGCGCATGGCTTCGTATCAAGCGATTCTGCGCGACTATTACCCGCCCGATCGGGTGCTCCTCGGCGTGTTCCCAGCAGCCATGCGCTATGCCGGCCCGCGCGAGGCGATCTTTCACGCGCTGTGCCGCAAGAACTATGGCTGCACGCACTTTATCGTCGGCCGCGACCATGCTGGCGTGGGCAAGTATTACGGCACCTACGACGCGCAGCAAATCTTTGACGAGTTCGAGCCGGAAGAAATTGGCATCACACCGCTGATGTTCGAGAACACTTTTTATTGCAGGAAATGTGGCGGCATCGTTTCAGCCAAGACCTGCCCGCATGGTGAACAAGACCATGTGATTTTCTCCGGTACCGAAGTGCGCCGCCGGTTGGAAACGGGCGAGCCGATCCCGCCCGAGTTCACTCGACCCGAAGTTTATCGCGTCCTGGTCGAAGGGATGCGAGCCAGGCGCGGCGACCAGCCAATTCCCCAACCCGCCAACCTGCCAACGAGCAAACCGACCTGGGGCGGGCGCAAGGTTTTGGTCATCGGCTTGGACTGCGCGGAGCCGTCGCTCGTGTTCGACCGCTGGCGCGAGGAATTGCCCAATCTCAATCGTTTGATGTCCGGCGGCGTATACGGCAACCTCGAATCGTGCATCCCGGCCATTACTGTTCCCGCCTGGAGCGTGATGATGTCCAGCCGCGATCCAGGCCAGTTGGGCATCTATGGCTTCCGCAACCGCGCCGATTACTCGTATGACAAGATGACGATTGCCACCGGTTCAGCCGTCAAGGTGGATCGCGTGTGGGATATTCTCTCGCGCGCCGGCAAGCAGGTCGTCACCGTCGGCGTGCCCGGCTCTTATCCGCCGCGCCCGGTCAACGGCGTGATGGTGGGCTGTTTCCTCACGCCCAACACGACCAAGTCGCAATATACCTATCCGCCCGAACTCAAAGACCAGATCGCCTCGTGGGTGGGCGAGTATCAGGTGGACGTGCCCCAATTTCGCACGGAAGACAAGGATTTTCTGCTCAAGCAGATTTACGACATGACCGACCAGCATTTCGTCGTCGTCAAGAAACTGCTGACGGAAAAGCCGTGGGATTTCTTTATGTTTGTCGAGATGGGGGTGGATCGTATCCATCACGGCCTGTGGAAATACACCGACCCGGCGCATCCCAAATTCGAGCCGGGCAACAAGTGGCAAGATTCGATCCGCGACTATTACAAGAAACTCGATGGCTACATCGGCGAGGTGCTGTCGCTCGCCGCGCAAGCGGCGCAGGATACGGTTGTGCTCGTCGTGTCCGATCACGGCGCCAAGACGATGCACGGCGGCATCGCGCTCAACGAGTGGCTCATCCGCAACGGCTGGCTCGTCTTGAAGGATAAAGCGCCCACGATGATCACGCCGTTCGAAAAGGTCGAAGTGGACTGGAGCAAGACGCGCGCGTGGGGCAGTGGGGGCTATTATGGACGCGTGTTCCTCAACGTCGCGGGCCGCGAGCCGCACGGCGCCATCCCGCCGGCCGATTACGAGCGTGTGCGCGATGAGCTGGCCAGGGCGCTCGAATCTATCCCTGCGCCGGATGGCCGGGACATTGGCACTGTGGCGTTCAGGCCGGAGAAAATCTATAAAGAAGTCAAAGGCATCCCGCCCGACCTGGTCGTGTACTTTGGCAACCTGGACTGGCGCGCGGTCGGCAGCCTGGGCGTGGGCGATATTTACACCTTTGAAAACGATACCGGCCCCGACGATGCCAATCACGCTCAACAGGGCCTGTACATCGTGTACGATCCCGCCCGCGAGGGAAACGGCGGCAAGCGGATGGACGCGCACATCATGGACATCGCGCCGACGGTGCTCGACCTGATGGGCCTGCCCGTACCGCGCGATATGAACGGGAATGTCATCCAGCTAAACTGATTCTGCCGTGAAACGTGATGCGTAATACGTGAAACGTGATGCGTAATACGTAAAACGTGGATTTTACGCGTTACGTTTTACGTTTCACGGATCATTCAAATATCTAAAGGGAACATCAACGAACCATGTGCTGTCAAACCGGATTCACTCTTTGGTTCACCGGGCTTTCGGGCGCGGGGAAATCTACGATCAGCCAACGGGTGGCTGAGGAATTGCGCCGCCGAGGATCGCGCGTCGAAGTGCTCGACGGCGACGTGGTGCGGATGCACCTGAGCAAGGGGCTGGGCTTTTCAAAGGAAGACCGCGATACCAACATCCGCCGCATCGGCTGGGTGTGTGAGGTGCTCAGCCGCAACGGCGTGGCCGCTATCGGCGCGGCCATTTCGCCCTACCGGGAGATCCGCGACGAGATTCGCGGCAAGGTCGAACACTTTGTGGAAGTGTACGTCGAATGCTCGATTGAAAAGCTGACGGAGCGCGATGTGAAGGGCCTCTATCAGAAGGCGCTCAACGGCGAGATCAAGAACTTTACCGGCGTCTCGGATCCGTACGAACCGCCGGTCAATCCCGAAGTCATTTGCCACACCGACGGGCGCGAGACGCCCGAGCAAAGCGCGGCCAAAGTGTTGGCCAAGCTCGAATCGCTCGGTTACATTCCAGCGGCCTGAGCAGCAGGTTTCAGCCGTTTTGTCAACAGCCCTTCTCGCCAGAAGGGCTGTTTTCGTGTTGCCGCCATGATGGTTTGTGTTGTATAATACTCGCGTTGATGAGGGTCTGGCGACCGGGGGTGTGACATGACATTGCTAACGCGGCAAGAGATGGAGCAAAAACTAGGCCAACTGTTCCCGCCCAAGCAGGCGACGGGCTTGACCGAGTTGCTGGATAATTTTCGCGAACTCGAGGTCCAGCGCGCGGCCGACACACGGGAATTGAAACAAGGCCTGACGGCGCTGACTGCCGAGACAAAAAAGTTGGCCGAAGCGCAACGGCAAACGACGGAACGGTTGACTGAATTTGGGCAACGCGTTGACGAACGCTTTGCCAGCCTGGCTGCTGCGCAACAACAGACAGACAAAGGCCTGACTCGCCTTGACCAGGCGATGGAAATGCTGACACAGGCCCAGCAGCGAACGGAGGGGCAATTGGCTGAACTGGGTAAGGCAATCACCGAACTGTCCAAGTCCCAGTTGCGCACGGAAGATCGCCTGGGTAACGTCAGCAAAATGGTCACCAGCCTGGGTAATACCATTGGTTTCAGCCTGGAGGAATTTGTGGCAGCTTTGCTGCCACCGTACCTGGAGAGACACTGGAACATCTCAGGCCTGACGTTGGAGCGGCGCTACTTTGATCTGGGCGGCGGGCGGCTGATTCCATACAGCCGCATCAACCGCGAGCGAGCATAAACCGCACCGATACGATGGCTGGTGGAGAAATCAGAGGCGACCTATTGGGTCGCCTCTGTTGTTGAATGCGGTTCGGTCGTTGGCGTCTCTAACGCCAGTGATGATTTGCCGCTCTCGATCACATACACCTGGGTCGCAATAAGTGGAGGTGCGCCGAACTGGCGTGTAGGATCAATCGAGGTCGTGGTCTGAGCCTATCCGAAAACTGGAGTGCCGGCTTCAGCCTGCCTTTCCCCACGCGGACTAAAGTCCGCACTCTGGAGGTTTTCGGATAGGTTCTTAGTCGTGCCCGTGGCGTCTTTGATCCAGTGGCAAGCGCCCCTTCGACATCGCCAGCGTTGGGAGGCTATACCTCGGCGATCACCGACATCGAAGGCGGGATAGGAGTGGGCGTCGGCATCGGTTTTGTATGGACCTGACAGGTCGGGCGACCTCAGCTCGCCTGACCTGTCAGGTCTGATTTATGGGTTGCGCATCACCAGCGGCAGGTAGATGTGATACTGCAGCGGCGGGCCCGCATTTGAGAACGATTCCCTAATCCCGTAATCCATGATCACTGCGATCCCCGCATGCGCGCTCAATTTGGCGGCTTCTTGAGCGCCAGCATCCGGCGGGTCGGTATGTCGATCTGCCATGATGCCCGCAAAGGCCCCACTTCATCCACCGTGACAAAGGCTTGCGGTTCAATGCGCTCGAAGATGGTTGGGATGGCCAGGGTATGGGATGCTGCTTCAGGCCAGCCGTTGCTCATCTTGTCCGGGTATGCAGCAACGGTGCAATGGGTAGAATTCAGCCCGGACGGGAAACGGCTGGCGACTGCCAGCAACGATGGGACGGCCGATGTGTGGGATGCGATGACGGGCCAGCAACTGCTGCATTTTACCGATCACACTGGGCAAGTGATGGCCGCTCGGTTTAGTTCCGCTGGCACACGCCTGATCACGGGCAGCACCGATAGAACGATGCGCATCCATGCCTTGCCGATTGAAGACCTGGTCGCGCCTCACGCGGTCGCTCACCACCGACGAGTGCGCCAGTATTTGCACGTGGAGACGTGCCCGGTTGCGCCATGACAATCCTGTTTATCAACACACAAGCCCTCTCCGCAAACGCGGAGAGGGCTTGCCCATCTCCAATACCTAATCTCTAATCCCCCATCAATCCAACACTACTGGAATCACCATCGGCCTGCGCCGGGTCTCGTGATACAGATACTCGGCCAGCGCGTTCTTGACCTTATCACGCAACCCCTGTCCATTGGCCCCGTTGCTCACCACTATCTTGAGCACAGCCTCTTCTGCGCCGATGATCAGGTCTTCGGCTTCGTGCTCGACCACAAATCCGCGTGTAATGATTTCCGGTCGCCCCTGCACCTGGCCCGTCTCGCTGTCCTTTTGCACAATGGCGACGACGAACCCGTCGCGGCTGAGCACCTCGCGGTCACGCAACACTTCGGGGGAAATGTCGCCCACCGTCGAGCCGTCCACATACACGTAACCGCCTGGCACACGCCCGCCGATGCGCCCCTCGCCTTCGTCGAACTCGATGACGTAACCGTTCTCCACGATGAACGTGTTTTGCGCCGGAAGGCCCAGTTGATGCGCCAGCCGCGCGTGCGCTTTGAGCTGGCGCAGCTCGCCGTGAATCGGAATGAAATACTGCGGCCTCACCAGGTTGAGCATCAGCTTGTGCTCTTCCTGGCTGGCATGTCCCGAGACGTGCACCTGCGCGATGGGATCGTATAGCACCTCCGCGCCGCGCTTGAACAGGCGATTGATCGTGCGGTGGATCATCTCTTCGTTGCCGGGGATGGCGTGCGCCGAAAGAATGACCGTGTCGCCCTTTTGCACGCCCACCTGCCGATGTTGCCCGGTGGACATGCGTGCCAGCACGGAACTCGGCTCGCCCTGCGCGCCTGTCACCATCATCACCGTTTCACTCGGCCGCAGCCGCCCGGCGTCTTCGACCTTGACCAGCAGGTCTTCGGGCAAGTTGATATAGCCGAGCTTTTGCGCGATCTTGACGTTTTCGCTCATGCTGTGCCCGGTGATAACCAGTTTGCGATTGTAGCGCGCGGCGACGGTTGCCACTTGCTGGATGCGGCTGATGAGCGAAGCGAACGTGGCGACGATGATGCGGCCCTTGGCATCGCGAAAGACCTGATCGAACGCCGACTCGACGACACGCTCCGAGGGCGTGGTGCCCGGCCGTTCGGCGTTGGTGCTGTCGGAAAGCAGCGCCAGCACGCCACGCCCGCCCAGCTCCGCCAGCTTGGCAAAGTCGGTCGGCTTGCCGTCTACCGGCGTGTGGTCGAACTTGAAATCACCCGTGTGGACGATCAACCCGGCGGGCGTGGTGATGCCCAGCCCCACTGCGTCGGGGATGCTATGGCAGACGCGAAAGAACTCGATCCGGAACGGGCCGATGGTGATGTTGTCGCCCGCCTTGATGGTGTGAATCACGGTTTGCTCGGTCAGCTTGCCGGACTTGAGCTTGAGTTCGATCAAACCGCGCGTCAGCCGCGTGGTATAGACCGGCGCGTTGATCTCGCGCAGGAGGTAGGGCAGCGCGCCGGCGTGGTCTTCGTGCCCGTGCGTGATAATGATTGCGCGCACGTGCTCTGCCTTGTCCCGCAAGTATTGCCAGTCGGGGATGATAAAGTCAATCCCCAGCATATCGTTTTCGGGGAACATGATGCCGGCGTCAATGATAAGGAGGTCGGAGCCATACTCGATGGCCATCATATTCTTGCCGACCTCGCCGTTGCCGCCGAGTGGAATAATTCGTAATCGTTCCGCCATGCGAGCCTCGTTGAAGGTTGTCAATGCAATCAGCCCCGGTGGAGCCAGGCCAGCGGGGCGTTCAGGTTAGACCGGGTCTTACAGTCGGATGACGTTGGCGGCCTGCGGACCGCGCACGCTGTCCTCAATGCTAAACTCGACCTGCTGGCCGGGCGACAGGTTACGAAAGCCCTTGTCGCTGATGGCCGTGTAATGCACGAACACGTCGTTGCCTTGCTCGGATTGAATATAGCCAAAACCCTTCGAGCCGTCAAACCAACGGACCGTGCCTTTGACGCGTGTGTCGTTCACCGTGCGCCCACTCCCCCTGAAATGAAAAAGCCGCCACAGCCAAACGCGCGCCTGGCGGCAATCTTTTTGATGAGATACGACTGTGCGATGTGACTTGCCATGTTGCGGGGATGATAGCATGGGACAGGGATTCCGTCAAGATGTGAGGCGGCAAGCTTGAGCCGGGCGAGTCGCCACGTGAGGGGCGGTACGCGAGCTCTTGGGAGAGACGGGACTGCACGTCGAGACGCTCGAGCTGCGCGTGACCGATTGGGTGCGCTATTGAGGCGGCGTTCTCGGCCGCGTGGGCAGGCTGGCGGAAAAGCCCAACAGTCCGCCGCCGATGGCCCAAAAGATGAGGTCAAGTGATTTGACCGGGGCTTTGTAGAACGAGCTAAAGAGATAGGCGACGATGACGCCCAGCGCCACGCCGCCCACTACCAACACCAGCCGGTATTTTTCTGGCGAGTTCTCGGGTGGATCCTGCTGTGGATTTTCCAATGACATCTCTTTCCTCTCTGATCGTTAACTCTTGGCCGCTCATCACGATTCCCCCAAGGCGTGTTTGAGTTCGTCAAACGACGTCAGCGGGGCAATGGTTTCCAGGAACGCCAGCAGCGACGGACTGCGGTCGCGCAATCGCTTGACGGCTGGGCCGACTGGGTCTTCACCGGCCGCGCCGGGCTCGTCGGCATACGCGCCGTAGAAGGCAAAGTAAGCCTGGTTCAGTTTTCGGATCAGGTAGCCGTGCTCGGCAAAGACCTTGCGCCGCTCGCGCATGCTGTCTTCGGCGGCCTTGATGCGTGCCTCGGCGGTGGCTGTGTCGCCGGCTTGTTTTGCGGCGCGCGCTTCGGCCAGCAGCCGGTCCACCTCCACACGCGTGCTGCGCATCTCGGCCCGAAAGTCAAACACGTTCGGGTCGCGTGTGGGCGTGGGCACAGGCGTTGGCCTCGGGCCGGGGGTTGGCGTGGCCGAAGGGGGCGGTGGAGCCAGTTCAGGGTAAAAGCGGGCCAGCGCAGCGGTCCCGACTTGCTTTTCGACGAGAACAGCCGTTGTCTCGTTCATCGTGCGCGTCTCGGGCGATTTCTCATAGTTCATTCCCAATGGCCGCAGTTCCAGCCAGTTATGCGTCCACTCGTGCGCCGCAGCACGGAGCATCCACTCCAGCGACGACGTTTCCAGCATCATCGCCGGATAGATACCCAGCCCGCCGATAGACTCCACCAGCGCCGATACATCCCCAAAACGTCGCTCGACCTGCGTTTCCAGTTCTTCCGCGCGGTCGGTCGTCAATCCGGCCACAAGTGGGAAAGCGTCCTTCTGATAAATCTCGTCGCGCGGCGAGATAATGAGCATTTGTGGCAGCGGCGACAGGCGGAATTGGACTGGCGGAATGACCTGTCCGCCGATGGCAAATCCCTGTTCGTTTAACACGGTCGAGATCTGCTCTTGGATGATCGCCTCGACGGTTGTTTGCTGGTCCGATTGTTTGGCTCGCAGTTGGGCCAGCTCTTGACGCTGTTGAACCGACGCGGCGGACGGGTCCGTGATCTTGGGATCGGCATAGATGCCATCAATCTGGTCCTGCACCTGCTCGATGCGCCGCACCAATTCCATATAATCCAGGACAATGGACTTGCGCTGTGCGTCTTGGACGTAATCCTCTACAGGCACGATGGCTTGTGTACCTTTGATAGCCAGCGCCTTGGCTTCCCAGCCTACAAAATCAAAGGCCTCGCCTGCGATCAAACGTTCAACCGCCGGGCTGAACGCGCCCGGCGGCTGGACCTCGCGCGTGATGAATAGACCCACGATGACCAGAAACACGGCGAGCCTGGTAAACATCCATGAACGTTTCAAAAATCGGCGCATTCCCACCCCCGGTTGGAGCGATCCTGTGTCATCGCCCCAGCATCGGGACGATCTTACGTGGTCGCCCCGGTGTAAGGGCGATCCTGCGTGATCGCCCCCTACAGATATTTCTGCCACGCCAGTGGCACGTCCACCACGACGAGCGCCAGGTAGCGCGGGCGGAACGGTTGGTGGAGCGTGCGCATGTGCGCCTCCGCGGGCGTCCGGTTGCCCTTGCGATGATTGCAGGGCTTGCACGCCGCGACAATGTTTTCCCACGTCGTCTTGCCGCCTCGGCTGCGTGGCAGGACGTGGTCGAGAGTGAGTTCTGCCGATGCCAGCCTGCGCCCGCAATATTGGCATATGTGATGGTCGCGGTTGAGCACGCCCCGGCGCGTCACAGCCAGCGGCATCATGCGCGGGATGCGGACATAGGTCACCAGCCGGATGACCAGCGGCATGGGCAGTGTCACGTGCTGGCTGCGCAGCTCGGCCTCGGCTGCTTCGACGATCTCGGCCTTGTCAGCTAACAAGAGCGCCACGGCGCGCGGCATGCTCACCGTGTTGAGCGGCTCGTAGGTTGCGTTGAGGACCAGGACCCGATGCATGTTGTCGAACCCCTCAAAAAACGGGACATCGGTCGGGGCCGTTCCCCGTCACCACTGACGACTCAGAGTTCCCTCGCGAGCTTGAGTTTATCCCGGTTTTTCGCCGGACGCAAACGCACGATTCGGGCGATGGCCGTCGAAGGCCACCCGTGTCCCAGGCGGAGATGAGAGGAGTCGGACCTCTCGCGCGCGGCGCACGGCGCGCTTTCACCGGAATATCCCCCTGTGGCGGACGGCGTAAGTTTCGGCGCCACGCCGCCCGCCCCCCGGCTCAATCGCCTCCCTCTCCACGGAGGGAGGCCGTCTTGAGCCAACACCTCAGACGTGAAACGTGAAGCGTGATATATGAACCGCAACGCCTCGCAACCCGCGAGTTACGCGAACAGTTCGAAAAACCGAAACCGTGAAGATTCGCGGTATTCGCGGAAAAACAAAAAAGCGCAAGACCTGGGGGCTTGCGCCAAAGAGAACGCGGGCAGGGGGAAGGACTCAGTGCTGCCCACCTCCTTTGGCGCCAATGCTCGAATTGCCCAGGCTGACCACGCAGTCCCAACGCGTAGCACACAGCGCGGCAAACGGCATAACCAGCCGCTGCTGCTGAGGGCTGGCGCATTCATGCAATTGAGTTTGGCAAGTCATTGGCCTGGCTTTCATGCCTGGCTCTCCATAACATTTTGGTCGAGCATCTTGAGGATGTACGATCCTCGAATCAGCACCCGCCGCGTTCCGTCCGGGCGGCTGGCCATCAGATAGCCTTTGGCGATGAGCCGCTTGACAGTGGTCAAGCTGAGACCCAGCAGGGTGGCGGCTTCTTTGCGCGAATAAATGGCGTTGGGCTGAATGGCGGGCTTTTCCCGCATCGCTTACCTCCGGTCCAGTTGACGAGATTTTACCACAAGAGGGTCCGGGCGTCAAGAGGCCAGAAAGGGCCACTAGGGGTCACAAGGGGCCAGGGCTTTTGTCCTAACCTGTGCTATAATTCCCGCGCCTCTGACCATTTTGATTTGATTCCGTCATTCATCAGGTGCATGGCTTATGCGATTTCTCGTTACAGGCGGCGCAGGCTTTCTCGGTTCGGCGCTCGCAAACCGGCTGGCCCGCGCCGGGCATACCGTTCGCGCTCTGGACGATTTGAGCGCGGGCGATCCGGCGCGGCTCGATCCGCAGGTGATGCTCACGCGCGGCAATGTGTCGGACGTGCCCAAGTTGTGGACGCTTTTGCAAGGCGTGGACTGTGTCTATCATCTGGCCGCGCGCGTATCGGTGCCCGAGTCCATTCTCTATCCGAGCGACTATAATGCCGTCAACGTCGGCGGGACGGTGGCGGTGATGGAAGCGATGCGCGATGCGGGCGTCAAGCGTGTGGTGCTCACGTCGTCGGGCGCGGTATATGGCGAGCAAGAAGAGCAGCCGGTGCGCGAGGATTTGTTTCCCAACCCTGGCTCGCCCTACGCGGTCAGCAAGCTGGCCGCCGAGCACTATATTCGCACGATTGGCGCGCTGTGGGGCATCGAGACGGTGATCTTGCGTGTGTTCAATGCCTATGGGCCGGGCCAATCCCTGCCGCCCGCGCACGCGCCTGTCATCCCGCAACTGCTCAAGCAAGCGTTGGGCGGCGGGAGCCTGGTCGTCTTTGGCGATGGCCGGCAGAGCCGCGACTATGTGTACGTCGAAGATGTGGTGGAAGGGCTGGCGTCGGCCGCCACAGCCAAGAATGTGGACCGGCACATCATCAACATTGGCTCCGGCGCGGATGTGAGCGTCAATGCGTTGGTGGACAAGATCAGGCGAGTGACGGGCCGCCAAGTCGAGCCGCTGCACAGTGGCGCTCAAAGTGGCGGCGTCTTGCGGTTGTGCGCCGATATCACCAAGGCCCAACGCCTGCTCAACTTTGCGCCCAGAGTTGATCTGGATACAGGCCTGCGGTTGACGTTGGAGCGCGACCCACACTTTAAGGGCTCGCAGCGCGCGTGAGAGCCGTGACCTTGAAAAGACGGGAGGAACATCCATGGCTCAACTGACCCCCGATTGGCGGAAAAAGTTCCAGAGCTTTTTGTCGGGACGCATTTCCATGTCGCTGGCCACGACCAGCCCGACCGGCTCGCCCCGCGTGGCAGATGTGTACTTTGTCTCGGATGCCGACCTGAACCTGTATTTCTACTCCGACCCGGCCTCGCGCCACACGCGCAATATTCAACGCGACCCGCGCGTGGCGGCGACGATGCGGCTCGAGTCTATGGACTGGCATGACATCCGGGGGGTGCAGGTGGAGGGCGTCGCCGAGCGGATGGACGACCTCGCCGCGCGCGATCGAGCCTGGCGGCTCATGTGTGACAAATTCCCCTTTTACGAGTCGTTTACGGAGGTCGTCCTTCACCTGGGCATGTATCGCATCACGCCCCACTCGATTCGCTGGATTGATAACAGCGTGAGCTTTGGCCACAAAGAGGATTTTGACCTTGTCGGGCGCTGATGCTGGCAGAGACGTAAAGGCCATCACGCTGGGCCATCCCAGTTACGTCTGGCGCTATGGGCAGGACCGCCGCTTGGCGATGATCGAGCGGTATGCGCCGCTGGAGGGCCGCCGCATTCTCGACACGGGCTGTGGCTTGGGGATGTATGTCCGCGCGTTCCGCCAATTTTCTGGCGAGGTGTATGGGATTGATGTTGACGCGGACAAGATCGCCGCAGCGAGCCGCGATCTGCCCAATTTAAAAGTTGCTCCGGCGGAGAGTCTGCCCTTTGAGCATGATTTCTTTGACGTGGTGCTCAGCCACGAGGTGTGGGAGCACGTGAACGATGACCGCGCCGCCGCGCGCGAAGCCGTGCGCGTCCTTCGACCGGGCGGGCGGCTGGTGGTCTTTGTCCCTAACCGGCTGTGGCTGTTCGAGACGCACGGCGCTTATTGGCGCGGCGTGTATCACTATGGCAACATCCCGCTCGTCAATTGGCTGCCGGATGCGCTCCGCAACAAGCTTGCCCCGCACGTCCGCGCTTATACCGGGCGTCAACTGCGCGCGCTGTTAGAGAGACTGCCTGTGAACATTGTTATCCACACGCAGGTTTTCCCCGGCTATGACAAAATCGTCGCGCGCCGCCCGGCTGTGGGAAAAATACTGCGTGCGCTCACTTATACTGCCGAGCGCACACCTCTCCGCATCTTTGGCTTGTCGCACCTGCTGGTCGCAGAAAAGATCGGCGCATGAATTCGCTGCACGACTTTTCCAAATAGCTGATTTCTAAACGTAGGGCAAGTTGCCAACTTGCCCTACGTTGAAAGTCAATCGTTTCACGCCTTGCGCTCTCGATAGCGGCACACCTGGTTGAGCGAACAAAACTCGCACGGACTGCCGCCCACGCTCAGGTGTTCGCCCATCCCCACCACCAGCGACAGTGACTTGAGCGGGCGCATGAGGTAGGTATCGGCGAGCGTCACTCCGATATCTTCCGCCGGGACGAGGTCAAACAGCTCGCGCTGACCTTCCAGCGGCCAGTCCGGCTCGCCCGGGCTAAAGGGACTGCTCGTCATCAGGCCACGCTCGCGGGCCATGTCCTCGAACATGCGGCACGCGCGCTGTGAGAGTTCTTCCACGGCCGCCGAGCCGACGCCGTCCAGCACAGTCGCTTCGACGTATTGCCTGGCCGTAAACATCGCGCCGACGGCTTCTTCCAGTTGCGGGCCGATGGTGCACACAGCCACGGCGATTTGTCTCGCGCCTCCCAACGCCTGTGCCAGCCGCGCGCTCTTGAGCGCCACGCGCGGCGAGATCACCAATCGCTCGTGGCGCACCTCGGCGATGTCGAGAATCTCATAGGCTATCGCCGGTGCGAGCATGGGGCGCGCGCGCTCGGTCATCGCGGCCGCTATCGCTCGCAGCGCCGGGCGTGCCCGCGCCGGGTCCCCGCCCTGGCTGCGCAATACGAGGTCGAGTTCGAGTGTCACGTCAAAGGATTGTATCGGCATGGGGCTGATTATAGCACTGTTGCCGAGACAGCCAGGGGAATTGCGGTGGCACGATGGTGGGCATATAATTATAGGCACTTGGTGTAAGGAGTTGTTTGGAGCGGTGCCGCGCTCCGTTGTTGGACACATTCAACAGTGGGGCAGGGAGGATACAATGGATACAGCCGTGCCGTCTAAAGAGGGCTTTATCTCATTCCGCAACCACAACGTGTGGTATCGCATCGTCGGGGACCGTGAAGAGCCGCGCAAGCTGCCGCTATTGTGCCTGCATGGCGGCCCCGGCGTGCCCCACGACTATCTCGAGCCGCTGGAGGCGATGGCCGCCGCGGGTCGGCGGGTCATTTTCTACGACCAGCTCGGGTGCGGCAATTCGGATCAGCCCCATGACCCTTCGTTGTGGACCGTTGATCTGTTTGTGCAAGAGGTCGGCGTTGTGCGACGTGCCCTCGGGCTCGATCGCATTCACCTGCTGGGTCAGTCGTGGGGCGGTATGCTGGCGATGCAATATGCCTTGACGCAGCCGGCGGGCCTGGTCAGCCTCATCGTAGCGAGTTCTCCGGCCAGCATGCGCCAGTGGGTGGCCGAGGCGAACCGACTGCGCGCCGATCTCCCGCCCGAGGCGCAGCGAACACTCTTGAAGCACGAGCAGGCTGGCACCACCGACGATCCGGCTTACCTGGAGGCCATGCTGGTGTTTTACGGCCGTCACGTATGCCGGCTCGATGTGTGGCCCGAGTGCGTCAACCGGGCCTTTGAAAAGCTCGCACAGAACCCAAAAGTCTACAACACGATGAATGGCCCGAGCGAGTTTCACGTGACCGGTGTGATCAAAGACTGGGACATTGTAGATCGCCTGGGCGAGATTTGGGTGCCGACGTTAGTCACCTCAGGCCGCTATGACGAAGCAACCCCGGCTATTGCCGAAACCGTCCACCGGGGTATCAAGGGATCGGAATGGGTCCTCTTTGAGCACAGCGCTCACCTGGCCCATGCCGAGGAACCAGAACGTTACATGCAGGTGCTAGATGAATTCTTGACCCGTGTCGAGGCACAGGCGTAGACCTTTTTCATTCGAGACAGGAGTCCAACATGGATTTCACTATCCCTGAAAATACGCAGCGCATGATCCACGTCATCCGCGACTTTGTCCGTCAAGAGGTCTATCCTCTTGAACGCGACTTTCTCAACGCCAGCTTCCGCGACATGCTCCCGGTTCTGCAAGCCCAGCGCGACAAGGTCAAGGCGTTAGGCTTGTGGGCGCCGCACATCCCAGAGGAATACGGCGGACAGGGCTTGAGCCTGGTCGAATTCGCTCACATCGGCGAGGAACTCGGCCGCAGCCCGCTGGGCCACTATCTCTTCAACTGCCAGGCGCCCGACGTGGGCAACATGGAAATCTTGCTCAAATATGGAACGGACGAGCAGAAAGAAAAATACCTGCGTCCGCTGGTTCAGGGTGAGATTCGGAGCTGCTTTTCGATGACCGAGCCGGCCTATCCCGGCTCAAACCCGGTCTGGATGGGCGCCACCGCCGTCAAGGACGGTGGCGATTACGTCATCAATGGCGAAAAGTGGTTCAGCTCGAGTGCCGATGGCGCGGCCTTTACGGTTGTCATGGCCATCACCGACCCCAAAGCGGCAAGCTCTTACCTGAAGGCGAGCATGATCATTGTCCCCTTTGGAACGCCCGGTTTCAAGCTGGTGCGCAATACATCCGTCATGGGTGGGACGGGCAGCGACTATGCCAGTCATGGCGAAGTGCTCTTTGATCAATGCCGCGTCCCGCAGAGCAACCTGCTCGGAGGCGAGGGCGCAGGATTCGTCATCGCGCAGGAACGATTGGGGCCGGGGCGCATCCATCATTGCATGAGGTGGATCGGCATCTGCGAGCGCGCGTTTGATCTCATGTGCGAGTGGGCGGCCAGGCGGCGCACTGCGCCCGATCGGACATTAGGCAGTCACCAGATTGTCCAAACGTGGATTGCCGAGAGCCGGGCCGAGATCAATGCGGCGCGGCTGATGGTGTTGCAGACCGCGTGGAAGATTGACCGCGAAGGCCAGTCCGCCGCGCGGGATGAGATATCGCTGATCAAGTTCTATGTGGCGGGTGTGCTGCAACGTGTCCTAGACCGGGCGATTCAGGTCCACGGCGCGATGGGTATGACGGACAACCTGCCGCTTGCCTACTGGTATCGCCACGAGCGGGCCGCCCGCATCTATGACGGCCCGGACGAGGTGCACAAGCTTTCCGTGGCGCGTCACATATTGCGAAGGTATGAGTAGACTTTCATTCTGAGCCGCGAAACGGCGAAGAATCTCCGTCATGCGAGGCTGAGACTCTTCGCTCCGCTCAGGGTGACAATCGGGAGTTGAGCAGATGGACATCCAAAATTGGATTGATAGAACGGTCGCCGTCCGGCAAGGCGATCTCCGTCATGCGAGGCTGAGACCCTTCGCTCCGCTCAGGGTGACAATCGGGAGTTGAGAGATGGTCATCCAAAATTGGATTGATAGAACGGTCGCCGTCCGGCAAGGCGAAGAACTCGACGCGGAAAAACTAGCGACCTATTTGCGCCAGCACATCCCCGACCTCGAAGGTTCCGCCGAGCTCGAGATTGAACAGTTCCCCAGCGGTCATTCGAACCTGACCTATCTGCTGCGCCTCGGTCAGCGGGAGATGGTACTGCGGCGTCCGCCGTTCGGGGCCAAGATCAAAACGGCGCACGACATGGGCCGCGAATATAACATCCTTTTGCACCTGGCTAAAGTATATTCCCAAGTTCCCCGCGTGCTGGCCTACTGTGAAGACCCAGTGGTTCTGGGCGCCCCCTTTTATGTGATGGAGCGGCTCAAGGGTATCGTATTGCGGGCCTCTGCGCCCAAGGGATTGGAGTTGACCCCGGCGTTGATGCGCGCACTGGCGGAAAACTTTTTGTCCAACCTGGTCGAGATTCACGGGGTTGACTACCAGGCCGCCGGGCTGGGTGACCTGGGCCGTCCGGCCGGTTATGTGCGACGGCAGATTGAAGGCTGGACGCAACGCTACGTTAACGCCCGCACCGACGACATTCCCGACATCGAGCAGGTGGCCGCGTGGCTGGCGGGACACACACCGCCGGACACGGACGCGGGTGGGACACTGATCCACAACGACTACAAGTACGATAATCTTGTGCTATCCCCCGCTGATGTCTCGACCATCATCGGCGTGCTCGATTGGGAGATGGCGACCATCGGCGACCCGTTGATGGACCTGGGCACGTCGCTTGGCTACTGGGTTGACCCCGGCGACCCACCCGAGTTGCAGATGCTCGCTTTTGGCCTGACGACCTTGCCGGGCAACCTCAATCGCCGCGAGCTGGCGCAGCGTTACGCGCTGTTGAGCGGGCGCGATATCTCCAACATCCTTTTTTACTACGTGTACGCGCTGCTCAAGATCGCCGTCATCGTCCAGCAAATCTATGCTCGTTACAAGGCTGGCTTTACCAAAGACGAGCGCTTTGCCCGGCTGATAGATGCCGTCCGAGTGCTGGGCAAGACGGCCGTGCTGGCGATAGACAAGGGACGTATTGACGATCTGACCGGCGTTTGAAAAGGAGAGGGTACGCAGTGTTGCCAACCCACTCGATTTGTGCTAAAGTTGTCCTGCGCTCCATGCCCAGGAGGAAATGGTGGCTCAGAAAATTCTTGTCGTGGACGACGACCGGGACAGCCTCAAGCTGATTGGCCTCATGTTGCAGCGCCGAGGCTATCTGATCTCGGTCGCCCAAACCGGGACGCAGGCGCTGGTCAAGGCCGAAAACGAGTCACCCGACCTTATCATCCTCGACGTGATGCTGCCCGACATTGACGGCTATGAAGTCTGCCGCCGCCTGCGAGCCAATCCTCTAACGGCCCGCCTGCCCATCATCATGTTCACTGCCAAGACCCAGGTCACGGATAAAGTGGCGGGCTTTCAGGCCGGCGCCGACGATTACCTCACCAAGCCCATTCATCCTGCTGAATTGACCACGCGCGTCCAGGCCATGCTGCTCCGCACGGCGCGTGTTCAAGCTGAATGTACACCCGTCGTGATGGCGCATACGATTGGCTTCCTCGGCGCCAAAGGCGGCGTGGGCACGACGACACTGGCGGTGAACGTGGCCACCGCGATGGCGCAGCCCGAGATAGGCCAGGGCAAGTGTGTCGTGCTGGCCGAGCTGGTGCCGGGGGCTGGCGCCGCCGGGCTGCAATTGGGTTTGGCCCACCCCAGTGGCCTGGCCACGCTCATGTCCAGGTCGGCTGACGAATTGGATCAACACACGGTCGAGTCGCAGTTGATCGAGCACCACGGTGTTCGTGTGTTGCTCGCCCCGGTCGAGCCACGCTCGGCACTCTTGCCGGTGCCGCAGGTCGAAGCGACGATGAGTCACCTGGCCCGCCTGTCTGATTTCCTTTTGTTGGACCTGGGGTCCAGCCTGGACGCCGCCACTCGCGTTGCCATCAAGCTGTGTCGCTATATCGTTTTGGTCGTAGAGCCGCAGCGCGTGGCACTCACGCTGGCCCAGGCGATGCTGTCTGACCTGGGGGTGATGGATGTGCTCCGCGATCGAATCGGCATCGTGCTGTTCAACCGCGCGCCGCCGGCGGCCGGCGTCGGCCAGACGACGGTCGAGCGATTGCTGGGCCAAGTGATCGCCGTCATCCCGCCCGCGTCCGAGTTGGCTTTTCAGGCCGCCGAAGTCGGCGTCCCGATCGTCCAGTTTCAGCCGGGCGGCCTGGTGTCCAGCCAGATCGGCGATCTGGCCAGGTATCTTTTAACGAAATGAACCTGATTGACCGGGCCGCCGACCTGCTGTGTCACGCGCGACATGCTGTCGCGCTGACGGGCGCAGGTGTCTCCACGCATTCGGGCATTCCCGATTTCCGCACTCCCGGCAGCGGCATGTGGGAGCAGGTGGACCCGCTGGAAGTGGCTTCTGTGTTTGCCTTTCGCCGCAAGCCGGAAGCTTTTTTCAACTGGATTCGCCCGCTGGCGCGGCTGCTCATAGAGGCGCAGCCCAACCCGGCGCACTTTGCCCTGGCTCAATTGGAAGCGGCGGGCGTCCTCAAGGCCGTTATCACGCAGAACATTGACGGTTTGCATCAGCGGGCGGGCAGCCGTCGCGTATTGGAAGTTCACGGTCATTTGCGCGAGTGCACCTGTGTCCGCTGTTATCGTGTGTTCCTGACCGAGCAGTTTGTCGAAACGTTTCTATCCGAAGGCGGCGTGCCGCATTGTCCCAGTTGCGGCAATGTGCTCAAGCCGAATGTCATCTTGTATGGTGAGCAGCTTCCAGCCCTGGCGATGCAGGCAGCCCAGCGAGAGACCCGCCAGTGCGACGCGATGCTGATCGCCGGATCGTCGCTGGAAGTCGCGCCGGTGTCCGAGCTGCCGCGCTTTGCCCAGCACAGCGGCGCCCGTTTGGTCCTGGTGAACCTGCAGCCGACCTATCTGGATGAACAGGCCGATGTGACGATTTGCGGTGACGTGGTGAATGTCTTGCCGCAAATCGTTCAAGCGTGTGGAGCGCCCTCCCAAAATGGCTGAGCCGACTCTGGCTGACTTGCAACAACACCTGACCCGACTCGAAACATTACTGGTGCTGAGCCGTGTGCTCGCGTCCACGCTCGATCTCCCGACGCTGCTTGATCTCATCGTCAAGGCAGGCCGCGAGATGATTGACTGCGAGGCGTGCTCTATCCTTCTGCTGGACAGCAAGAGCGGCGAATTGTACTTTGAGGCGGCCAGCGGCGGCGCTGCGACGATCAAGCGCATCGCCGTCCCGCTCGATTCCAGCGTGGCCGGCTGGGTTTGCCGCTCCGGGCGGCCCATTGTCATCGGCGACACTAGCGCGGACCAGCGCTTTTACAAACAGGCCGATGTCGAAAGCTCGTTTACCACGCGCTCCATCCTGGCCGTTCCCCTCAAGGTCAAAGACAACACCATCGGCTGCCTGGAAGCGATTAACAAAAAGGGTGGGGCGTTCGGCGGGGACGATACCGAGATTCTCACTACGCTTGCCACGCAGGCTGCCGTCGCCATCCAGAATGCACGCCTCTTTCAGCAGAGCGACCAGATTGCCCAGATGGTTCACGAGTTGCGCACGCCCCTGACCGGCATCGTTGCTTACAGCGAGTTGTTGATGCATCCGGGCCTGCAGACAGAAATGATTGCCGAGTCAGCTCGCACGATCAACTCTGAGGCCACCCGCCTGGCGCAGTTCATTAACGATTTTCTGGACCTGGCCCGGCTCGAGTCGGGCCGCGCTCGCATTGCGTACCAGCCGGTGGACATGGGTTTTGTCGTGCGCGACGTGGTGCAGTTGATGCAGCCGCGCGCCGCCGAATGTGATCTGACGCTGACCGGATGTATTCTTGAGGACGTGCCCCGGGTGAAGGGTGATCCTGCCCGCTTGAAGCAGATTCTCCTCAACCTCATCGGCAACGCCATCAAATACAATCGCCCCGGTGGCCGCGTCCAAGTCAACGTGGACCGACGCAACGATCATGTGCTGGTGCAGGTCCAAGACACGGGCAAGGGCATTTCGCCCGAGTCCCTACCGCACGTGTTCGACAAGTTCTATCGCGTGCCCGACGCCGAAGGCTGGGCGCAGGGAACCGGCCTGGGTTTGTCCATCGTCAAGCAACTGGTGGAAGTACATGGGGGCAAGATCGAGATCGAAAGCCAGGTGGGCGTAGGCACCACGGTCTCAATCTTGCTACGGCCGCTATCGGGCACTTGATCGTCATGCCAAATGTCGGGTCCATCCTGAGCGGGCTGCCCGTCGTCATCCTCTGGGCGTTAACCCTCCTCGTCGCTGCCAGCCTTGGTTATTTGTTCGCGCGGAGGAGCTACGCGCCTCGCGCCTCCAGCCGCGTGCCCGGCCCGCAGCGCCGCATTGAGCAGTTATCGGTTCTCACCGAGGTGAGCCAGGCGCTTAGCTCATCGCTCCGGGTTGACGATTTGCTGGAAAAAATCTACCAGCAAGTGAGCCGGTTGATAGATACCAGCCTCTTTTATGTGGCGCTGGTTGATCCCTTCAGCAATACCATCAGCTTTCCGCTGGCGATGGAGAAGGGGCAACCCTGGACGCTGGAAAGCCGCCAGGCCGGCAACGGTCTCACCGAGTACGTTATCCGCACACGCCAGCCTCTCTTGATTGCCTCCGATGTCTCCGGCAAAATGCGCGAACTGGGTGTGGAGCTGATCGGCCGGCTGCCGCTTTCCTGGCTGGGCGTGCCGATGACGGTCGGCGACCAGGTGCTGGGCGTCATCGCCGTGCAGTCCTTGGACCACGAGAGAGCGTACGAGCCGGAGCACGTGGAGCTGTTGCAGACGATTGCTTCGCAGGCGGCGGTGGCTGTGGTGAACGCCCGTCTGTATGAGCGTACGGACCAAGCCCTGGCCCAGCGTGTGGACGAGCTGGCCACCCGTAACCGGCAGTTGAGCGAAATCCTGCGCCTGGGCAATGTGCTCAAGTTCAACCTCGAACTGGAAAACATCCTCGACCGGGTGGTTCAAGCCGTAGTAGATTCGCTGGGGTTCAACATCGCGCTTCTGAATCTGGTGGAGCCGGGACCTCCGCCTTATCTTCGCCGTGCGGCGGCCGCCGGCATCCCGCCGGACGTGTGGCGGGAGATGCAGGCCGCTACCGTGCCACTGGACGAATACTTGGCGCTGATGCGGCCCGAGTTCCGCATCAGCCAATCCTATTTCATCAACCATCACTACCTGCAAGTCTGGCGGAGCCTGGCTGACGTTTACATCCCCGACCTGGGGCCGCGCGTCGAGGGTGAGTGGATGGCGGAAGATGGATTGTTTGTGTCTCTGGCGGATTCCTCCGGCCAATTGATGGGGATGTTGTCAGTGGACGACCCAGCCGACCGCCGCATCCCGACGCGGGAGACGATTGAGGTGCTAGAGATCTTTGCCAACCAGGCTTCGATTGCCATTGAAGGCGCGTGGCTATTCCGGCGGCTGGCCGAAGGGCGCGACCGCTTGCAGGCGATTTTGAACTCGACGCGTGACGGCATGGTGATGATTGAAAAGACCGGCTGCATTCTTGTCGCCAACAGCATGGTTGGAGAAATGTTCGGGGTCGTGCCTAACGAGCTCGCGGGCCGCTCTCTAGCCGAGCTGGCTTCCAGTTCGACGGAGCCTCTCTCCGCATCGCGCGCGGTGTTGCTGGAATTGCTGGATAGAGTCCTGGGCGATCTGACCGCGCAGTCCACCGAGATCCTGCGCGGCGTAACACAGGTGAATGATCCGCGCCGCATCGTCGAGCGCGTGTCGGCACCGATGGTGGATGCGTCCGGCGCGCCGGTTGCCCGGCTGCTGGTCCTGTATGACGTTACCAAGCAAAAGGACGCCGAAGCGCTGCGCGAAGACATGACCCGGATGATGGTGCACGACCTCCGCAGCCCGCTGACGAGCATCATCGCGGCCCTGGACGTGTTGGAGCTGGCCGTTACCGACGACGAGGACAAGCGTGTCGTTGAGCTGGCCCACGCGGGTAGCGAGCGCTTGTTGAGCCTGATTGACTCGCTGCTGGAAATCGGCAAGCTGGAAGTGGGGCAGATGCCGCTCAGCCGGCGACGCATATCATGGGATTGGCTGGTGCAGACGGGACGCGAGCGTGTCCAGGCGATGGCCGCCCGCCAAGGCGTGAGGGTGAGTGTGAATGTGCCGCCGGGTTTGCCGTGGGCCGATGCCGACGACGATGTGATTTTGCGCGTGCTCGTGAATCTGCTGGACAATGCGATTCAGTTTAGCCCGGCGGATGCGGCCGTACAAGTATCGGTGGTATGGTCGCAAGGCCAGCGCATGGCCGAGTGCCACGTGGCCGATCGCGGCCCCGGCATTCCGCCCGAATACCGTGAGAGGATTTTTGTAAAGTTCTTTCAGATGCCCGGCCCGAGGCGTCAACGGGGAACAGGTTTAGGTTTGCCGTTCAGCAAATTGGCTGTGGAGGCGCACGGCGGCCGCATCTGGGTGGAAGACAATCCGGGCGGCGGGAGCGTGTTTGTGTTCACCCTGCCTGTGACAAAGGACGAGTGACCACCTGGAGAATTCGTCCGTCGTCTATCAAGGTTCGACCAGTACCTTCAGCGTTCCTCGCCGGCCCGCCCGCTCGAACGCGGCAAGGCCATCGCTCAACGGGTAGCGGGCCTGAATGAGCCAAGTCACCTCCACAAGCCGCTGCTCCATCAAACGCAGCGCCGGAGCGAATGGGCCGCAGCGAGAGCCAACGAGCGTCACTTCGTCCACGACCACCCGCGTGAGGTTTGCATCCACCGCACGGTGATAGGTGGATTTCAAAACGATGGTCCCGCGTGAGCGGACGAGCTGGCGCGCCTCGGCGAATCCTTCTGGTGTGCCAGTCGCTTCGACAACCACATCGAACTCTGAAGGTGTTGGAGCCTTTGCCAGGGTCGTTTTGATTCCACGCCGCGCCAAAATCTCTAGCGATTCTTCGTGCCGACCGATGGCAAGCAAGTTGCAGCCGGCCAGTTGAAGCACTTGCGCGCACAAAAGGCCCAGCTTGCCATCCCCCAGCACAGCAACTCGATCCGTCGGCCGGATGTGGACCGCCTGCGTGATTTCGCACGCGGCGGCCAGTGGCTCGGTAAACACGGCGGCTTGATCGGGAACGCTGCCCGGCACGAGATGCAGGTTTGCCACGGGCAGGCACAGGTAGTCGGCGAACGCGCCGTCGCGCCCGGCGATGCCGAGGGTCGTTCGATGTGGGCAGTGCGTGGGGCGACTCGCGCGGCACGTTTCACATTGGCCGCACGCGGCATTGATTTCGCCGACGACGCGCTGGCCCACCCATTCCGGCGCGGATTCGCATCGCTCAACCACGCCGACAAACTCGTGGCCCGGCACGCCGCAAAACGACATGTAACCGCGCACGAGTTCCAGATCGGTGTTGCACACGCCCACCAGTCGGACGCGCACCAGCGCCTCACCGGGCGGGGGAGTGGGGACGGGATAGTTCTCACGTACCGCGAGTGTCTTGTCCAGGTAAAGAGCGCGCATCCTTCACCTCAAATTCTCCCGAGTCCCTACGGGTTTCCCTGCACCGGGGCCTGGGGGAACTGCGGGGAACCTGTCACACTTTAATTGAGGGTGTTTCTTCCGCCAGATACTTGCACTCGGCTTGGGCAGCGCAATACATCCGTGTCAGGGTCGCCAGTTCTTGGCAGATCGCTTCAACTTCGTCGCGGGTCACGGGGGGCAGTCCGTCTATGTTGACGGCAACGTGCGTCGTCTGTCGCGTCAGCTTGGTGAACTCGGCTTGCCGCCACGTCCAGCGGCGGCACAGCACCGTCTTGCCGGAAAGGTACACCACTTCACCTGGCTCGGGCTGCTCGACTTCTGTTGTGCCAAATGGCGTGAACGTCTCGTGGCCTTGGGCAAAGCCCAGCCACAATGGCTCGGTGCAGACGCCCACGTCGTGCCCGCCGACGGTGACGATGTTCTTGAGCGAGGCAATGTTGCACACGGCCGCGAGTGTGTTGATGTACGGAAGCTCGCCACCCTTGCGCACGCGCCTGACCATCGCCTCGATGGACGAAAGATACTTGTGGCGAGAGCCATGCCTTGCGCCAAAGGCCGAATACGCCGCTCGCCACGCGGCAATGTTCGGGTGATCGTCCAGGTCGGTTCGCTCGCGCAATGCCGCCTGCGTCTTTGTGAGCATCCGCGCCACTTCGTCAATCGGCCCTTCCAGGTTGACAGCGCCGGCCAAGACGACCACGCCGCGCACATAGCCGGGATACTTGGCGAACAATTCGGGAGAAATGCTGTAAAGCATGTTCATTATCCGTCAGTCTTTAGCAAAACACCCTGGCCAGAGACCGACCAGGGTGACGAGTGCTTGCGCGCGGTGTGATTCAGGCTGCCTGACTTGCTTTGCGGAGGCCGAACAATTTACCGAACTCGCCCAATTCCCACGAGACGACCAGCGGCACGGCATTGAAGAGCGAAGCATACGTGCCGCTCGCCAAGCCGACCAGCATCACGGCGATGAACTGCTTGATCGTCGCGCCGCCGAACAGCAGGATGCACACCATGACGAAAATTGCATTGAGCTGCGTCGTCAGCGAGCGCTGCAAGACTTCGAGCAGGCTGCGGTTGACAATCGTTTCAAACGGTTCGCCGCGCCGCTTGGGAATGTTTTCGCGGATGCGGTCGTACACGACGATGGTATCTTGAACACTAAAGCCAATAACCGTCAGCATCGCGGTCAGAAACAGCACATCGGCTTCCCAACCCAGGAACACGCCGGCCAGGCTCATCGTGCCGGTTGTGACCAGGATGTTGTGGATGACGGCGACGATGGCGCAGGCGGCGTAGCGCACCGCGTGCGGCACGCGGCGGAAGGCAAACCAGATAAACAACAGGATGGCGACAGCGGTCGCCAGCACCGCATACACAGCCGCGCGCGCCACTTCGCCGCCGATGGACGGATTGACGATGTCGAACGTCGAGCGGCTGCTGTCCAACGGCGCAATTTTCTCGCTGAGCGCCAGCTTGATTTGATTCACCTTGTCCGATTCCATAAAGCTGGCGCGCACCTGCCAGCTATTGTCTTCGGGCCGGCCCAGCCGTTGGATGACGGCATTCCCTTCGCCAAAGTCGGCGAACACGCCGCGAATCGCATCTTCAGTCGCGGGGCCGCTGAACTGGAGCACGAACAAGCTGCCGCCGGTAAAGTCAACGCTCAGACGCACGGGCGAACCGAATGTGACCGTCGAATAGATCATGGCAATGATGCCCAACACGATCACGGTCGACGAAAGCAGGTAATACCACTTGCGTTTTTGAACGATATTCCACATGTTATACCCCTATCAGCCAATTGTGGTTGTGGAGCTTTTCGCCGAACCAGGCCGTTATCGTGCGCAAGAATGTGTGTGTGACGATCACGGCTGTGAACATGCTGATCACCACGCCCATGAACAGCGTAATCGCAAAGCCCTTGACGGTGCTCGCACCGAACTGGGAGCCGAAGATGAACAGAATCACGCACGTGATGAGGGTGGACAGATTCGAGTCGCGGATCGCGGCCCAGGCCCGATCAAAGCCAGCTTCGACTGCGGCTCCGAGGCTGCGCCCGGCGCGCAGTTCTTCTTTCATGCGCTCAAAGATCAAGACGTTTGCATCTACGGCCATGCCGGTCGAGAGCAGAAAGCCTGCGATGCCCGGCAGCGTCAGTGTGACCGGGATCAGCTTGTAGAGCGCAAATGTGACCAGCGCGAACGTAATCAGCGCCAGATCTGCCATGAGACCGGGCAGCCGGTAGTAAGCCAGCATAAAGAACAAGATGCACAACAAGCCGATGATGCCAGCCCTGACACTTTTGTTAATCGAGTCCTGGCCGAGCGTGGGGCCGACGGCGCGGCTTTCGACCACACGGAGCGCAACCGGTAGAGAACCGGAGCGCAGTTGGAGCGCCAACTTTTGCGCGTCCTCGGTTGTCGCATTGTTGCCCAGCGTGACGACACCCTGCCCGTCGGGGATGGCACTGCGGATGCTGGGGCACGAAACCACCACCTTGTCCAACACGATGCAGAGGAAATAGCGCCGTCCGCCGAGTGTGCCTTCATTGTTGGCGGCGGTGAACCGACCAAACTGGGCCGCGCCGTCCGACTTGAGTGTAAAGGCAACTTCGGCTTCGTTCAATTGACCGCGCGTCACGCTCACCGAGGCCAGGTCTTTGCCGCTGATGACGGTATTGTAGACCTGTTGTTCGGTGGTGAGCGCTGCCGTCGGCGTGACATCGCTGGCAGACGAGATGCTCGTTCGAACGCGGGTGCCTTCAGGAATGTCCACATAACCGGCGTCCACAAATTCCAGAAATGCCTGCTCTCGAACGGTCGCAATCGCCAAGTCCGGATCGCTGACGCCCGGCAGTTCGAGCACGATGCGCCGGTCGCCAGATCTTTGCACGAGTGGCTCGGTCACGCCCAGCGCATCCACACGGTTGCGGATCACTTGGATCGCGGCTTCCATATCTTCGCCAGCGACGGACACATTGGCGGGCACGTCGGCTTCCATGACGACCTGCAACCCGCCTTGCAGATCCAAGCCTTGTGCGACTTTGAGCGTGCGGTGCTCGGCGCTTTGCCAAAACAGCAGCGCGGCCCAAACGGGTCGAGTGCGATCATCACCTGTCAGACCTTTGGGACGGGTATATTCCAAATTGACGCGGATTACGGCAATTGCCCCGATGATGATGACGATGACAAAGATCAACCAGCGTAAGGTGCGATCCCTCATAAGTGAATCCTCATTGCACAAAATAACCGGCCCAAGCATCGGCCGGCAGGCAAGAAGACATTATAAACGAAGGCCCCGTAACTGTCAAACAAATCATAGAGTTTTTATCGGCTTGCCCGCTGTGGTATAATCTTTCACACGAGGGACCGCTGGTCACTGGATCGCCGTGTCTGGCGGTCATGGGTCGTCACCGGATTCTTTTTGAGGGAAAAAGTTGCCATGCCTCTGCCCCAACAGCCACAACAGCCGCCTAGGCCTCAGCCGTCTCGCCCGTCCGCTCCCCCGCCCCCGGCGACTGCCGCGCCCCCGCCCGCGTCGGCTGCGCCGACCTCGCCTCCAGCTTTCGAGCCGCCGCCGCCGCGTAATCTCGAAGAGACCGGACTGAACCTTGGCTTTTTGTCCGACCTCTTGATGAAGATCATGTACTTTGAAGGTTACATCTCTGGCGCGACGATTGCCGAGCGCCTCAAGCTGCCCTTCACCGGAGTGGTGGACCAGGTGCTCGAGTTCCTCAAGCGCGAGCAGTTCTGCGAGGTCCGCAGCGCGTCGGGTGGCTTTGGCGAGCAGGCTTATCAGTATGCTATTTCGCAGAAAGGCCGCGAAAAAGCGCGCGAGGCGCTTGACCGGAGCCAGTATGCCGGGGCCGCGCCCGTGCCGCTCGCCGTTTATAACCAGGCCATGCTCAAGCAGTCGCTCAAGAATTTTGTCGTCCATCAGCGTTCTATAAGGCAGGCACTGGTGGACCTGGTCATCAACGACCGGACGTTCGGGCAGATCGGCCCGGCGGTCAATTCGGGCCGCAGCATCTTTCTGTTCGGCCCGCCCGGCAACGGCAAGACCGCCATCGCGGAGCGCATCGGGCGCATGGTGTTGGGCGGCGATATCCTCGTTCCGTACGCTGTGGAAGTGGATGGGCAGGTCATCAAAGTTTTCGACAGCGTCAATCATCAGCGCATTCCCGACGACACCGGGCAACTAAAATCGCGCCAGCGGGACGCGCGTTGGGCGCGTATCCGCCGACCCGTCATCACCGTGGGCGGCGAGCTGACGCTGGAAAGCCTCGACCTCACGTTCGACGACGTGAACAAGTTTTACGAAGCGCCGTTCCAGATGAAAGCTAACGGCGGCATGTTCCTGATTGACGACTTTGGCCGCCAGCAGGTCCGCCCGCGCGATTTGCTCAACCGGTGGATTCTACCGCTCGAAAAGCGCATTGACTTTCTCACGCTCGGCACCGGGCGCAAGATCGAGATCCCGTTCGATGTGCTGATTGTGTTTTCCACCAACCTCGCGCCCAAAGACCTGGTGGACGAAGCGTTCCTGCGCCGCATCCGCCACAAGATCGAAATCGGCGATCCCTCCTTTGACGAGTATCGCGAGATTTTCAAGCGTGTGTGCGAAGCCAAAAGCATCCCGTACGACGAGCGCGCGCTGAGCTATCTCATCCAGGAATACTATATCAAGCGTCGCGCCAAGTTGCGGGCCGTTCACCCGCGCGACCTGGTTGACCAGATCGTGGACATTTCACGCTACGTGAACGTCCCGGCGCGCTTGACCAAGGACTTGATTGACCGGGCGTGCCAGGCGTACTTTGTAGAGATTTGATGAATGCCGAAGTAGCACGTGCTGTGTGAAACGTGAAACGTCAAACGTGAAAACGCGAGCCTGACGTTTCACGTTTTACTTGTCAGGAGGTCGAGTGACTGAATCAGATTGGTTGATTCCACGCGACATGCCGCTCAACGTCGGCCATCGAGGAACGATGGCGTCCGCGCCGCAAAACACGCTCGCCGCGTTTCGCAAGGCCGCCGAGGTCGGCGCGGACGGCGTGGAATTGGACGTGCATCTTTCCAGGGACGGCGCGGTCGTCGTCATTCATGACTATGTTGTAGATGGAACCACCGACGGCACAGGCCGCGTGGCCCAAAAAACGCTGGCCGAGTTGAAAGCGTTGGACGCGGGGGGCAAGTTCGCGCCCGAATTCGCGGGCGAGCGCATCCCCACGCTGGCTGAAGTCTTGAATGTGCTCGATGGCAAACTGCTCGTCAATGTCGAGCTCAAAGCGCCGCTTCGCAGCCACGACACATCGCTCGTCGCGCCTGTGTTGAAGGTTGTCCGTGAGCACGGCCTGGGCAAGCGCGTGCTGTTTTCATCGTTCAACCCCTACGTGCTGCGCGCGATGAAGGAACTCGCACCGGACATCCCCATCGGGCTGCTCTATGCGCCGGACTCGCCCATCTATGCACGCCGCGCCTGGCTTGACCCGTTCGAGCCGCACGAAGCGCGCAATCCTCATTACTCGCTGCTCACCGGGCCGATCATTGGGTGGTATCATTCGCGCGGCCTGCGCGTCAACACGTGGACGGTGAACGAACCTGACGAGATGCGGCGGCTCATCGAAGCGGGTGTGGATGGCATCATTACCAACAAGCCCGATTTGCTGAGCGATGTGTTGCGTGAGGCGTGAAGCGTGAAACGTGAAACGTGAAACGTAAAGCGCGAGATCACGTTTCACGAGGACATGGTGCGATGCTCGAATCCGATTGGCTCATCCCTCGTGATCGTCCCCTGATCATCGCTCATCGAGGTGCATCCGCCGCCGCGCCGCAAAACACGTTGGCAGCGTTTCGCCGGGCGATGGAACTCGGCGCGGACGGCGTCGAGTTGGACGTGCATCTTTCCGCCGACGGCGTGCCGGTTGTGATGCACAACCTGGCCGTGGACGAGACGACGGATGGCACGGGCCAGGTGACGGGCAAGACACTGGCCGAGTTGAAGGAACTCGACGCGGGCAGTAAATTCTCGCCGCAATTTGCGGGCGAGCGCATTCCAACGCTGGCAGAAGTTTTCGAGGCACTCGAAGGCAAGCTGCTGGTCAACGTCGAGCTCAAGGACCTCAGCCCGAAAGGTGTTGGATTGGAGTCGCCGGTCGTGGAGGTCGTTCGCCAGGGCGGCATGGAAAAGAAGGTGCTTTTCTCGTCGTTCAATCCTTTTACATTGCGACGCATCAGGCTGCTTGCGCCGAATGTCCCCTCTGGCCTGCTTTACGCGCACGATTTGCCGACCTATCTGCGCCGAGCGTGGTTCGCTCCCTTTACGCCGCACGAAGCGCGCCATCCCGATTTTGTGATGGTAGACGAGCGGCTGGTCAAGTGGTGCCGTGCGCGCCGGCTGCGCGTCAATGTGTGGACGGTGGACGAGCCGGCCGAGATGCGCCGCCTCATCGCACTGGGCGTGGATGGCATCATCACGGATGTGCCGGATGTGTTGAGCGCGATAGTGCGTTAGTGCGATAGTTGGTTGGTTCGATGGTTAGTTGGCTCGATGGTTGGATACAAGGAGGCCCAATGCCGACGTTTACGATAGATGACGATGCGCCGATCCTGGTCGAGTTTGCGCCGCGGCCTGGCCTGCAGCAAGTCGCTCTGCCATCCCCCGCCGAGCTAGCCCAACAATCTGCGAAAGCGTTGGAGAGCGCCATGAACACGATTCACAACATGGCGCGGCGAGTGTCGGCGACGGTCAAATCGTTGCCGATCGCAGAACGTCCGTCGCAGATTGAGGTCGAGTTCGGCCTCAAGCTCGATGCGGCGGCCGGCGCCGTCATTGCGCAAGCGGGGACGGAAGCCAGTTTCACGGTCAAGCTGATGTGGGAGCGCAGGGAGCCAAAGCGAGCGCTGAGGCCGCCCAGGGCGCGGCGATGACCCTCATCCCTTGTCATTGCGAGTCCCTTCGGGGCGAAGCAATCTCTGTGCTCCGGTCGCTGGTATTGCTTCGTCGCTGCGTTACTCAGAAACTTGTCACCCTGAACGAAGTGAAGGGTCTCTACGTCGCAAGGCAGAGATTCTTCGGCCCTTCGGGCCTCAGAATGACAGGTTTCTTTGCTCAGGCATACTGCCCAACGGCAGGACGGGATTCTCGCAATGACGCACCCACGTCAGGAGGCGAGCATGACCTCAAATGTCCGGCTCCAGAACTTGCGTGATTTCACCGTGCAGATTCGCCGCACGAGTGATGATGCCATCGTCGGCACGGGGATTGCCGTTTCGATGGACGGTCAGGTGGTGACGTGCGCGCACGTGGCGCGTGGCGCGGGCGTCGAGCCGCGTGCTTCTGACGGCGCGGAAATCGGCGTGTACTTTCCGCAGGCGCGCGGCGATGAGGTCAAGGCGCGGCGCGCAAAGGTGGCCGCGTGTTTCCCTCAGCACGACGACGACGTGGTGCTGCTGCAATTGACCGGCGGCCCGTCGCCGCTCGCGCCGGAGCAAATCCCCACTCTGGGCAAGGCCGAAGATTCGTGCTTTCATCCTTTCCGTTCCTATGGTTTTCGGCAGTTGGATGCATATGTCGCCGGTCACGCTCACGGCACGATACTGGATTGCGTCCCGCCGCCCGCAGGGCGCAACGTCTTGACCGAGCCAGTGCAGCTCGAGTCGCCCCAGATCAATCGCGGCATGAGCGGCTCGGCGGTGCTTGACGTGGAGCGCAACCTCGTCGTGGGCATTGTGTCCGAGACGTGGTTTCCCGATGTTTCGACCAAAGACCGCGACACGGCCTGGGCCGTCAACGCGCGCGTGCTCAGCCTTGCGCCGCTCAACCTGCATTTGCAGGACGAGCCGCTCCCGCTGCGCCCCGCATCCCAACCCAAGACCGACATGGCCCAGGCGCGAGCCGCCGTCGCGCCGACGCAGCGCATCGCGTGGAACAATGCGCCAACCACGCTGGCCGAATGGGTGGGGCGCGACGACCTGCTCCAATCCATCACCCGCGACTGGGCCGACCCCAACCGCCACGTGACGGGCCTCATCGGCTTTGGCGGCGAAGGCAAAAGCAGCCTGGCCCGCCAGTGGGTAGATTCGCTTCTCTCCCCTCTCCCGTCGTACTCGACGGGGGAGGGGCCGGGGGTGGGGGTCAAACCCGACGGCGTTTTCTGGTGGGGCTTTTACGAGCGCCCCAGCGTGGACGAATTTTTCGAATCCGCGCTGAATTGGCTGAGCGGCGGGCGGATTGACCCGCGCCGCGTCCCCTCCTCCAACGTGCGCGCGCAAATCATCGGCGCGATGTTGGGCGCAGGCCGTTACCTGTTTGTGCTCGACGGCCTGGAGGTGATGCAGCATCAGGATGGCGAGCAATTCGGCCTGCTCAAAAGCGCCGACCTGCGCGAGCTGCTCGGCTTTTTTGCCGCGCCAGGCCATGCGTCCTTCTGCCTCGTCACCAGCCGCGCGCCGCTGCTCGACCTGATGGAATACACCACCTACACGCACCGCGACGTGGATCGCCTGAGCGCCGCCGACGGGCGCGCGCTGTTGAAAAAGATTGGCGTAGGGCAAGTTGCCAACTTGCCCTACAATCTTGATGCTGCGCTGGACAGGCTGGTGGCCGATTGGGACGGCCACGCGCTGACGCTCTCCTTGCTGGGCAGCTTGCTCGTTGAGCGGCACGGCGGCGATGTGACGCACCTGGCCGACCTGCCCGTGCCCGTGGCGAACGAGCCGCGCTACCAGCGCGTCCACCGCGTGCTGCGGCGTTACGACGAGCACCTGACCGAAGCCGAGCGCGCGTTTCTGACCTTGTTCTCCGCCTTTCGCACGCCGGTGCACGAAGGCGCGTTTGACAAGGTGTTTCGCGTGCGTGAGGATGTGGGTGCGGCGGCGGGTACGGGCGCGGGTACGGGCGCGGTCACCGCGCCCCTACGCCAACCGGAAAAGAAACCAGGATTTCCGGATCGTTTGTTGGGTCGCAAACCCAACGTAGGGGCATCCCTTGTGGATGCCCAACGCCGGCAACCGCAAGCAGGGCAACCACGAGGGTTGCCCCTACAGGAATTGGACGACGCCGCGTTCAACGCGATGGTCAATTGCCTGGTGACCTACCGCCTCCTGCGCCTGGACGCGCAGGCGCGCACCTACACCGCACACCCGCTTGTCCGCAATCACTATTTGGCGCTGCTGACGCAAGGCGACGCGGCGCAAACCCGCGCCGCGCACGAGCGCATCAAGGACTATTACGTTGGTATCGTTGAGGGTACCCCAAAGAATCCCTCGTTGGATGACCTGTCACCACTGATTGAGGCAGTACATCATGCCTGTTACGCTGGCGAGTACAATGAAGCACATAGGATCCATTGGGAGTGTGTGAACCAGGGTGATCGCTGGATGCTCACTTCTCAACTAGGGGCTTATGACACCGAATTAGCAATAACTTGGGATTTCTTCCCTGGCGGCGATATCACGCGAGACCCACAAGGAAGTAACCCAGCTTACATTCTGAATCAAGTCGGCTACTGTCTAGCAGCTTGTCGGAGAGACAGCTTATCTCCGAACTCGATTTGCGGTAAAATTGCGACCAACTGAACAAATCTGATGTCTTTGACAAGGAACAACGCTTATGGCCCGCAAATTCAAAACGGTTGATTATGAACAATCCG
>CAYGWJ010000020.1:0-10073 GCA_964353405.1 uncultured Anaerolineae bacterium
CTTCCACCGTGCTTTACTGGTTTATGCTCGGCTCTGGAAAAAAGTGACCGATAGCGGCGGTTCTGCTTTTCTACGCTTCTTTGTGCAAGGACACAACCTTGGCTTTACCAAGATGAACCGCTACCAGCCAATTCAATATGGCAGATATGGTGGATCGCAGGTCAACCGTTATTTCTCGGGCACGTTGTTTGTTGGTTCGATCATCTCGGAAGTATCTCCCGCATATTCCATGACTCATAAGCTGGAGCGTTTGATCAAGCTTCAGATGCCAGGCAAAACCGGCCAAACTTGTATTACGTGCCAATCTACAACCAGCATACGATCAATCCCAGATGTTACTTTTGATTACGTGTTTGTTGATCCGCCTTTTGGCAACAACCTGCATTACTCTGAACTCAATTTCTTTTGGGAAGCATGGCTCAAAGTTCTGACCCAACGTGGGCCAGAAGCTGTGATGGACAAAGGGCGCCAACGGACTCTGACGGATTACCAGGCCCTCATGGCGCAGTGTTTTCAGGAAATCTATAGAGTGCTGAAACCAGGCCGTTGGCTCACGGTCGAGTTCCACAACTCTCGAAATAGTGTGTGGACGGCGATTCAGGAAGCTATGCAACTTGCCGGCTTTGTCGTGGCCGACGTTCGCACACTGGACAAGCAGCAAGAAACCTACAAGCAGTCCATCCAAAAGTTGGTCAAGCAGGATTTGGTGATCTCGGCTTATAGGCCCAATAACGGCTTGGAAGAACGTTTTCGGCTTGAGGCTGGTATCGAGGAAGGCGTATGGGATTTTGTCCGGACACATTTGCGGCAACTGCCGGTCTGCGTCGTCAAAGAGGAGCGCGTTGAGCCAGTGGCCGAGCGGATGAACTATTTGCTCTTTGACCGGATGGTGGCCTTTCACGTCCAGCGCGGCGTAACTGTGCCGCTTTCCGCGCCCGAATTCTATGCCGGACTGACGCAACGCTGTGCAGAGCGCGACGGCATGTACTTTTTGGCGGAGCAGGTTGTCGAATACGACAAGACACGCGCCCGTCTGGCCGGCGTGCAACAACTGTCTTTGTTCGTGAGCGATGAGGCCAGCGCGGTGCAGTGGCTCCGGCAGACGCTCTCGCACAAGCCCCAAACTTATTCTGACCTGTTCCCGCAATTCGTGGGCGAACTGCGCGCGCTGAACAAGCACGAAAAACTGCCCGAGCTATCGCAATTGCTGGAGCAAAACTTTATACGTTATGACGGAACGGGCGACGTGCCCAGCCAGATTCATGCGTACCTCTCGACCAATTACAAAGACCTGCGCGGCCTGTCCAAGAATGATCCGTCCCTGCGCGCCAAAGCCAAAGACCGCTGGTACGTACCCGATCCCAACAAAGCCGCCGACCTGGAAAAAGTGCGCGAAAAGGCGCTGCTCCGCGAATTTGAAGAGTATCGCGATGCCAAACAGCGCAAACTCAGGGTCTTTCGGCTGGAAGCAGTGCGCGTTGGCTTTCGCAGAGCCTGGCAGGACAAGGATTATGCCACTATCATTGACATAGCCCGCAAGATACCAGAGGATGTGCTTCAAGAAGATCCTAAACTGCTGATGTGGTATGACCAGGCATCGCTCCGCGCGGGCCGCGAGTAGAGCGGGTTGCTAAACGCTCGACTGGTTTGATAGGGAACGAATGGATGTACAACTCATGGCGTGACACCATCCTGCAAGAGTTTACGCCGCAAGTGGCGCGCCTGACATTGGTCGCCGATCCTGATGGCCTGTTCACGGAACAAGTGGTGTTGCAGAACCTTCGGGAGCGCGGCTTTGAGTTGATCGAGTTCGAAGACTCGGTTGCATTCCGCTTCGCCTACGAGTCCAAGTATCGGTCGCACTGGGATCGCGGCGAAATGACCGATCTGGTCGTCGTGCTCCGATCAGCCTCATCCGATCTACGCCAATTGCCCTATGATTTGTTGCAAGCCGGACGCCAGTTATCGTTCACTCTGGGCGCACTGTTTCCAAATCTCAGTTACCCTGTGGTGGATGCGCTCGACCGCAATGACCTGGAAGCTTTGTATCAGGCCCAGGTCAAGTCCAGGCCGGGCGTGTTGGGTGACAATGCCACCCAAGATTTCATCCTCGCGCACGTGTTCGACCTTTCGCCGCAATTGATCAAGAGCCCATCGGATTTGTTGCGCGCTTTGTTGCGTTTGCACTACAAAGGTCAACAATTGCCGGCACCGTTCGCTCAGCGCGTCGTCCAACTCGTGCGCCAAAACGAATCGTTTGCCAATTGGCCGCTCGATGTGCTCGTGTCTGACCGAGATGCCTTGTTCGCTTTCTTGCAGGAACGTTGGCCGTTGTTCCTTGAGCGCCTGACACAAGCTGGGCCAGCGCCTGTGCGCGAGGCTCGTGCGGACTATGTTCTGAATTACGCCGGCCCAACCGACATACCTTTCGACCATGAAGATGTGCGGGTGTACGTCAACACATTGTTCCTGGAAGGCAGCCTGCACCCTGTAGCACATCCGCAGGCGAGCACACTTGCATCGCAGTGGGTGGCGGTCGGCCTGCGACTCGACCCTGAGGCTGACCGTCTGCGACGCCTGATGAATTTGCTGCGCACAATTGGAAATACGATTCCCAATGCGGAAGCGCGTCACCAGGAGTGGCTGTCTTTTGCGCAGCGTTGGGCCGAGGCACTAGCCCTGCGGTACTCGGCCCCGACGCCTGAACCGCCCGAATGGACCGACCGCTTCATTGCATTGCAAACACAGATTGACCTGGTGTTTTTGGAGTGGGTGCAAAAACGGTACAGCGGATTGAGCAACCAGCCGCCTCGTCCGCCAGTCATGTTGCATCACGTGCCCCGCGCGCTTGCGTCTCTGGTGGAAAGATCTGTCGGCGCAAAAATCGCACTGGTAGTCATGGACGGGCTTGCGCTCGATCAATGGTGCATTCTGCGTCAAGTATTACTCGAGCAAAAGCCTGCCCTGCAGATACACGAAAGCGCCGTGTTTGCCTGGCTGCCCACCTTGACTTCAATCTCGCGCCAGGCAACGTTTGCTGGGCGCACGCCGCTCTATTTCCCCAACAGTCTTTACACGACCGACAAAGAACCTTTGCTGTGGACGCAATTCTGGAGCGAGCACGGCTTGTCTCCCACAGCCATCGGTTACGCCAACACCCTGCGTGATAGCAGCGACCTGGCCCAGGTTGAAGAACTGGTGACACGCCCGCAAATCCGCATTCTCGGCCTGGTGGTTGACAAAGTGGATCGCATCATGCACGGCATGAAGCTTGGCACACCAGGGATGCATAATCAGGTACGCCAGTGGGCCAAGCAAGGTTTCCTGGCCGACTTGTTGACACTCTTGATCGGCAAGGGCTTTCAACCATTCATCACGGCTGACCACGGTAACATCGCCGCGCATGGAATTGGTCGGCCAGCAGAAGGCGTGCTGGCTGAGGTGCGAGGACAACGAGCTCGTGTTTACCCCAACAAGACTTTGAGAGATGCGGCAAAACAGAACCTGCCAGACGCTATTGAGTGGCCGACCGTTGGATTGCCGTCCGACTTTTATCCGTTTCTGGCGCCGGATCGCAAGGCCTTTATCGAGCCTGGGCAAGAAACAGTCAGTCATGGTAGTATATCGCTTGAAGAGTTGGTCGTACCATTTGTCCAGGTCAAAATTGGCGAGAAATGAGTCAACAAGCGTCCGTTGGATTTAGCCAACGTATCCAGCTCGCATGGTTGGAGAAAACATCCAATCTGACCCTGGCCGGCAACACACCTGAGCAAATCAAAGCCGCACTTGACGAGACCCTTAGAGACAAATTGTCGGTCGGCAGTGATGCCCGTGCCGGGAACCGCGTTAAATCCATCTCCATTCTGATGAATATCTGGGCTACCGGCCCAGAGAAATTAAAGCCTTTGCAGTCCGAAGGATTGGCGTTGTTGAGCTGTCTGCCGCGCGAAGCTCACCTGCCTGTGCATTGGGGCATGAGCATGGCGACCTATCCGTTTTTCGGCACAGTGGCTGAAACCGCGGGACGGCTGTTACGGCTCCAAGGAGATCTGACCTCGGCACAGACCCAGCGCCGTCTGCGGGAGCAATTCGGCGAACGGGAGACTGTCTTTAGGGCTGCACAGCGCATCTTGCGATGTTTCGTAGACTGGGGAGTATTGCAGGATTCGCCACAGAAGGGGATGTATGTTCCCGCGCCAGCGCGTCCCATCGAGGATCGTCAGTTGGCGGCGTGGATGATTGAAGCGGTTCTGCGTGCCAGCGGATCGAGCTACTCGACGCTCAGTGCCATCGGTCAGTCCCCGATGTTGTTTCCGTTTGTCTTGCCGGCGCTCAACCTGGGTGTGCTGCAAATCAACGAGCGGCTGGACTCGCATCGCCAGGGACTGGATGAGGATGTCATTACCCTGCGTAGCGGAGTGATTTTTCCGGCAGCGGAAATCGGCGGTAATGGGGAACGATGCCGAGGAGAAAGGAAGCCGTCGCCACGAGGCAAGAGTCAATTTCCGCCGTGACTTGATCCCTCGTCCGCAGTCGCATACACTCTCCTTCAGGTTGTTGAACCAAATCTGAAACGGCGGTGTCGAATGATGGATCAAACTCATAAAGATGACGCTGAACGCCGCTTGGGCCGAGCGCTGGTTCTGTTGTGCGAGTGGGGTCTACGTGTGCAGAGTCCACTTCGGCAATGTACTCTTGCCGATCATCTGCGAGCGAGGCGAACAGTACAGCGCGGCAAGCGGCCAGCGGTCGTCGCGCCCACCACAGGTGCAGCGTGCTGGGATGGCCGTGGCGGATGGACTTTTCCCGCGCCACGTGCTTGGAGACGGTGGCGATGGGAAAGTCAACTTCGGCCAGGCGTTTACAGTCTTTGGGAATCAAGCTACGCTCTGGGCGGGAGGCAAGGGGGTCATGCGGATACGATGGTCTTCGACGACGGCGAAATGTCCGGCCCAATCCGTTCTGCTTTCGAGCGCGGCAACTGCGGCGCGCACCACATACGCCGACGAAGGCGCCGAAATACGAAAAAGGACAATGCCAAAGTCTTTGTCGAATGTGACGACGATACGATCCTCACGCTGGGCACGCGCAAGTATCTCAATGTCACGGCTGCCGGGCGCGTCGGTGCGCACCCAAACCACGTCATGTCCGCGCTGCCGCAATGTCATCACCGCATCGCCCGGGAAATTTTCGTTTGCCAGGATGCGCATACGCTAGACTCCGGCGAGTTCAAAAGGATAGACTCGCTCTGTCCGCAGAATGGCGCTGGCATAGCTCAGACAAGCCTGAATATCTAGGCGCGTCAGGCCGGGATAGTTCCGCAGGATTTCCGCTTCGTCCCATCCCTGGGCTAGCAGATCAACAATGAATTCGACCGCCAAGCGAGTTCCCTTGACAACAGGTTTGCCCACCAAGATACTTGGATCAATCACGATACGCTCTTGCCAGTTCATGCTACACCTCCTGCCCTTGAGTATATCACAGACCGCTTGACGAAGCGCGAGAACCACAGTATGATGCCATTGCCAGTGGATGAAACTCGGCTCTAGGCCGTGTGATCGTTCAGCCGAGGCTGTAAACGATCTTAAATCCCTGGCGAGAAAAATCTGGCCGTCCGATTTACCCGCTCACCGAAAAAAAGTCGCCGCATGGCGACCTGCCCAGACCAGCACTGGGACTAGGTGAGCGGGTTGGGTTTGTACGTCTCGCCCCTCTCTTTCACCTGCATTGGCTGCGTGATTGCGTTGACTTCTCTTTATGCTTCGTTCGCCATGTCCCACAATCTCCATCAGATGGCCGCACCAAATCTGAAACGGAGGTGTCAAATGCTTCGACAGTACGATGCTGCTCGGCATGATCGTGTGAGTTCCAGGTCCGGTCCGGCGACGCCCCGACCCAGGAACTGGAGTGCGGATAAGAGGGTTGCACGCATTAGGGCAGCTTGCGGACAACCCTGCAATGCTCAGGGCTCGACTTCAATAGTGACGTCGCGCCGGATCTCGCTGCCATCCTTGGCGATCACAATGAGACGGTACACCGTGGTCTTGTCCGGTTGCAGGTCAACCGTGTCGTGGCGCAGCATCTGCTGGCGGGGCGAATCGCCTGTACCTTCTTTGAGGAAGACCCCCCGGGCGCACGTGACATCCCAGGAAATCGTCGCGGTCTGGCCGGCCTTGATCTTGGTCGCGCTGACGACGAAACGGGTGATTTCGGTCTGCTTGTTGTCGCAGTCTTCGCCGACGGTGACCGTGAAGGCATACCGTTGTGTCGCGCCGTTGGCATTGACGGCGCGCAGGACATAGGTAACGGTCGAATCCAGGCAGATGGGGCGCGCTTCGTGTCCGGTGACGGGCACTTCCTCCGCGCCCAAGTTGAGGAACAAGTCTTTAAAGTTGTCTAAATCCCAGCGCAGGGTCGTGCACTCGCCGGGGGTCAACTTGTCCTTGTCGGCGCGCAGCACGGAAGCTGAAACGATTGCGGTGGGAATCGTCTGACTCGGAGCGGGAGCGCGCGTGGGCGCAGGCGGCACGTTAATCACGGCCAACGCATCCGCGTTTGCCCCCGCCGCCGCGATCGTGTTGGCGGCCAGCACCCAGGCGGTCCCAGTGGGGCTTGCCGGAAAGTCAATCTGCAACCACGACTTGTCGGCATTCCGGCCCGTGGCCTGGACGGTGAGGCCGGAAGCCAGGGAACCCAGGAGTGCGTAATCGGCGCCGGGGCCGCTGCGGATATTGGCTGTGTTTTTTATCGTGGCTGTAAAGGCAGCCGTCGTCGTCACCGTCGGCGTAGCCAACATCACCGTAGGCGTGCTGGGCAGCAGGGTCGGGGACGCGGGCGGAAGGGTGGGGGCGGCCGGTGCGGGCGGTTGAGCCGGAGCAACGACCGTGGTCGGCGTGTCCGTGGGGATGGCGGCTTGCGTTGGGGCGGGGGCAGGTGCACTACAGCCTGTTGCCCCCAATACCAAGAGCGTGATGGCGAAAGAGGCTGTGAGTTGTGCGAAACGGTTGTATGACACGGGTACCCTCCTCGGGTCCAAGTCTTTGTTTTTTCATGGTTCCCCGTCAGGACGCAGACGCGAAGCGCGCCGATGAACGCTGATTTCTCTTTTGGTCTTATCTGCGTCCGATTAAACATTGTCACGTCAAATCTACTCCAAACCAGAGACTGCCCAGACGCCGGGCCTCGGTGACAAAGAATTGCTTGACCTCATCCCATGGAATCGGCTGCAAAAGCGTCAGTTCGGCGTCTTGATCGGCGGCGTCGAACTGGGTCATGGCGACCAAGGCGTTCATCCGCAAGTCGCGGTAAGCGGGATATTTTTTCTGCCCAAGCTCCAGGATTTTGTCCAGGGGTATTTGTTGCGCGATCACGTACAGGTCGACAAAATCACGTTTCATTCCCCGCCCACTGAGCGCGTCAATCTTCATCAAGGCTACATCCAGCAGACCCGCCACGCGAATACCGTTAAGGTCATTCGTGTCGTCTACCAGGTCGTAAGAGTAGCTGAAGAAACTCAAATGATGTGCGTCGGCGATGAGGACGAGCGTAGTGAACGCGCTGCGTTGAAGGGCGACGCTACGCCCGGTGGCGCGCAGCGCAGCAACAATCTCTTGGCGGCGCGGCGTGTCTAAAGAGTCAGTCTCGGAGAAAAAGTCCAGGTCGCGCGACACGCGATGGCCCAGGCGCAGCGCCACCGCGGTGCCGCCCACCAGGTAGAAAGGACGCACAGCATCCATCCGGCCCAAATCAGTCAGGAGTGGCCGGATGCCTTCAGGGACAGCTTCCCAGTGCGGATTCTCTAGTGGCTCCATAGTGAAAGCCTTGTCGGCACTGGCCCCAGTTCCAGCAAGAGATACCAGAGCGCGCAACGGTCACGCGGCAGCCGGCGTGCGCCTCGCTCCCGCACCCACCCGGCGATGCGTTGTCTGCCATACCGGGCGAACAGCCAACGGATTTCTTCAACGTTTCCATCCGAAAGCGTTCGCTCGATGATAGTCGTCGCATTGCGCTCAGGGTCAAGAGACTCAAACTCGACATCCTGAAAGAACGGCTTTAAACTGATTGGAATATTGTTGACCGGTGTTTCGCTCATATCATTTTTAATGGACGCAGATAGGAAACCAGAATCAGCGTTCACCTGCGTTTATCCGCGTCCAATGGGCTCATTTTCCTTCTGCGTGCTCATAAGGCGGCGGGCCGTACACCCGCGCGGCCAGTTCCGGGCCAAGACACAAATCGGCTAGCCGCCGGCGCAGATCGCCGGGCGCGGCGTGCGGGTAGCGCGCCCGCAGGCCGCTCATGGCGAATGTTCGCACAGTGCTGTTCATCTGCGTCAGCAGATGCAGCTTGCGCCAGGCCGGGGCCTGCCGCAGCAGTTCGATCTGAACGCGCTCGGCCTCCGGGCGCGTGTCGGGTGAGAGTGTGGTCATAAGGTGTTACAAGCACCATGGGATGCTTCTATTGTACTCTGCTTATACCCAGGCCGCAAACGAAAAGGGAGCATTTTTACCTTTTGGGAGTGTGGGTGTACACTAACATGGATTACTCCCACACCACTTCTGAAGGGTATTGGACCTATGGCATCTATTGCGATTATCACCGACACAGACTCGAGTTTGCCCGCTGATGTAGCGGCTCGCTACAACATCCGGCAAGTGCCCATCAATATCCATTTCGGACAAGAGACTTGCAGAACCGGAGTGGATATTGACGACGCTCAACTGCGAGCCAGTCTGTCCTGCCCCGACACCATCATGATGGCCGAGCTTTCGCCAGGTTTGTCTATATACGGGGGTACCGGTCTGGTTGGGGTTGCCCTGGTAGCTGGCAAATGATGCCGCCACATGCGACTTTTTCTGCGGGCGGAAACCAGCCGATGCGAGTCCTCGCTGGCCGTATATTGCTCCGGTTCGGGCCGCTTTCTTCAAGAGGTGTATGTCTGTTTCTCTTCCAATGGCAAGCCCACCGCCTGCAGCAAAGAGATCCACAACAAGGCAGCTTCAAGCTGTGGGAACCCCGACTTGCTCGTGAGGAATGTCCGGTAAGCGCCAATAGGGTGAATGAGTGCATTGGAGTCGAGTATGCAGGGTATCGTGATCTTGCTGGGAGCGTCAAATGATCGGGACGGCCATCTGTCTGGGATAGCCGTCGAAAGGTGTGAGCAGGCGATCCGCGAATACCGCCAGAACCCGGGCTACAAAATTCTGCCCACCGGGGGCTATGGCGCTCATTTCAATGTGACGGACCAGCCGCACGCATTCTATACCAGGCAATATCTGGTCGCGCATGGCATCCCGGCAGATGACATACTCGAATTTGCCGCAAGCTCGAACACCGTTGAAGATGCCGTGCTTTCTCGACCTATCGTAGAAAAGTATGGGGTCGGTAGAATGGTTGTGGTAACGTCAGACTTTCATGTGCGGCGGGCCAGACACCTTTTCGAGTGCGAGTTTCACGGCATCGAGATGAAATTTTCCGGGTGTGCCACTCACCTGCCTCAAGCTGAGCTTGCGGCACGGCAGCAACACGAAGAACAAGCCTTGCGCAAGTTATACAGCCAAGAAGCCGAGCCACCCGCCATCAACGCCTGAGCCGTCACAAGTCAATCCCCCTCTTTAGGGGCAATACTGTCTAGTTATCCACGAAGGACACGAAGAAACACCAAGCTTTTTTCTTTTCTTCGTGTGCTTTCGTGCCCTTGTGGAGAAAAAGGAAATTCCTATTAACTCAAGTTATCCACGAAGAACACGAAGGGACACCAAGTTTTTCTCTTTTCTTCGTGTGCCTTCGTGCCCTTCGTGGAGAAAAAGGAAATTCCTATTAACTCAAGTTGTTAAAGTGCCGGAACCCCTTGACAACTCAGTATAATCATTGCGAGGCGCGCCTTTTGCGGTTGCGAGGAACGAAGCAAAGCAATCCCCGTTTTTGCGGCAAGGAGATTGCTTCGCTTCGCTACCCAGAAACTCACATCTGTCACCCTGAACGCAGTGAAGGGTCTCTACCTCGCAAGGCAGAGATTCTTCGGCCTTCGGCCTCAGAATGACACTATGGCGCGAGTTTCTCTACCCTGGCAT
>CAYGWJ010000021.1:0-9219 GCA_964353405.1 uncultured Anaerolineae bacterium
AGCTCCTGGGCAAGTGTGGGTGTCGCGATGACGACGCCTGCTTCGGCGTCAACGTCAACATAGCCAAGCGGGCCGCGCGGCTCATCGAACGGCGAGCCGAGCATGACCGAAAAGCGCCAAGCCGGCTGGCTGCCCTGCCGCGCCAAAACTGCCGGACCGGGCATGAGCATATCGCCGACGTTTTCAGCCAACCAGATGGCGGCTTTGCGGCGGGCCTGACGCTCATCTAGTGTGGGAATGACGGTAATGTACACGCGCACCCTCACAATGCGTCTATCTCGCGCAAAAAGCGCTCCAGGCGATTCACAAAACGCTCTGCATCAGCCAATGTTTGTTGGGCGGCTGCTTTGTCAATATCCGCATCGTCGGCATAATCCGCTTCTTCCCGCTGGCGGCGAGCCTTTTGATAGAGGCGACCGAATTCTGGCTCGATGCGACCTGGCCTGACCAGGAACTCGGCAAAGGCCGATTCAACGCCCGAGTGCTTGGCTCGCTGGATGGATTGGCTGAACAGCGCCGCCGACGCCATGTAAAACACGGCATAATAAGCTCGACTGACCGCCGCTCGATAGCGGTCATGTGCGATGTTCTCGCGGGCGGTTGCGAGTTCTTCGCGGGCGCGTTCTAGGCGGAGGCGGGCCTAGTCTCGGACGTGCTCTTCCATAGCAAAATGCCATCCTTCTCGATGCTTTGATAATAGGGAAATCGGTGCGCCTGCATCAGGCGCAGTTGGCTTGTGTTGCGAATGATATCGGAGATGACCACACCATGTTCAAATTGCACCTGCCAGGCAATTTCCGCTAACGCCTCGCGCACGGCCGGCGAATCATGCCGCACCACGATGAACAGGTCCATGTCCGATTCGGTCTCCGCTTCACCCCGCGCCTGTGAACCATAGAGCGTGATCGAGACGACCGCATCCGCCAGGTCAGTTGACACGCGCTGGACGTAATCGCCAATAGCCGCTTGTGCCCGTGGCGCACAACGTGCCAGGGGGCTTGCATCAATAGCCGTAGCCGGCAACATCTCGCACCTCGCTCAGATTATACGTGCACTTGATTGTAGCACGTTTTGCCCTTCGGGGTGAAAGGCGCAGGTCAAACAAAAAATGCGGCTCCCACTCGTGTTGGAAGCCGCGTTCGTGTTTGCTGTCCGTCCTCGGCGGTCGGTAGTCAGCTTTGTGATCGGGCTATAAATAGTAGTCTCCGGCTGCCTCCGGCTGATACAAAACCTTTTTTACCCGCAATCGTCTGGTTCCATCCGGCACTTGCCACTCGAACGTATCGCCCACACGATAGCCCAACATCGCCGTGCCGATGGGGGCCAAAACCGAAATCTTGGATTTGGCCATATCTGCGTCATCGGGGAACACGAGCGTATAGACCATCTCTTCGTTTGTATCCAGGTCCACCAGGCGCACTCGGGAATTCATCGTGACGACATCGGGCGGAACATCCCTCGGGGCAACCAGTCTGCCGCGAGTTAATTCTGCCTCCAGGCTCTCCAGGTACTCGTTCCCACGCGGAGATAGCCGTTTGGCATCGTCAATCAACGCTCGCAGGCGCTGCATGTCGAATTCCGTGATGTAGATGGTTCGGGCTTCCATAGACTCGTCTCCAAAGTCAAACATAAACGCGGCCCCACCGCCCAAGAGCCGCGTCGTGGTGCTGGTCTATCTCTTCAAACTGTCTGCGGTCCATCGTCGGCGGTCAGCTTTTGGCAGCACGTACAAACAGTTTACATCATTAGGCGGTCTTAATGCTCGCGATTACCTTGCCGATTTCCTTCGGAGTCGCGCCGGCCGCCAACATCGCACGCATGAGCAATTCGATTGAAACAGATTGGTCCCCACTTTCGGCCTTGGCAACTCGCGGCTGGCTCGAGTTGATCTTGTGCGCCAGTTCTGTCTGAGTCATGTATTTGGCTCGTCGCTCGCGCAGGTTTTTGCTAAGCGCCAACTTGATTTCCACCAGGGCGGATTCTTCTGGCGTCAATTCGAGAAACTCGGCCGCTGTGCCAACCGTCCAGCCTTTAGCCTGCAGACGTTCTCGCTTTGCCTTGTTCATCCTGATACTCCATCACCAAGCTTCGTCATCATATCGCCTGAGCCGATTTCGGCAATTGTCTATCACAATTTTGGGCGCTCTCAGCAGAAACCCCGCTTCCAGGCGCGCTGCCCGCCCGAATGGCGGCGTTTTGATTTCACCGTGCAGCCAAACCAGGAGCTTGTCTTTCCCATTCATGCGTAAATTCTATATCAGATTTGGTATAGCGTCAAACTGGCAAGAATGGTGTGAAGAAAATTGTATTCCCCGCGCGTTGAAAAGTCAACCAGAAACGCGGCCCCGACTCGTGTCAGAAGCCGCGTTAGCGACTGCCGTCCGTCGTCGGCGGTCAGCCGTCGGCTTGCGGCAGCACGTACAAACAATCCTCCAGGAACCGCACCTTGACGGCTTTCCCTTCGGGGTGAATCGTCGTGCGGCGCGGGTCGTGCTCCACCAGCGACAGCAGTTGGCCGCCCACTTCCACATCGTACTCGATGACGCTGCCCAGGTAGGCGGCCCGGCGGACGACGCCTTGCACTTGCGCCTGGGGCGAATCTATCTCGATCATTTCAGGCCGCGCCACGAGCGTGACCACCTGGCCCTGGGCGTATTCGGTGGACGTGGGCGCGGTCAACGTCGCGCCGAGCGCGTCGAGGACGAGCTGACCGTCGCGCCGCTCGCGCACGGTGGCCTGCACAAAATTCGCCCGCCCGATGAAATCGGCCACAAAGCGCGTCTGCGGCTTGCGGTAGACATCGCTCGGCGCGCCGATCTGCTCGATCTTGCCCGCGTTCATCACCACGACCTGGTCTGAAAGCGTCATCGCCTCGATCTGGTCGTGCGTCACATAGACGCTGGTGATGCCCAGCCGCTGTTGGATGCGGCGGATTTCGGTGCGCATCTGCTCGCGCAGCTTGGCATCCAGGTTTGAGAGAGGCTCGTCCATCAACAGCACTTTGGGTTCCATGATGAGCGCTCTCGCCAACGCCACGCGCTGCTGCTGGCCGCCGGAGAGTTGATTCGGCGCGCGGTTCTCCAGGCCGGTCAGCTCGACCAGCTCGAGCACACGGGCCGCGCGCTGTTTGATTTCCGCTTGAGGCAGCCGCTGGACGTTCAGCCCGTAGGCAATGTTCTCGAACACGCTGAGGTGCGGAAAGATGGCGTAACTCTGAAAGACCATCGCCATATCGCGCCGATTGGGCGGCACTTCTTCGAGCCGTTGTTTGTCAACGGTAATGTGCCCGGAGGTGGGAAACTCGAACCCGGCGATGAGGCGCAGCGTCGTCGTCTTGCCGCAGCCGGATGGACCCAGCAGCGTGACGAACTGTCCTTTCTCGATGCTGATCGAAACATCGTCTACGGCGCTCACTTCGCCCACTTGTTTGCCCCGCGCCGGGAATCTTTTTGTCAAATGATCAAGAACGAGATACATGCTGAGACTCCATTATCCCGCGCCCATCGCAAGCTCGACGCCTTCGCCGCGGAACGCGCGACCGACGATAGCATACATCAAACCAATTGCCGCCAGGACGATCAGGATCAGCACGAAAGAATAGGCCGCCGCCACGCTCGTGCCGCCCTGCTCGACTTCACTCATGATCAACGCCGTCAATATCGGCCATTTCGCAGACGAGAGAAAGATGATGGCCGAGAGCGACGTCATGTGACGCGCAAAACTAAAGATCAACCCGGCGATGAACGCCGGGAGAATCAACGGCAGAGTGATCTTGCGGAACGTCAGCGATGCGTCCGCGCCGAGATTTGTGGAAGCCTCTTCGATGGCGGGATCAATTTGCTGGAGGGAGGCAATCCCCGCGCGCACCGAGGCCGGCAAACTGCGCACCGCGTACGCGGCCAGGATGATGTAGGGCGACCCAACGAGTGCGAGCGGCTTATCCCAGAACGTCACCGCGCAACCCACGGCGACCAGTACGATCGAAACAAGCGCCCGCGCGCGTTGCGTAAAGCGCCCCACCACGAACGCGCCCAGCACGGTATAGGTAAAACCCAGGATCGCCATGGGAGGCTGGAAGAGAAGATTGATCCACTTGGCGAAGCTGGCCGCGAAGCGGGGCCAGAAATCTCCACCCAACCCGCGTCCCCAGATTGTAATGGGCAGTGTGAGATCGGCAATGAATTGACGTGACACCAGATACACTGCCATCAACACGAGCAGGATGACAATCGCACGCCGCGACTTGTTTTCGGCCAGGAATAGACTGCACAGCGCCAGCACGACCAAAACTGCCCCGAGCAGCATCAACCAACTCTGTATATCCAGAACGGGCAGACTTGCCAGGGGCTTGAGCCAGCCGTTTGCCAAAAGCGGCTGGCGTCCTTGCGCGTTCAGATTGAGCCAGAGCACGCCCATGCCCAGCAGCGTCCCCGCCAGCAGGACGACGGCGCGCGTGATGAAACTGCGCGCGCTGGGCGCAATCGCGTAATAGGCGAGCATCACGTAAACCAAAATGACGACCGGCATCGGCGCTTGAATGAAGGCGATGATGTAGCCGATCCCCAGGATCGTCCCAGGCACCGCGCCGCCAAGATTCGACGTAAAGTCGAGCGCCTCTTTGCCGGTAAAGGTCTTGCGCACGACCAGGTATGCAATCACCATGCCGGAGATGCCGGCAATCGGAGTGGCGATCGCGGAGAGAAAGGTCGTGTCAAGGATCGCGGTCAGTCCCGCCGCGAACATGCGCCCATAGTGCGACAAGTCAAGCGTATAGTCAATGCCCCACAGTTTGGTGATCGAACCGAGAAAAATCGCCGCATAGAGCGCAAGAACAAGCGCCAGAACCAAAAGCGTCAGGGTGATAAACGTCCAACGAATCAGCGGTTCTTTGACGAATCCGGCGCCCCCGCCTGTCGGCTTGCCCGTCACTGAGATATACGATTTGCGCGAGACCCAGTAGCGCTGCAGGATGTACACGGTGAGCGTCGGAAGCAGCAGAATCAGCGACAGCGCCGCACCTTTTTGTTGGTTGAACTCGCCATTGACGGCAATCCAGATCTGGGTCGAGAGCACCGTGACGTTGCCGCCGATGAAAATTGGATTGCCCAAATCGGCGAGTGCTTCGACGAACATCAGGAGGAACGAGGCCGCGATGCCGGGCGTCAGCAGGGGCAACGTAATCGTGCGAAAGATATGCCATTTGCTCGCGCCCAGGCTTAGGGCGGCTTCTTCCATCGAAGGATCAATCCGTTCGAGCAAGCCGCGGATGATGAGGTAGGCGACGGAAAAGAACGTGATGATCTGGACAAACACCAGACCATCCAGTCCGTAAATGTCATTCACCCCAGGCTTGAATTGTATGTGCAAAACATCCTTGGTCACAAGCCCGGAACGCCCAAAGAGCAGAATTGCCGCGAGCGCAATCGCAAAGGGCGGCGAAATCGTCGGCAAGAGGGTGATCGCGTGGACGACGCGCTTGAAGGGAATGTTGCAGCGCACGACCGTGTAGGCAAAAAGAAAGCCCAGCGCAGTGCTGCCCATGGCGGTCAGCACGCCCATCTCGATCGTCCAGATGAAAATCTGCCAGTACTGGGCGACGAATTTCGGATTGACATAGCGAGCAAACTGATCGAGGTTGAATGCGCCGGCGTTGGGTTGTCCCTCCGCTATGAAGAAACCTTGCACGATCACGCGCGCGAGCGGCCAGATGACAAACGCGAGCATGAACGCGCCGGTGATGATCAGGCCAATCAACAATACGGGGTCTTGGGCGATCAGGCGCAATTCGCGATAACGCCGGACGAGCGAACCGCTTGCGCGCGGCGAGGAACGAGTGGCAACTGTCATAGTCAACCCATCGCGTTGAGGATGAATGGATGGACGAGCGCGCCACCTTTGGTGGCGAAACCTCGCCCCTCTACGTTTGTGTTGGGGATGAACAAAGGGGCGAGCGCGCCACCTAGAGTGGCGGAACCTCGCCCCTTCACGTTATGCTTATTTCGCCAGCGAGGCCGCGGCGATCTCGTTCGAGAACTTGTCAATGAACGCGGTCTTGTTGCTGCCGCAATAGTCAAAGTTGTAGTTGATCAGTTTGACTTGCAGCAATTCGGGCTTGGGCGGGACTGCGCCTTTGATGGTCAGACCCTGATAGGCCGTGTACTTTTTGCCCAGTTCCTGAGTGCTGGCCATGAGCGCCCAGTCGTACCACGCCTTGGCATTTTCGAGATTCTTGGCGCCCTTGACGATCGCCATGCCACCAATCTCATAGCCGGTGCCTTCGGCGGGGAAGGTGAGCTTGAGCGGCAGGCCGGTTTCGATACCGGCGACGATGTCGTGCGAAAAGACGACGCCGACCGCGGCTTCACCCTTGCCCACATTCTGGACCGGGGTCGCGCCACTCTTGGTCCACATCAGGACGTTCTGTCCGAACTTTTTCATATACTCCCAGCCGGCTTGTTCACCCTTGATCTGGAGCACCGTGCACATGAAGGTGTACGCCGTTCCCGACGAGGCCGGGTGAGCGATGACGATCTGTCCCTTGAGTTCTGGCTTGATCAAATCGTCGAGCGACGTGGGGGCTTGGAAACTCGGATTGGCTTTCAGATAATTTTCGTTGGTCGCGAACCCAAGCGACCCGACGTAAATGCCTGCCCAGGAAGGGGGAGAATCAGAATCGAGCATCAGTTTGGGATCAATGAGGTTGTCTTGCGCGGCGGTCTTGTACGGCTCGAGCAGTCCTTCCTTCTTGGCCGCGATTTGTGAATCAATGGGGCCGCCCCACCAGATGTCGAATTGCGGGTTGGATTTTTCGTTGCGCAAGCGGGTCACGGCTTCGCCCGCCGACAGGCGGATATAGTTTACCGTCACGCCTGGGTACTTGGCCTCGAACTCTTTCTTCATGCCGGCGCACCACACTTCTTGCGGCGTGCAGAGCAGATTGAGCTCGCCCTTGAGCACCTTGGGGGCTTCGGTGGGTTTGACCGGCACGGCGGTCGGTTGCGGCGCGGCCGTCGGCGGAACGGGGGTGGCAGCCGGCGCACACGCGGCAAACACGGCGACGACGAGCACGAACATCAAAACGAACACGATGGTTTTGAGCGAGGACATCTCAGTCTCCTTTGTGAACGGTTTTTGCAGAACGGTCGTACGAGGACGGTGCTTTCATCATAGCACAGATTGCACCGGGGCGCAAATAATGCTCCGCGATAGAGTGACCGTTAAATTCGAGCGCGCGTTTCATGCTTCTTCTTCCATGAGAATGCAGGTTTCAGTCTATACCAGCGGAAGGCCAGTCCTTTGGGTTTGCCCTTCACCTCCTTGTCACATTTATGGACTCGCGGAGCTATTTGCGCGGTTTTCGACAATGCCGATGACGCACCGCCTTGGTGCCTGAACGAACTGCATAGACTGTAACATTTTTAACCGCGCTTGTCAAACGCGGCTTGAGGGCACGCGCCCATACTAGGGTGTCAATTTCTCCGCATAGCGCGGCTCCTGCACCCACCACCGCATCAAGCTGAAGGCGATCAAACCAACACCGCAACTGACGGCAAACAGCAGACCATAGCTCATCTCGGCCAGCCCCGCGCCGATGAGTGGCGCGATCAAGCCGACCAGCCCTACGCTGGTGTTGCCGATGCCCACATACGTCGGGATACGCTGCGGCTCGCAGAATTCCATAACAACCAAAATGCCTGATCCCAGAATGGCGCTGGAGGCGATCCCGGACAGGGCAAACACCAGGTAGTACCACTCTGCGCCCGTCGCCAGCCACGCCAGCCCAAATCCCAGGGCCGAGGCGACCGCGCTCAATTCGAGGCAGAGCTTGTGACCAAAGCGGTCGGCCAGAAAGCCGAATGCCAGATTAGCCGCCGTCTGCCCCAACAACAAGATGGCCGTGTAAATGCCCACCGTGCTATCGGCCACGTGCCAATGTCGCACCGCCGCCACGGTCACAAAACCTCCGCCCATGCTGCCCAGCGCCATGAGCATCCGCGCGATTAGAAAGCGGCGAAAGTTGTGATCGTGACGCAGGACAATGGGCAAGCCAACCAGGAACTCGCGGTTGCTCTTGCGGGGGAGCGTCACAGACCGCACGGGCTCGCGCGTCAACGACAGAGAGAACCAGCTCAGCAAGATCATGCCGGCGGCGACGGCAAAGATATACGCAAAGTTGGTCGGGAAAGGAAATGTTCTCAAGAACCACGCGCTCAAAGCCGCGCCCATGGCGCCCATGCCCGCGCCCATGAAATTGGTGAGACCCATAAAACCGCCGCGCCGGTTGACCGGGAAACAATGCGCGATCAGCTCTTGCCACGCCGAAGCAACGATCCCCGCGCCAAAGCCATGCCCGGCATAGCTGACGAAAAAAACGATCAAGGCCAACAACGGCGAACGCGCTGCCAGCACGGCCGCCATGACCATGCCCCAGAGTGGCAGCCGTTCCGTAAACAGCCCCAGGTTCACGATGACGGGTTTCTTGCGAGCCAGCCGCTCGACTGCATTGGCCGTAAAGAGCTGCGGCAGAAACCACGCGCTTTGCGCAATGACGGCGAGCAACCCAAGCGGCAATGGGTTGGGCGTCAGTTTGCTGATAAAGAGGGGCAAGATGGTGCTGGCAGAGATAAAGCTCGCGCCGAACCAGAACGATGCGCCATCCATCAGATTGACAGCAAAATTCCACCTGTAATGCCGCTCGACCTCGGCCGCCAGTTCTTGATCGGTGCGCGAGGGCACCGGCTGATCGAGTCGCAGCAGCCAGCGCAGCGCCCGATACGGCAGAGTGACAAGTGAGCGCATCATACGATCGTTCGCAGATGCTCGATGGCTTTTTGCGCGCCTGTGGCGGCATCGGGCACGGGCATAAACTCGCCGGAGACAAAGCCGGTGTAGCCTGTTGCAAACAGCGCGGCCAAGATTGTGCGAAAATCGAGATGCCCTGCGCCGGGATGCCAGCGGTTCGAGTCGGCCACGTGAAAGTGAAAGATGCGGTCGCCGGTCTGTTTGATGCTGTCTTCGATGCTCGGCTCTTCAATGTTCATGTGGAACGTGTCGAGCAGCAAGCCGAAATTGCCCGCACCCACGCGTTCGATCAATTCCAGGCCCTGCGCCGCGTTGTTGACGAGCGTCGTCTCGTAGCGGTTGATCGGTTCGAGCGCCAGCTGGATGCCGAACGGTTCGGCAGCGGCGCTGCACTCGCGCAATGCCTCAATCAGCCAG
>CAYGWJ010000022.1:0-5828 GCA_964353405.1 uncultured Anaerolineae bacterium
GGGGCGGGCTGGGGCCGACGGGGGGACAGATGCAAATGTTGGTGATTACCCTACATCTCCACGGAGGCGCGGATACATTAGGTAATGGTAAGCCAGCGCTGGCGCAAGACCTGCCCCTACGACTTGAGGCGATGGCCGAAAGCTATGCCACCCGCGTGCATCGCGGAGGTGGCGTTTTCCATCATCAATGACTTTTACGCGTTCAGTGTAGGCCGAAACTTGTAACCATAGACGATCATGCCGCGCTGGCCGTCTTCGCGCAACTTGCGCGTGACCATCTCCACCGGCATCCCAATTTCAATCTTGTCGCCGTCCACATCCGTGAGTTGCGCGGCAATCATTGGGCCTTCTTCAAGCTTGACCAGCGCCACAGTGTACGGGGCAAACTCCTTAAACTCCTCCGGCGGATGATAGACCGTCGAGAACGTATAGACCTCGCCGCGCCCGCTGAATTGGAACGGCGTCTTGGCGGGCTTGTCGCACTCGGGACAAATATCGCGCGGAGGGAAAATCTTGTTCCCGCAATGAGTGCACACTTCACCGACGAGCGTATAGCGCTGCTTTTGAATTCTCCAGTTTTGTGGGACTTGCATATTCAGACTCCTTTTTCTTTCCACGAAGCTCACCAAGGGACATTAGCTCTTTGTGTACCTTCGTGTCCTTGGTGGATTTAATCCATTGCTTCCAAAATGGTCGTGATGACGGTTGCGCCCGAGCCGCCGATGTTTTGCGCCATGCCCAGGCGAGCGTTCTGCACCTGATTCTTGCCCGCCTGCCCGCGCAATTGCTCGACGACCTCGACGATTTGATACATACCCGTCGCACCCACGGGATGGCCGCGCGCCTTCAACCCACCCATCGTCGTGATAGGGATGCGCCCGCCAATGGCAATGTGGCCGTCCAACCCCAGCCGCGTGCCTTGGCCTCGCTCGGCAAAACCGCATGCCTCGAGCGACAGCACCGACATGATGGTGAACGCATCGTGAACTTCGAACAGGTCAATGTCTTCCGGCCCCAGTCCGGCCTGCGAATAAGCTTTGGTCGCGCTGAGCGCCGCGCCTTCTAAACCGAGCAAATCGTTCCGGTCGTGCAGTGCGATGCTATCGGTAGCGATGGCCGAAGCACGGATGTGAACCGGATGCTCGCTAAAGCGCCGCGCGATTTCCGATGGGCAAAGCACGACGGCAGCGGAACCATCACACACTGGCGAGCTATCCAACAGATTCACCGGGTCGGCGATCATCTTGGCTTTCCTGAAATCATCCGCCGTGACCCGGAACGGGAACATCGCATACGGATTGTTCACTGCATTTTGATGCGCGTTGATGGCAAAAGGCGCAAACTCTTCATGCTTGACACCGTACTCGTGCATGTAGCGGCGCATCAACAGCGCATTGAGCGACACAAACGACAGCCCATTCTGCGCTTCATAGTCGCCGTCCGCCGCCATCGCCAGGCTCGCCGTCACCTGCTCGCCGGGCCGGTCGGTCATTTTTTCCACGCCCGCCACGACGACAAAATCAGACAACTCGCCCGCCACGGCCACATAGCCCATCCGCAGCGCTGCCGCACCGGAGCCGCACGCCGCCTCAATCTTGACGGCTTCGACGCCGCGCAGTCCAACGAAATCGCTGATGAGCGCGCCCAGGTGCTCCTGGCCCGTCAGCTCACCCGACAACATGTTGCCAATGTAGAGCGAGTCCACGCGATCCGTCCCGGCGTCCTTGATGGCGCCAAGGATGGATTCGGCGGCAAGTTCCTTGAGCGACTTGTCCCAGTGCTCTCCGACCTTGGTTTGGCCGATGCCGATAATGGATACGTCTCGCATGTTACTCCATCAGGAGCTTTTTGCGATGCCGCGCGTAGGTGGCATAGTCAATTTCTACGCGCCGGGCGATGTATTGTCGCGTGGTCGGGACGCCGTTGCGCCTGTGCGTGATGTGCTCCGTCACGCGCAGGCTAAAGGCATCGCTGCCCGCGCCGCTGCCGAACGACACCGCCAGGATGCGGTCGCCGGGCTTGGCCTCGTCCAGGATGGCGGTCAGCCCGATCATGGCCGCGCCCGCGTAGGTATTGCCGATTTCGTTGACGAGCAGGCCGGCCTTGATTTGATCTCGGGTAAACCCCAAGTCCTTGCCAGCCTTCATCGGGAACTTTAAATTGGGCTGATGGAAGACAGCATACACGTAATCGGACGGCTGAGTGCCCAGCGCCTCCATGATCTCGCTGGCCGCCGACATGACGTGCTTGAAATAGGCCGGTTCGCCCGTAAAGCGGCTGCCGTGCTCCGGGTAATGCTCGTACTGGCGGCGCCAAAAGTCGGGCGTGTCGGTGACGTAGGACAGCGAACCTTCGATGACGGCAAGCGATTCTTCCGCCGGACCGATAATATAGGCCGCGCCGCCCGCGCCGGCCGTGTATTCCAACGCATCGCCGGGGCGGCTCTGCGCCGTGTCCATCCCGACGGCCATTGCATACTCGGCCATGCCCGAGCCAACAAAGCCGATAGCGGCCTGCATCGCCTCGGTGCCCGCCTTGCACGCAAACTGAAAATCGGCGGCCTGCGTGTGCGGCACCGCGCCAATCGCTTCCGCGACAATGGTGCTCGTCGGCTTGACCGCATAGGGGTGGCTCTCGCTGCCCACCCACACCGCGCGAATCAACGTCGGGTCAATCTTGGCGCGAGCCATCGCGTTGCGCGCCGCCTCGACGGACATGGTGGCCACATCCTCGTCCAGGCCGGGCACGGCCTTTTCTTTGATGGGCAGCGCGCCCTCGCCGCCTTCCCACACCCGGCTGACTTCGGTGGCGGGTAAGCGGTAGCGTGGGACATACGCCCCATAGCCTACGATGCCCACATCACGATTTGGTTTCAGCAATCCCATGGACGTATTCCGTATCGCGGTTTCCGTTTATGAACGACGCGCGGCGACAAGCTCTTGCGCCCGATCGAGCCGAACCTGGCGCTCGGCGACGAGCTGGGCCGCCACGCGCTCGATCAGTTCGCCCGTTGCGCCGGCGGCAATGGCGACCTGTCGAGCGTGCAACGCCATGTGGCCGCGCTGGATGCCTTCCGTCGCCAAAGCGCGAATCGCAGCCAGGTTTTGCGCCAATCCAACGGCGACGATGATTTCGGCCAGCTCGCGCGCCGTCGTCACACCCATCAGCTTGAGTGCAACCTGGGCCGCCGGATGAACTTTGGTCGCCCCACCGACGATGCCAACCGCCATCGGCATCTCTAGCACGCCGACGAGGTTGCCGTCCCGGTCCACACCCCAATGAGAAAGCGAAGTGTATTGTCCATTCCGCGCGGCGTAGGCGTGAGCGCCCGCTTCAATCGCGCGCCAGTCGTTGCCCGTGGCAATCACCACCGCGTCCACGCCGTTCATGATGCCTTTATTGTGGGTGGCCGCGCGGTACGGGTCGGCTTCTGCCATCGCCCAGGCTTCGATAATGCGGTCGCGCACCATCTCGCCTTCGTACTTCTCGCTCTCCGATTCAAAGGCCAGCGCGGCAAGTGGAAAGACCGCTTTCGCTCGCGCCACGCGCCGGTCGGCCAGGTTGGAAAGGATGCGCAGATTAACTCGCCCGCCAGTTATGTCTTCCAACGCCGGGCGCAGCCTCTCGGCCATCGTGTTGACGGCGTTCGCGCCCATCGCGTCGCGACAGTCAACCAGGACGTGAACGATCAGCATCGGCCCAAGCGCGCTTTCCACCACACGCGCTTCAATGTCCCTCGGCCCGCCGCCCGCTCGAACGAGCAGCGGGTCAACATCGCGGGCAATTTCCATCAGACGCGCCTTGTTTGCCAAAACGTCCAAACGCGCCGCATGCGCGTCGGCCAGATCGAGAATTTGGATTTGCGAAATCATCAGCGGCTCGGACGACGAACAGGTAAATCCACCGCCCTCGCGTGCCAATCGAGCCGCGTAACTCGCGCCGGCCACGACCGACGGCTCTTCAATCACCATCGGAACAAGCACATCACGCCCGTTAACAAGGAAATTCGTGGCGATGCCAAGCGGCAATCCGAACGTGCCGACAGCATTTTCCACCATGTGGTCAGCCACTTGTGCGCTCAGGCCCAGCACGCCATCCAGAACTTTCGCCTCGTCGCCCGACAGGCCGGCCCACTCGGCTACAGCCGACCGACGTTCTTCAATTGAGCTTTTATAGAACCCTGGCAAACGCGAAGACGACATTCTGTCAAGTTCCGTTTCAAATTTACCTGCAGGCCCAGGTAGTTGAAGAGAATATAGCACTGAGGGTCTACCAAAAGCTATCAGGCCTAGTTCAAAAAATAGCAAACAGGTACTACTCTGACACAAATCGCGTTATGTCATCTATTTGCGCCACACATAATGCGTCACATGATTTTCCCAAGCAACGCACAGCACGGAGCACGTGTGGTATAATCGCCGCACCTCAAATGTGGAGCAAACCTTATGCAATCTCGAGCAACTGTGGTTGGACTGCAAATCTGCCCCGGCTACCGCGAGCCGATGACGCCAGTGGAATCGGCTCTCGCAGTGGAGAATCTGGGGCTGGAAGGCGACCGCCACGCCAAAGGCGACAGCAAGCGCCAGGTGCTATTGATAGCGGCAGAGACCCTGGAGAAACTCGACTTGCACGTGGGCGATGTGAAGGAGAATATCACCACGCGCGGCATTGCGTTGATGGGCTTGCCCCTCGGCACACGGTTATGCGTGGGCCAGGCCGTCCTGGAAATCACGGGCGAATGCCACCCTTGTTCGCGCATGGAAGATTTACGCCCTGGCCTGCTTCAAGAGATCGGCGGACAACGCGGGATGTTGGCGCGCGTGGCACACAGCGGCACGATTAACGTGGGCGATACCATTCTCATCCAAGCATCCTCTGTATGATCCGCGCAGTCCTCTTTGACCTCGACGGCACACTCAAATTCAACCGCCCTAACGGAGTGGAGGCGTTTGTCCAGTTTTCCGCCGAATTGGGCTTGACGTTCTGCGCCGACGCGCGGCGCAGCGTCGAGCAGTGGACACATTCCTTTTGGTCCGGCAAACACAGCGGCTTTGCCAGGATGTCAGATGACCTCGGCGCATTCTGGCTCGATTACACGCACAATATGCTCAAGGCCGCGGGCGTACAAGATGCTTCACTGGATTATGCACAGGCGATTCGGCGCGCTTTTGACGAACGTTACAGACCAGAGTCCTATCTTCATCCCGAAGCACATACTGTTCTGCGCGCGCTGTGCGACGATGGCTACACGCTGGGACTGGTGTCGAATCGCGCCGAAGAGTTGACGCCCGTTGCGATGGAACTGGGCCTGAGCGGCTACTTTTCCTTTACGCTGTCCGGCGGGCAAGTGGGCGCATGGAAGCCCGATACGCGCATCTTCCACTGCGCTTGCGAAATGGCGGACGCCGCGCCCAGCGAGTGCCTCTATGTGGGCGACAACTTTTACGCCGACGTGGTCGGTTCGCAGGCGGCAGGTCTTGTGCCAGCGTTGCTGGATCCGAACGATGTGTTTCCTGACGCAGAGTGCGCGCGGGTCAAGTCTCTCTGTGATCTGTTATCGGTGGTTAGCCAATCGGTATAGGGAGACCAGCATGTTCACTCGCACCTGGGCCGACGAGGCCACCACAGCCAGCAAACCAGCGGATACCAAAGGCGTCGCACTTGAATGGGGGTTGAAAATTCCCATGCGCGCTCGCTATCGCGAGTCGTTGCAGGAAGCCAAGTGGGTGACGCCCGGCCAAGTCAACCGCTACGAGTTCGGCGTGTTCCCCTACTTTTCGCGGCGGATTGCGCAAGGCAGCCGATTGCGCCTGGTGATTCGCGCGCTC
>CAYGWJ010000023.1:0-16302 GCA_964353405.1 uncultured Anaerolineae bacterium
AGCGCGTTGCCGGTCGCCTCGATCACGATGTCGGCCTTCCGGCCATACGTGAACTCGGTGATCTTCTGGACCACGTCCACTTCGTTCGGATTCCAGACCGTCAGGCCGCACTCTTTCGCCACGCTGATGCGGAACGGGTCAATCTCCGTCACGGCGACTTTGGCCGCCATGTTCTTGGCAAACTGGGCAAACAGGTAGCCAATCGGCCCAAAGCCAAGGATAAGGACGTAATCATAGGGCAGCATGAGCAGCGTGTTCATGCCGTTGACGACGGTCGCCAGCGTTTCGACCTGCGTGCCAAGCACATCGTCAATCTCATCCGGCAGCAGAAAGCACTGCTTTTCCGGCACCAGGCAATACTCGGCGTAACCGCCGTCCCGCATCACGCCGAGCGCGCTGGTCTTGATCTCGACGCACTGGCTGCTCAGGCCCATGCGGCAGAATGAGCAAAAGCCGCAGCGGATATTGTTGTCAATGGCCACGCGATCGCCAACCTTGACGTGCGTAACGTGCGTGCCCACCTCGAGGACCTCCCCGCAAAACTCGTGGCCCACCACCGTGTTCGGTCTAAAGTGGTGCTTGCCTTCTAGGATTTTGACGTCCGAGCCGCAGATGCCCACGGCCTTGACTTGCAGCAATACGTCATCGGGCTCTTGCACCTTCGGGATCGGGAGTTCGGTCAGTTCAAGTTGGCCAACACCGCGAACAACGAAAGCCTTCATCTTGTCCATGTGTTCCTCCTGCAATATTTCAAGCCAGTTATTCATGTATCCTGATTGGGATACATGTGAACTTCTGCTTTCGATTACGCCGATGCACTCGAATAGACGCCGTAAGCTTTCCAGGCTTCCCACATCGCCACGATGTTCGCCGGGGGGACATTCGCCTGGATGTCATGTACGGCGGCAAAGACAAACCCGCCGCCAGGAGCGAGCGCTTCAATGTTTCGCTTTACGTGTTCTCTGATTTCTTCCGGCGTGGCAGTCCCCAGCACGCGCTGCGTATCCACGCCGCCACCCCAGAACACCAGGTCGCGCCCGAACTCGCGTTTCAGTTCGACGGGATCCATTTACTCGAAAAGAGTGATCTCGCGGTCTGCGACAAGGACTTGGTACGATGCTCGCCACGTCTAATCGCATCGCTTTCTGCTCACAGCTGTTTCTCTGTCCTGGCATTTTGCACGGATCCGCAAAGCTGACGCGCAACCTCGGTGAGCCGGTTGAATTCTCCAGCGGCGATTGCCGTCGGGTCAACTAGGTTTCCGCCGACGGCAACTGCCGCTGCACCGGCACGGATATACTCACCCGCGTTCGCGGTGCTCACGCCTCCCGTTGGAACCAGCCGCACTTGTGGCAGCGGTGCGCGGATTGCACGTACGTAGGCCGGCCCCCCGGCACTCGCGGGGAACAGTTTCACCAAGTCAGCACCCCATTCCCAAGCGGTGAGAATTTCGGTTGGGGTGTACGCACCCGGCATGATCGGCACAGCCGCGCGCTGCGCGGTTTCGATGGTAGCACGATCGAGCACCGGCATAACGATGAACTGCGCCCCAGCTTGAAGTGCAGCATCCGCGTCCTTTGCATTGAGTATGGTCCCCGCACCGACCAACGCGCGTTCGCCCAGCCGCTCGCGCGTCGCGCCAATCAACCGGCACGCGTCCGGCGTCGTGAAAGTAAATTCGACGGCGATGATTCCACCTGCGACGATAGCTTCCGCTGCAGCCACCAGCCCTATCGGATTCGCCGCGCGAAAAATGGCAATGACGCCACAGTCAAGAATATGTTGGAGCGCTATAGTTTTATCCATCAGCGAGTCATCTGTATCTCTCCCTTGGTGATCAGCGACTCGACTTCGGCGCGCGTCACCCAGGGCCAGTCTGTCGGCGAGGTTTGCTTGAGCGCAGAGAACGCGTTGCCCAACTCCACTGCCCGCGCGACATCTCCTTCCAGGTATCCAGCAAGAAATCCGGCCACGCACGCGTCTCCGCCGCCGAGCCGATCGACAGCATCAATTTCATAGACGCGATCCGTAAAGACTTGGCCGTTGGCAAATGCCAGCGAAGTCCAGGTGTTCCGCCATGCCGAGGGGGTACTGCGCAGAGTCACCAAGACCGCCTGGAACCCAAAGCGTTCTGCCAGTTGGCAAGCAACCGCAGCGGGATTTTCGCCGCTCAAGCCCGAAATCAGTTCTGTGACGTTGGGTTGATCCGGCAGCGCGGTAATCAAAATGTCTACAAATTCCATCAACGGCAATTGGGCAACACGCGCTTGTTCAAGCGTCCAGAGCTGGGCGCGGTAATTCAAATCGTAACTGACGAGGCATCCGACTGCCTTTGCCGCGCGCAGCGCTTGCTTTTGTGTCTCCGCCGCGGTTACACTCAACGCAGGCGTAATGCCGCCGACGTGAAAGAGGCGTGTGCCCCGCAAAAGTGAATCCCAATCCACCATATCAGGTTGGATGTGCGCAAGAGCCGAATCCATACGGTCGTAGATCACGCGGGTTGGACGCGGCGTCGCACCGTGCTCGTAAAAGTACAGTCCGGCACGCTCACCGTGCGCCCAAACAACGTGCTCCATATCGACGCCGAACTCACGTCCCTTGTTCGCGATCATTCGTCCCAGCGGATTATCCGGCAATCGGCTGACCCATGCCGATTTTTTCCCCAAGCGCGCGACGCCCGCCGCTACAGAGAGTTCCGCTCCGCCGACAGCCACTTCTAGCAACTTGGTCTGCTCCAGCCGCTCGTGGTCTGGCGGCGAGAGCCGAAGCATCGCCTCGCCAAAGGTGACAATGTCTAACATGGCTTGACGATGACCTTGATCGCACCGTCTTTTCGCTGAGCAAAGGTATCGAAGGCGACATTGATCTCGTCGAGTGAGAAAACGTGTGTGATGAGCGGTTTCATCTGCAGCCGGCCGTCCGCCATCAGCGGGATGGCGCGTTCGACGCTCCACATCCCCTCGCCTTTCGGTCCGGCGATGAGGAGGTTCCATTGCACGACCTTGTTGAGCGCGAGCGTCACCGGCTCGTGATAGATGCCGTTGTACAGAACGCGCCCGCTCTTGCGAACGAGATCGAGAGCCTCGGACGCCGGAGCTGGCTGCCCGGCACATTCGACGACGAGGTCTGCGCCCACTCCGTTGGTGAGTTGCATCACAACATCCCGCACATTGACCTCGTTCACGTTCAGCGTGACATCCGCACCCAACTGCCGCCCGACGGCGAGACGGTCCGCACGTGTACCGGTGAGGATCACGCGTCCTGCGCCGAGGAGCCTGGCCATTTGTGCTGAGATCAATCCAATTGCTCCCGGTCCCGTGACGACGACCGTCTCGCCGGGCTTGATGCCGCCGATGCGTTCGTAGCCATACAATACCGTTCCTGCCGTTGTCAGCAGCGCGCCTTGTTCGAACGAGATGCTGTCCGGCAGTTTATGGAGCGTGTTGACGTGACAGGCCGCGTATTCGGCGTAACCGCCATTGCTGCAAAATCCGTAATGCCGGTGGCCTGTTTCCGGTTTGCCGTAATTGAGGCAAGTTGTATACAAACCGCGCAGACAATTTACGCAGCGCCCGCAGCCCTTGTGCGGCTCCAGCGCGACCCGATCACCGATCTTGACCTCGGTGACATCCGGCGAAACCGCGACGACAGTGCCGCTGAATTCGTGTCCCGGGATGAACTCGCCGAGCGGCGGATGGTTTTGCCAACCATGGGCGACGATACCGGGGTCGCTACCGCAGATCGCAATCGCATTGACCTGGATTAACGCCTCGCCTGCGCCGGGAACAGGCACCGGCTTCCGGGTGACGCGCAGGTCGCCGTAATTGAACAGCACGGCTGCTTTCATCGTTTGGGGAATATCCATTGGTCTCTCCTTTCAATTTCTTGCTGGGAGGCTAACCACTGGGAATGTTCTTATCCGGTATCACGTTCAAGCCGGCAATGGCTTCAAAGACCTTGACGATCCCAATAAAGTCCAGCGGGCCTTCGCCTTGGGCTTGCATCACCCGAAAGAATTCACGGACCAGGGTCGTGACGGGCATCGGTATGTTCAGCTCTTTGGCAGAGACAAGCGCCGAGTCCATATCCTTGCAGACAATATCCACCGTGGATTGAGGAACACTATAGTCCTTGGTTTTCAGTAATGGGACTTTGTAATCAAAGAGCACTGAGTTGAGGGCGCTGTTGTTGATGACCTCAATCATCTGCTGCCAATCCAGGCCACAGCGTTCGCCGAAGGCGAACGCCTCGCCCACCATTGCTGCCGTGACACCGATCATAACGCTGTGTACCAGTTTCAAAAAGATGGCTTCTTCACCCGGGCCGACGTAATAGACTTTTTTGCCCATTGCACCAAAGACTTGCGAGGACTGCTCATAGGCGTCCCGGGGACCAGAGACAAAAATCGTCAAGGTTCCCTCGGTGGCTGGCTTGACACTCCCAGAGACTTTGGCGCGCAAGTAGCGGATTTTCTTTTCCTCTGCCGCGCGTGCCACTCGTGCGGAAGCCGCCGCCGAAACGGTGCTCATGTCCGCATAGATGACGCCAGCATCAGCGCCTCGAAAGACACCGTTGGGACCCAGAGCCACTGCTTCCAATCCTGCATCATCCAAAATCATTGAGATGACCAAGTCGGCCCCGGAGGCGGCTTCCAGCGGCGAGCCGGCTTCCTGGGCGCCGGCCGCGACCAGCGGGCGCGCCTTGTCTCGCACGATGTCATAAACGTTTAGTGAATACCCCGCCCGCAAAAGATTCTGGGCCATCGGATGGCCCATCCGTCCTAGTCCAATGAATCCAACCCGTTTGATCGGTCCGACCATTTTTCGCCACCTGCTTCTGGTATTATCCGTACGCCTGAACCGCTTCCCACATTGCCATGACATTCTCCGGCGGGACATTCGCCTGGATGTCGTGCACTGCCGCAAAGACGAAGCCACCGCCGGGCGCAAGCGCTTCGATATTTCGTTTCACGTGTTCTTTGATTTGCTCCGGCGTCGCGGTTCCCAGCACATTCTGCGTATCCACGCCGCCGCCCCAGAACACCAGGTCGCGCCCAAAATCACGTTTCAACTCAGCCAGGTCCATGCCCGCTGCACTGATCTGCACCGGATTGAGAATGTCAATCCCGGCGTCAATCAGACCGGGCAACAACAAGCGAACCGCACCGCAGGAATGGAAAAATACCTTGACCGGGGCCTGGGCTTTGATAAATGAAAAGAGGCGCCTGTGGCGCGGCTGGATCAGGTTGCGATAGGTCCTGGGCGACATGAGTGGCCCGTTTTGCCCGGCCAGGTCATCCGCTTCGACCACAATATCTACCAGGTCGCCGATCTCTTTGAGGGCGCGCTCCCAGAAGGCGCACTTCCATTCTACCAGTCGGTCAAGCATGTAACCAACGAACTCGTGGTGGGTCGCCAGGTCCATATAGTATTGCTCAAAGCCGCGCATCCACGCATACACCTCGGCGATTCCGGCGCAGGGGCCGGCCAGGACAACGGCTTTTCCCTGAGCCGCGGCCGCTTCAGCCTGTGGCCGCAGCCTGGCAAACCGCTGGTCGTCAAGTGGATCAGGGAACGGATGCGCCTTGAATTCGTCGAGCGAACCGGCGGTCGCCAGCGGATGATAATACATATCATAGTACAGGCCACCATCTTTCGGTTTCTGCCAGCCGATGCCCCACTCGTCTGTGTATGCTTCATACGCGCCTTCATCTCGAAAGATGTACTCGAAGCTGGAGGCCGTGCCCGGTTGCACGAGTCGAAAGTCAGTCTGCAAGCGCTCTGCCATATCCTCATCCACGAACACCAGTTGCTCTGCCATAGCGACCACGCGCACGTTAATCGGAGGCAAGCCCAGGTGGCGGCGCAAATTCTGGTACGCCGTGATGTGCATCGTGGTCAGGCCGGTGCCGCCCAGATCGAATGGAATTCGAGCCGGCTCTTGATGGTCCAGCGCTTGCTTCACTCGATCGTGCGAGTTCATGCAATATTCTCCTTCATTCGCGTCAATGACTCGCGCAAGAACAGCTCGACCTGCGCGCACGAGTCAGATCCCTTTATGGGGGTGAAAGGATCAGGCCCCGGTGCGACGCACTCAAAAATCACGTCGCCGCCATAACCGGCGGTGCGCAGGGCCTGGGCAATGGCCGCAAAATCAATGTGCCCGCGCCCAACAGCCTGGCGGTTCGAATCGGCAATATGGAAGAGAAAAAGGTTGCCCGCTGCGTTTTCAATCGCGCGCGGCAGATACGCCTCTTCAATATTCATGTGGTATGTGTCGAGAAGCAGCCCCACGTTCGCGGCGCCGACCTCACGCACGAACCGCAGACCCTCGTCCGCGCTGTTGAGCAAGTGTGCTTCGTAGCGATTAAGCAACTCGATGGCGACGCGCAGGTTGCGCTGCGCTGCGCGTGTGGCGATTTCGCGCACCGCAGCGACCATCAGGTTCCATTCCTCTGCGTATGAACCGACCGCACGCACCCGGCCAACCTGGCCGTGGCACACAAGTAGCGGAGCGCCAACGTCTGCTGCGAAATCCACCAGACGCAAATAGTAATCGAGCGCGGGACGATGGATGCTGTCGTCAGGGTGACAGAGGTCAACATTGTCAGGTGTGAGCGACAAGACGGCGAGCTCAAGATCCGCAAGGATTTTGCGCGCCTCGCGCGGGTTCAGCGACAATTCGCCGAATAACTCGACGCCGTCCAGCCCAATCGCCGCTATGCGTTGCGCTTTCGTCCGCAGTGGCTCATCGCCGAAAATCCACGTACACGCACCGAATTTCATTTGTTTTATTTTTCCCGTTGTCCTGTGATGAGATCGGCAATGTCGTTTTCCGACAACTCGCCGCGCTGATAGGTGCCAACCTTTTCGCCATGCCGAATGATGGTATAGGCATCCGCCATCATGTACACATGATGGACATTGTGCGTAATGAAAATCACCGGCAGTCCGCGCACTTTGGCATTTTCGATATACTTGAGCACCTTGCGCGTTTCTGCCACCGATAGCGCCGAGGTCGGCTCGTCCAAAATCAGCAGCTTGGCGCCAAAGTGCACGGCGCGACCAATCGCAATGGATTGTCGTTCGCCGCCGGAGAGGCTACCGACCCTGTCACCCGGCGAGCGAATTTGGATGCCCACATCTGCCAGCGCTGAGCGGGTCAGCGCATTCATATCGCCCATTTTGAGCCAGTGGATAGGGCCAACTTGATGCACGAGTTCACGGCCCAGGAAAAAGTTGCGCGAGATGCTCATCAGATTGACCAGCGCAAGGTCCTGATAGCAGGTCTCAATACCAAGGTCGCGTGCATCGCGCGGCGAGTTGATCTGCACCAGCTTGCCTTCAAAGTAGATTTCGCCGCTGTTCGGCGGATAGATCCCGGTGAGAATCTTGATGAGGGTGGACTTGCCCGCGCCGTTATCGCCAACCAGCGCCATCACCTGCGCCCGGTCAATCTTGAAATCCACATTCTTGAGCGCCGTGATGGTGCCAAAGCGCCTGACGATGTTCTTCATCTCGACCACAGGAATAGTGTTGGCCGTTGTGCTCATGTCGCCCTCCTAGGTGCGCTGCCGTACCCAATTGTTAAAGATGGCTGCGCCGACGATCGTCACGCCGACGATCGCTTCGAAATTGTCGGCAGGAATAAACGGGATGTTGAGCAAGACCACGCCGGTTCGCAGCATGCTGATCAACAGCACGCCGATCAACGCGCCCCAGACACTGCCCGATCCGCCCGTGAGCAATGTGCCACCCACCACTGCCGATGCAATCGCGCTCAGTTCCGTACCCGAGCCGCTTGCCACGCGCATGGACTGGAATTGGGTGAACGTGAGCACGCCGGCAAAGCCCGCGAGCGCGCCGGAAATGGCAAAGTTGATCACCTTGACGAGCTCGACATTCACGCCTTGGGCCGTGGCTGCTTCCACTTGTCCTCCCACTGCAAACACATGATTGCCATAGCGGGTGCGGACCAGCACATATTGAAAGACCGACACAGCTGCCAGCAGCCACAACAAGGAGGTGAGAAAATTCGCGCCCGGAAGCAAGTCATCTAACAAGTTAAAGCGCCCACTAAAGGCATCGTAAATCGGGAGTTTATCCGTGAGTTGCAGCATCGAACCGCCGGAGAGAATCCATGCGGCGCCGCGGAAAATGAAGCCTGTGCCGAGCGTGACGATGAAGGATGGAATCCCGGTTCGCACGCGAATCAAACCATTCAACGCGCCAAGAAGACCTGGAATCAGAAACGCCAGCGCCAGGCCAAGCAGCGGAGAATTACGGGCGCACTGCTGGCCGAACAGATAACCGCCCACTGCGATCAGCGAGCCAACGGAGAGGTCAAATTCTCCCGAGATCATGAGCAGCGTTATGCCAATAGTGACTATACCGGTCAGCGTCGCTGCGTTCACAATCCCGGAGACGGTCCGCCAAGAAAAGAAATGCGGTACGAAGAGCGAGAAAAGAATAAAGACAAAGATCAGGGTGAACAGAGGCCCTGCGATAGACGATTCAGCAAACAGATAGCGGGCCTGTCTTTGCCAGGTCAGTCTCGCATTCACGGTCAGTCCCTCCATTGATGTGACTGCACCAAGTCGAACTAGTCTTGCTGTGAACGGGCAGGGCGAGTGAAAACCTTGCTAACCCTGCCCGTTTCATCCTGAACCTGACAGGCCGGCCAAGACCTGTCAGGTTCGTTCCTCGTTTGAACTAGCGATACTGACCGGCAAGCGCCTTGACAAACGCGACGTTGGTCTTGTCCACAAAGCCTGGACCCGTGGCGGTCACCGGCAGCGCGGGCGAGACGTTTTGGCGCAGCAGCAGCGCCAAAGACATCACCGCACTGTATCCCTGCAAGAAGGGTTGCTGGTCAATCCCGAACAGCGTCGAGCCGTCCTGGATGTGGCTCACGATCTCGGGGCTGAGGTCGAAGGTGCCGTGCTTCACGTCACCCGCCTTCTTGCCAGAGGCTTTGAGCCAGGCATAGAACGGATTCGCGCCATTCGGCCCCAAGGTCAAGAAAGCATCCACATCGGGATTGGCCGTGGCATAGTCCGAGATCGTCGTCTGCGACTGGGCGGGATCATCGGTGATGCCCAGCACGGCGGCTTTCAGGTTCTTGGAAGCAAAGGCGTCAACAAAACCTTTGCAGCGCGCATCGAGGCCAGCGTGACCGACTTGCTGGTTGATGCAGACGCCCTTTTTTCCGCCGGCCGCAATCATACGCAGGCCGGCCTGGTAGCCACCTTGATACTCGTCCTGACCGATGTAAGTTAGATAGGGGATACCATCTTTGTCCGGCCCTGAGCCGGCGTTGTAAGCGACGACGGGGATGCCGGCCTTGAGCGCGCGGTTGATGGGGTCTTTGAAGAGTTTGGCGTCGGTGACGGTCAGGCCGATGCCATCCGGCTTGCCGGCGGTCGCCTGGTCAATCAAGGTCGCCGTCTTTTCCAGGTCGAACTTGTCCGGACCAAGAACGGTAACCTCGACGTTCATTTGCTTGGCCGCCGTCTCGATGCCCTTCTGCACAACACACCAGAAGGAATCCCACGCGCACAACGCATGTTGCACCATGACGAGCTTGAGCTTCTTGGTCGGATCTGCTTTCTTACCAACATTGTTCTTGTCTACAAAGCCTGGCCCTGTGCCGGTCACCGGGAGCGCGGGCGAAATTCCATAGCGGCCGTACATCACCAGCATTTCTACTGCGCCATACCCTTGCAGGTACGGCTGCTGGTCAATCCCGAACAGCGTCGAGCCATCCTGGATGTGATTGATGATCTCGGGGCTAAGGTCGAAGGTGCCGTGCTTCACGTCACCCGCCTTCTTGCCAGAGGCTTTGAGCCAGGCATAGAACGGATTCGCGCCATTCGGCCCCAACGTCAAGAAAGCATCCACATCGGGATTGGCCGTGGCATAGTCCGAGATCGTCGTCTGCGACTGGGCGGGATCATCGGTGATGCCCAGCACGGCGGCCTTCAAGTTCTTGGAGGCGAAGGCATCAACAAAGCCCTTGCAGCGCAAATCGAGGCCGGCGTGACCGACCTGCTGGTTGATGCAGACGCCCTTTTTGCCGCCGGCCGCAATCATACGCAGGCCGCCCAGGTAGCCACCCTGATACTCGTCCTGACCCAGGTAAGTCAGGTAGGGGATGTCATCCGCGACGGGTCCCTTGCCGGCGTTGTAAGCGACGACCGGGATGCCAGCCTTGAGCGCGCGGTTGATGGGGTCTTTGAAGAGCTTGGCGTCGGTGACGGTCAGGCCGATGCCGTCGGGCTTGCCGGCGGTCGCCTGGTCAATCAAGGTCGCCGTCTTTTCCAGATCGAACTTGTCCGGCCCCAGGATGGTCACGTCAACGCCCATGTCCTTTGCGGCATCTTTGATGCCTTGCTCGACGGTGCACCAGAAGGAATCCCACGCGCACAGCGCGTGTTGCACCATGACGAGCTTGAGTTTCTTGTTTGGATCAACAGCGGGAGCCGCTGCGGTTGGAGCCACTGTCGGCGCCGGCGCCTTTGTGGGCGCCACTGTCGGCGGAACAGCGGTAGGTTGCGGCGCTTGAGTTGGCGCCGTAGTCGGCGGCGCTGCCGCTGGTGGCGCAGCCGGCGGTGCAGTCGGCGGCGGTGTTGCCGGCGCGCAGGCATTGAGCATCAGCGCGCATACAACCACGAGCATTGCGGAACGAACGATCCACTTCATTTTTTCCTCCTTGTGGAATGGAAAGCGGGTCACGTTGGGACAAAGCGGATACGACTTCAATCCTCTAAACTCGGATATCACCTCCTTTCTGCACGCAAGCGCTCACTTTTGACCACTCAGATACGTGTTGCTGATCGCCGCAATGATCAAGATCAGACCTGTCACCGCCTGGAAGATCTCGATCGGAAGCTGCATCAACACCAGCCCCTGCTCTAGCATTTGTATCAGCAACATTCCCACACACGCGCCAAAGACACTGCCATAGCCGCCGTTGAGCCGCACACCGCCGATCACGCAGGCGGCCACAGCAATGAGCTCCATGCCGGCGCCACGTAACGGGTCAACGCTGAGGCGGTAAGCAAGCTGTGTGACGCTCGCAAAACCTGTAAGGAGTCCGGCCAAGACAAAAGCACTCACTTTGACCCATTTGGTCGGGACGCCTTGTGACAGGGCCGCCGCTGGATTTCCGCCCGTCGCAAAAATCCAATTACCGTAACGTGTGCGTCTTAGAATTACTTGCATCACGATCGCGATCAGGATGAACCAAAAAATCGAGACACGCAAAGTACTGGACGGATTGAAGAGCTGATTGATTGCGTCGAGGGGTGCGTTGAGAATCCCAAACAGCGCAGGAGGCGCCCCGGTATAGGTGGCAAAGGTCCCACTTCCAATAGCGCGGGCGATGCCGCGATAGGCCAGCATCGTCCCCAGGGTAGTGATGAACGACGGTATTCCAGTCCTCGTTACAATCAGGCCATTAATCAGCCCAAAGCCCGCGCTAACCAAGAGCGCCAGCAACATGGACAGGATGGGATTCCCCCCGGCCTTGAGAGACAATACAAACACATAACTCGCCACGGCAAAATTTGAACCGACGGACAGATCAAATTCGCCGGCAATCATGAGGATAGAAACGCCGATAACCACAATACCGGTGATGCTGGCAAAGGTCAGGATATTAGCAAGAGAGAGGGGTGACAAGAAATTGCCTGCTGCAATGGAAAAGAAGATAAAGAGCGCCAACAAGCTGACGAAGGCAACCCCTTCCGGAATGTCGGCAAACCGATAACGCAGCCGGGCCAAAAATGTTGCTCGCGATTCCATGACTGTGCCTCTCTGCTCTTACATGGGTGTGAGCGGCTGAGTGTTCGAACTGGGCCACGTAATCAAATGGATCGTCCAGGTGCGGGAACACCCGACGATTCACGCACGATCAATTCACCCTTGATGTTGATGTCTGAAATCTGCGCACCCGATGGGGCCTTCATCAAATCGAGGGCCATCTGCATCGCCTGTTGGCCCATTGCAAACTGCGGTTGTGCGATGGTGGTCAACGCAGGGGATACGTACAATGCGAATGGAATATCGTCAAAGCCGACGACGGACAAATCTTGGGGGACGCTGAGGCCGGCTTGCTGCACCGCGTGCAAAAGCCCGATCGCCGTCATGTCATTATAACAAAAAACCGCCGTCGGTGGCTCAGGTAATGTCTTCAATGATGACCAGCTGTGCACGCCGCCGTCAACGCGCCCATTGCCAGCCACGACCAGCGAAGGATCAGACGCAAGGCCCGCTTCACTCAAAGCGAGCTGATAGCCTGCCAAGCGTCCCATGTTAGAGCTATGGTTCACCTGGGCCGTGACGAAGGCGATGCGGCGATGTCCCAATGCGATCAAGTGCTGTGTGGCCAGATACCCGCCGTGTTGATTGTCCACCGAGATCGAAAACGTGTAGCGCCCACTTTGCTCGCTGTGATTGTTGATGAGCACCACGGGCACGCCGATTCGCTCAAGGTGATCGTGATAGAGTGCGCCCACGCGAGACGAGGTGACGATGACACCGTCCACACGCTTTGACCTCAGCATCTCCACGGCGGCGATCTCACGCGCAGGGTCCGAGTTGGAACTGGCGAGGACGACGGTATAGCCGTGCTCGTAGGCCGTGCTTTCGATGCCCTGTGTCACTTCGGCGATGAACGGGTCGGCAATCGTCGTGACGACTACGCCCACGGTTCGTGTCCGTCCCATCACCAGACTGCGTGCAGCGGCGTTGGGGGTGTAGCCCATCTCGGAAGACAGTCGCTGGATGCGCGCCTTGGTTTCCGGGTTGACGAGAGGGCTGTCACTCAACGAACGGGAAACAGTCGAGTGGGAGACGCCAGCGGCCCTGGCAATGTCTTTGATAGAGATTCTGGCTTCGTTGGGCATATAGTGAACGTGTGCAGTGACGTTACCCGTACCAAGGATTGCAAACGTGTGCAATCAATAAACTATAGTATACCGCAGTGCTGTTTGGATTGTCAAGTACACAACCTTAAATTTTTCCCTCATTTTCTGCAATTTAACTTGCATTTTGAAAAAGATTTGCTGTATAATCTTTCACGCATGGGTCGCCGTCTATAGTGAACACGTTTGCAGCGATGCAAACGTTGCATGAAAGTGCGCATGATAGAAGAACTGGACGGTTTCCGGCGCAGGCTGGAAGAGCACCTGCCAGCCCTCTCCAAGAGTCAGCAACGCATCGCGCGCTATTTGCTGACGAGCTACGATGAGGCTGCCTTTTTCTCCGCGGCTGATCTGGCACAACGTCTGGAAGTGAGCCAGGCCACCGTTGTCCGCTTTGCCAAGGCCATTGGCTATTCTGGCTTCCCAGAACTAAAGCGTTGTCTCCAGGACCTGTATCGCGGTCAGGTCACACCGGCCGCGCGCCTTCAACACAAGCTGGCTGAACTGGCCAGTCACCAGGGCCATGTCTTGACCAAGGTCATTGAGATGGAAGTGCAATACCTCACCGAAGCCGCGCACAGCATCTCCCTGGCCGAGTTCGATCGAGCCGTCGAGATCATCCAGAGTGCCCACAGGATTTTTGTGCGCGGCGGAGGACCATCGGCCGTGCTCGCCGATTTATTGGAACTGCGCTTCAGGCGCATGGGCATCTTTACGCTCAGCATGACAGAATCGGCCCGCGACCTGATTGAAAAGCTTCAACTGCTTCAACCGGAAGACGCCGTCATCGCCACCGGCTTTCACCGGCTGAGCACCGAATTGGCCGCCGTCGTCGAACACGCTCACTCTATTGGCTGCCCCATCATTTTGATCACCGACACGTTGGGCGCGGCGTTTCACGGCAAGGTGGATGTCGTCCTGGCGGCGCGGCGCGGCCCTGTCTCCACCTTTCATTCGTTGAACGTGCCGATGGCCATCGTGAACGCCCTGATCCTGGCCGTGGCGATGGCAAAGCCAGATGAGAGCCTGGCCGCGCTCGACCGCATGCAACGAATGCTCGCTGCATACGGCTTTGACGTGCCTGGCAAAGTCTCTCCCTGATTCGCCCGTTAGAGTTACTCGTGAGCACACTTGCGCATCATGATTCAGATGACCATCAGCGCGATTTGCTGTTTGAAGGCGTCCAGGCCATCCAGCGCGCTGTCCATAACGCGCTTACCGGCTCTGAAAAAAGAAAATCGTTTGCGATAGGATGGTGATCATGCAAGCTGTTATCTTTACAGCACCCCAAACTTTCACGATTGACACTGTCGCCGACCCGGCGTGCGCGCCGGATGAGGTTGTCGTCCAGGTGGCGGCGGTAGGCATCTGCGGCACAGACCTGCACATTTATCACAACGATTACATGTCCCAGTTCCCCGTCATCCCCGGCCACGAGTTCGGCGGGACGATTGTCGAGGTGGGCCGCGACATCGCCGATTTCCAGCGGGGCGACCGCGTGGCGGCTGACCCGAACCTCTATTGCGGCCACTGCTATTTTTGCCGCAACCAGCAAGCCAATCACTGCCTCAACTGGCAGGGCGTGGGCATCACGCGGCCCGGCGCGTTTGCCCAGTATGTGGCTGTGCCAGCGCGTGCTTGCTACCGTTTGCCCGAAAGCCTGACGGACACACAGGCCGCCTTCATCGAGCCAGTGTCGTGCGTCGTTCACGCGCTGAACCGGTTGCGCATTTGGCCGGGCGATGACGTCTTGATTTTTGGCGGCGGGCCGATGGGCCTGGTGCTCACGCAGGCGCTGCGGCACAGCGGCGCAGCGCAGGTCGTCGTGGTCGAGCCGCAGCCTGACCGGTTGGCGCTCGCGCGTCAATTCGGCGCGACGACGGCGCTGGCCCCGGCTTTTGATCAAAAGCAAGCGCTGCAAGATTTGGCTCCGTACGGTTTTTCCATTGTCGTTGACGCGACGGGCGTGCCATCCGTCATCGAGCAAGCCTTTAACTATTTGAAACCGCGGGGACAGTATCTGCAATTCGGCGTGGCGCCGAACCATGCCACGATCAGCCTCAGGCCTTACGATGTCTTTCACAAGGACTGGACCATCATCGGCAGTTTTGCGCTGTGCTACACATTCCAGCCCGCCATTGCCTGGCTGACGAATGGCGTCGTGGATGTGCAGCCTTTAGTCAGCCACACGCTGCCCTTGTCCGATTTTCCGAATGCCTTTCAGAACTTTGCGGATGGCAAAACTCTGAAGGTTCACCTGCGGCCATCCCAGTAACGGATTTTGCACGTGGAAAAGATCAGAGCTGTCCTTTTCGATATGGGCAACACGTTGGGACTGCGCGTCGAAGACGCGCGTCTTGGGCGCGAGTCGTTGAGTCAATTGATTATCGCAAGAAATACGAGCCGACCTACTTTCGCAACCGGTATTTCAAAGACCAGTTCATCATGGCTGAAATCGCCTACCGGCCCCAGATGCAAGTCTGCGATATGGTCGTTGACACCACCGGCGCAGCCATATGGGCGACGCCTGAATTTGCTCAAATCTTGAGTGCAGGATAAGATAACGATTGCCGCCACGAAGAGCACAGAGGCGCACAAAGAAAATGAAAAGAAGGTTCATCAAAATATGACCTTTGCGCTCGAGATTCAAAAACTGCCCAAAGCGGAAATGGACAAGCGTGTGAAAGAGTCGCTGGCCGAAGTGCAGATGGAAGGGTATGCCGACCGCTATCCGCGCGAGATGAGCGACGGGCGGGCCCAACCTCTGCCCGACCTCCGCCCGCGTCGCCGATCAGACCGCCGAGCGGGACGGGCGGCAGGCCATGCCCCGCGCCGAGCCGGCCCTGAGCCGGGCGCCGCTGCGCTTGCCGGCCGTGGTAGGGGCCGCCACGCTGCGCGGACGGGAATCACCACACCCGTTACGCCCAGCGGCCCGCCGCCGCGTACGGCGGACACACCCCTGAAGGGTGTCCTGCGCGCAAGCGCGGGCAGGGTACCCTGGGGGCAGGGGGCTGTGCCGGGACAACCACCCTCCGGCCTAACGTGGGTGCTCAGCCGCCGGCCGAAGCGCGAGCAGAGCGAGCGCGAAGGACGGTCGGCTGCAGCACCGGGTTGGGCCTGCTTACAGACCTTTGGGAGCAATTATGACTCGCACCGCTAGTCCGTCCTTGTCTCCGCTAAGATCATTTTCAATTCCGCGCGGGTTAGCGATTCGCCCTTCTGGATCATAGACAAAACAAACCAGCGTCCTGCAATCAGGGTGCTGTTTATACTTCTGAATATCAACAATTAATTGTTCCCCCAACTCCCTTGCCCCCAAGCCACTCCGAGTCTTTTTTGCCTCGATAACTATTTGCTCTAACTTGAGAAGGAAATCC
>CAYGWJ010000024.1:0-24326 GCA_964353405.1 uncultured Anaerolineae bacterium
GTGACCGACTCCATCGGCCACAACTCGCTGGTGCGCCCCCTGAGGCGTCTGGAGAGAGACGGCGTGCTCGTCACGCGAGTTCCTCCATCGCCTGACAGTGGTTCTATTTCCCCCGCCGATGTGGAGGCGGCGATTACGCCCGCGACGCGCCTGGTCGCCGTGACCCACGCCTCGAACGTCAGTGGTGTCGTCCAGCCCATCAACGAGATCGGCGAAGTGGCGCTAAAGCACGGCGTCGCCTTTCTTGTCGACGCGGCGCAATCGGCAGGGATCCTGCCGATCGACGCGCGAGCGGCGAACATCGATCTCCTCGCGCTTTCGGGCCACAAGGGTCCGCTGGGACCGCCGGGGACCGGCGTCCTCTACATCAGCAAACGGGTGGAGTTGGAGCCGCTGAAAGAGGGTGGCACGGGCACCGTCTCCGAGTCGGAAGAGCAGCCCCTCGCTAGACCATCGAGGTACGAGAGCGGCACGCCGAACACCGTGGGCATCGCCGGTCTCGGCGCCGGTCTCAAGTACGTCCTGGCGAAAGGGGTGGAGGCGATCGGACGGCATGAGCTGGAGTTAGCCGTACGCCTGCTGGAAGGTCTGGCGACAAATCCGAAGGTGACTGTCTTCGGACCATCCGCTGCGGTCGGCCGCGTCGGCGTTGTCTCTTTTCGTATCGATGGCTGGAGTCCGGGCGAGGTTGGCGCCGTGCTCGACCAGGCCTTCGACATCAAGGTGCGTACCGGTCTTCACTGCGCGCCCGCGGCTCACAAGACGCTTGGGACCTTTCCAGAGGGGACGGTGCGCGCCAGCGTCGGTTGCTTTAACACAGACGACGATATCGACGCCTTGCTGGACGCCGTGGGCCGGATCGCGCGGGCAGAGCCGGCGGCGGCCGCCGTTACCGGCGTTCCAGAGATGCACTGACAAACTCGTCTTGAGGAGAATGCCATGACAAAGATCGCTGACAACATAACGGAGCTCATCGGCAACACACCTCTCGTCAGGCTCGGCAAGCTGTCCGCGGGCTCGACGGCGACGATAGTGGCGAAGCTGGAGTCATTCAACCCCTGCGGCAGCGTCAAGGACCGGATCGGCCTCTCCATGATCCGCGCCGCCGAAGAGCAGGGGCTCATAACCAAGGGCAGCGAGATCATCGAGCCGACGAGCGGGAATACCGGCATCGCGCTCGCGATGGTGTGCGCGGCCCGTGGCTACAAATGCACATTGACGATGCCGGAGACGATGAGCAAGGAGCGACGGATGCTCTTGCGCGCCTATGGCGCCGAGCTCATTCTCACGCCCGGCCCGGAGGGGATGGGCGGCGCGATCCGCAGGGCAGAAGAGTTGGCCGCCTCCGATCCGCGCTATTTTCTGCCGCAGCAGTTCAAGAACCCGGCCAATCCCGAAATCCACCGCAAGACGACCGCCGAAGAAATCTGGCGTGATACGGATGGCAAGGTGGACTTGCTAGTGGCCGGCGTCGGCACGGGCGGGACCATCACCGGCGTGAGTGAGGTCATCAAGGCGCGCAAGCCGTCGTTCAAGGCGATTGCCGTCGAGCCGGATGCTTCGCCGGTGCTGTCCGGCGGGCCAAAAGGCCCACACCCGATCCAGGGCATCGGCGCAGGCTTTGTGCCGGATGTGCTCAACACCAAAAGCTATGACGAGGTCATCCGGGTCAAGAACGACGACGCGTTCGAGATCGCGCGGCGGATGGCGCGCGAAGAAGGCCTGCTCGTGGGCATCTCGTCCGGCGCCGCCACCTGGGCCGCCTTGCAGGTAGCGCGCCGACCGGAAAATGCGGGCAAGCTCATCGTCGTCATCATCCCGTCGTTCGGCGAGCGATACCTGAGCACGGCGCTGTTTGCCCATCTGGCAGATGGCTGATGGCCGATCGCTTGTAGCCGGTAATTGGAGTCGAGGCTTGAGCCGGACGTATTCGAGACCAGCCGCTCGACCCACAGGGGCCTCTGGCCAGGCCCGACTCCAAGCTTATCTTTCGAGGCGAAGAGATGTTTAACACGATACGCCGCGACATCCAATCCATCTTTGACCGCGACCCGGCGGCGCGCAGCACGCTAGAGATTCTGTTGTGCTATCCGGGGCTGCACGCGGTGTGGGGATATCGAGTATCGCACAAGCTGTGGACGCACGGCTTCAAGCTGCTCGCGCGCTGGGCGTCGCAACTCGTGCGCGGCTTGACGGGTATCGAGATCCACCCCGGCGCTACGATCGGCCCGGGTTTTTTCATTGACCACGGCATGGGCGTGGTCATTGGCGAGACCGCCGAAATCGGCACGAACGTGACGCTGTATCACGGCGTGACGCTGGGCGGCACCAGCCTGAACAAGGGCAAGCGTCATCCCACGCTGCACGATAACGTGGTGGTAGGCGCGGGCGCAAAAATATTGGGCGCTTTTACGGTCGGTGAAAACAGCCGCATTGGAGCGAATGCGGTGGTCGTCAGGCCGGTGCCGCCCAATGCGGTGGTGGTGGGCGTGCCGGGCCAGGCTGTCGTGCGCACCAAGGCGCACATGGCGGGGGACGCGCTCGATTTTGAGCACACGCTCATGCCGGACATGATCGGCCAATCGGTCATCTCGCTGATGTCACGCGTGGATGCACTCGAACAGCGCATCACGGGCCGTCAAGAGGCTGGTCACACTCCCCACTTGCCGGAGCGGGGACTCTGGCACGGCGAGGATTTTTCGATCTGATGGAGCTGCTCGCCCTTGCGAAGGTTTCAGTCCACCCAACCTTCGCAAGGGTGAAGCCTCCCTCAACTCTGGAGTTGACCGTGATCAACTGGCATTCGTATGGCGTCTCGTCGGCGGTGCAAGACTTTAAGGAAGCACGCCGCCGGGCCGCGCTTGAAGAGATGATGGCCCGCCTCACGGGCAAGTCGGCCGAGTTGTTGTCTTACGAGGACGTGCGCCAAAAGCTGCGCGCCACCGGCTCCACTCCGCGCGGTGTGCGCGAGATTCCGCTGGATGCCATCGTCGGGAGCGTGGGGCGCTGCACGGACTGTACGCGCAGCTTTCTTCCCCGGCAAGACAGCGACCTGGGACGCTGGGCGGGGGTCGAATCCGCCGCGCCTGATCCGGCCAGCCTGCCCGCCATCGACGTCTATCAGGTCGGCGAGGCATACTTTGTGCTGGACGGCAACCATCGCGTGTCGGTGGCGCGGCAAAAAGGCATGCGGTACATCTCGGCACACGTCACCGAGGTGCACACCCGGGTGCCGCTGTCGTCCAATGCCGAGCCGGACGAACTTGTCATCAAGGCCGAGGCGGCAGCGTTTCTAGAGTACACTCATCTGGACGAGGTTTGCTCCGGGGCCGAGCTGATGGTGAGCGTGCCCGGTCAATACGCGCGGCTGGAAAATCATATCGAAGTGTTCCGCTATTTTGTCGAAGAGGAATTGGGGCACGAGCTTTCCTTTGAAGAGGCGGCCTGCCGCTGGTACAGCGAAGCCTATCGGCCGGCAGCGGATTTGATTCGAGAGCAGGGCATCTTGCGCGATTTTCCGGGCCGGACCGAGACCGATTTGTTTTTGTGGCTTTCGGATCATTGCGTGGCGATTCGAAAAGAACTGGGGTTAGACCTCAAGCCCGAATCGGCGGTGACCGAGTTGGTGGAACACTTTGGCCCCAAGCCGGAGCGCGTGGCCGCTCGATGGGGACGCAAGCTGATCGAAGCGGCGACGCCTGATACGCTGACGGCTGGCCCGCCGCCGGGCCAATGGCGCGCGGGGCAGGTGGCGGCCCGGCACGAGTGCTGTTTGTTTGCCGATGTGCTGGCCGCGATCAATGGCGAAGAGAGCGGCTGGCAGGCGTTTGGCGTTGCACTCCAGATTGCGAGGCGTGAGAACGGCGGGGCGCATGGTTTCCATGCTGCACCTTCAGAGGCGCAGTTGAGCGGCGACAAAGCGCGGGCCGTGCAGGCCGAGTTCGACCGGCGCTGCCGAGAAGCGGGAGTTTCGGGCGAATTGTCGTTCGACGTGGGCGAGGTGGCGCGCGCGATTTACGAGCGGTCGTGGTGGGTTGACCTGATTGTGTTGAGCTTGAGCTATCCGCCCGCGCCTCAACCGATAGCCCGGTTGGCTTCGGGCTTGCACACCCTCTTGCGCAACTGCGCGCGCCCGGTGCTGGCCGTGCCGGGCCCGGTCTGTATGCCGTCGCGCGTGCTGCTGGCTTACGATGGCAGTCCCCGCGCCGAAGAAGCGTTGTTCGTGGCAACCTACCTGTCGGGACAATGGGAGATGCCACTCGTCGTGGTGACGGCGAAAGACGGACGCGCCAAAGCGGAAGCACCGATGCACGCCCAGGAATACCTGGAAGCACATGACGTGCGCGCGATGGTTGAGATCAAGCCCGGCCCGGCCGCCGAGGCGATCTTGCGGACGGCGGATGAGCGGGAATGCGATTGGATCATCATGGGCAGCTATGGCCCGAATCCGCTGGTGGAGATGGTCAAGGGCAGTGCGGTGGACGCCGTGCTGCGCGCGAGTAAAAAGCCGGTGTTGATTTGCAGATAGAAACAGGGGCGAGCACACACGCCCGCCCCAACGATTCGCACCTGCAGTGTATCTACTTGGCCAGGTCCATCGTGTAATAGTATGCACCCCGAGCGCCTTTGACCACGCTGATGCCAATGTCGGTGAAGAGCTGGTTGAGCAAAATGTCCCGGTGCGGCGGGTCATTCACCCAGTAATTCCACGCGTCGTCAAGCGTTGCCATGCCGCCGTAGATATTTTCGCCCGTGAACTGCGCCTCGTAGCCTGTATCCAGGATGCGCCGCTTGGCCGTTGAACGGTCTGAGCCGCTGTGATCAATGTTGCCTGTGGCCGCCATGTCCTGGCTGTGGCGCTCCGCCGAGGCATTGAGCTTCTCGTTCAACTTGTAGGGCGGCAGCCCGTTCTGGGCGCGCAAGGCATTGGTGCGATTGAGAAATACCGTCACGGCATCCAGCGCCGGGTTCAGCGCGGGGTTAGAAGAAGTGACGGGGGCGGAGTTAGCTGCTTTCAGAGGTCGCCCGCCGAAATCCATCGTGTAATATAAAGTGCTGCGGTTGCCTTTCTCTACATAGAGGCCCACCTCGGTGAACTGGGTGCTGAGTAATTGGCTGCGCTGGTCAGAGTCGCTCGACCAGAATTGCCAGGCATCGTCAACCGTCACGACGCCGCCATAAACGACTTCACCCACAGGCCAATCACCATAGCCGGTGTCCATAACACGTTGTTTGACGCTCGAGCCATCAGGGCCGCCATGGCTGATATTGCCTGTGATGGCCATGTCGTCGCTATGCCGTTGAGCTGCCGCGTTGAGCGGGTTCACCATCCGGTAGGACGGCAGTCCGTTCTGGGCGCGCAGGGCGTTGGTGCGATTGAACAAGTCCAGCTCTGTGCTGCCTGCTTCAGGCGTGGGTGGAATGGCCGTCGGTTGAAGCGCAGGCGCGGGACCCGCGCCCGGCAAACTCAAGTACCAGGCCGCGACATACCCTTCCTTGCCGTCGGACGTGCGAACCTTGAGCCATTGCCCGGATTGACCCACCTTGCCTCTGGCCGTGTCTGCCGTCTCGAGCACATCCAGCATGGCTCCATCCTGTGCCTGCGCAACCAATGCGCCACTCGTCGCAGGCGCATCTCGGACATTGACAAAGCCCACGTCAGGACTGTTCACCTGGACACGCAGCGCGGGCACGGGAGTCGGCTGAGCCGGAGCCGCGGTCGGCGAGACGGTTGGCGCAGTCGTCGGCGCAGCAGTCGGCGCGATGGTTGGCGCAGTAGTTGGAACGGAGGTCGCGGTCGGCGGCGCTGCGAGTCCGGGAGTGGACGAGGGTGCAGCAACGGCGGTCGGCCCGGCGGGGACAGCAGGTGGTTCCGTCGGCGCAGGTTGCGGCGCAGGCCGACAAGCCGCCAACATCACCACGGCAACAAATATGGCGCTGATAGTTTTAAACATGTCTACCTTTCGGTAATCTCCCTGTCGCGTGTTGGTGGATATGCATGACTCAGCGAAAGGCTACACCTTGTTGCTGAAGGTTGTGCACGCTACACAAATCCGGTTTCTAGAGCGTGCGTTGGGTCACCACCGCCAAGTATACAACGCAATCATAAGACAGCTATATAACGAGAGCATCACAAATGGGAAGGCAGTATAACAAATGTATCACGGTATTGAGTGATGGCCTCAGTAAGGTCAGATTTAGGTAAGGCCTAGTCATAATTCATCAGGCCGCCTCAATGAAGGCCTTGAGGCGGATCCAACAATCCTAGCTTGTGGGAGACACGCAATCTACGACAGCAAGATATGTCCATTCACTATGGCGCTTATGTCCACCAACACACTATGGGGACATTATCTACCTTTCGGCGACCGCGCCCAGTGCCGCACGCCCCAGGTACCACGTGGGTGAAGGCGGCATGGAAATCGTGACATCCTCTCTGAGCAAAGCGAGCAAGCCGGGCACGTCGGCCCGTTCCCAGGTCTCTACATACCGGTCGAGCAATGCACGCGTGGCCGGGTCGGTCAGTTTGAGGCTGGCGGGCCGTTCCGCGGAATAGTTTCTGCCCAGCGTGACACGGGCGCGATGCAGCGCGCTGTTCACCGCGGGTATCGTCATATCGAGCAGTTCGGCCACTTGACTCGCGCTCCAATCGAGGACATCGCGCATGAGCAGCACAGCGCGCTGGCGCGGCGGGAGAAGCTGGAGCGCCGCGAGGAAAGCCAACGTGATGCTTTCGTGCAGGACATAGCGAGCTTCGGGCGTCGGCTCCACATCGTCCAGCAGATCGTCGGGAAATGGCTCCAGCCAGATCAACTCGGTCAGCGGCGGTGAGGGTGGTGCTGAGGGTTCCGCAGGTGGTTGTGACCGGACAGGCAGCGTGCGCCGAGGGCGTTTTTCGAGAGCATCCAGACACGCGTTGGTGGCAATCTTGTACAGCCAGGCGCGCAACGAAGCGCGGCCTGTACAAGTCTCGAGCCGCCGCCACGCGCGCAAAAACGTCTCTTGCACCAGGTCCTCGGCTTCTTGCAGCGAGCCGAGGAGAATTTTAATGTCTACCGAAGAGAATAAGAAATTGGTTCGCCGCTATCAGGAAGACTACAACACGGGCAAGTTGGATGAGCTGGACGGCATCCTCGCGCCGGAACTGGTCAGCCACAACCACCTGCCGGGCGCGCCGACCGGACTGGTTGGCGCCAAAGCGGTTCACCAGGGACTGTTGGCCGCGTTCCCGGATTTCAGGACGACCATCGAAGACCTGGTGGCCGAAGGCGACCGGGTGGTGATGCGCGGCACGCTGACGGGCACGAACACCGGCTCGTTCATGGGCGCTCCGCCCACGGGCAAGTCATTCAAGGTGACGACCATGTCTGTCTTTCGCATTGCCAGCGGCAAGATTGTGGAGCACTGGGGGCGTGGTGGATGGCACGGGCGTGATGCAGCAGTTGGGCCTGATGCCCGGCTAGAAACAGAGCAATAAAAACCTCCCGCAGATATGAGCCTGCGGGAGGTTTTGGTTTGGCAGTAACAACAGAGCCAGGTGTTATTCGCGATGACTGGCCTGACGGGCATGGTTCACGTCCTCGTCCAATTTGTCAGCCGTTTCACCAAAAGGCGAGAGGCCATATTGTCCCAACAGGAACAAGAAAGTGATACGCGGCACGCCCGCCAGACGCGCCGCCAGCCCTGTGCTGAGCCGGCCCGTCTCGTACAACTTGAGCGCCAGCAAAAGACGAGCTTCCGCCTCCAACTCGTCCGGTTTCTTTTGCAAGGCCCACAGCACATCCGGGGGATATTCAATCGTCAGCACGTTCATGTTGCCCTCCGACTGTAATTATAGCACGTTCCGTTCAAGGCCATCGGACAGCATCAAATTGCGAATGACGACGGGTCAGTGTCGAACGATTTACTCGGCGTTCAGCGGATGACGTAGATGTAGCTCAACGGTAAACCTCGCGCCGATGGCCGATGGCATGGAGGGTTACCAGCCTGTCCGTGTCACCAACAGTGTACAACACTCGATAGTCGCCGACACGCAAGCGGTAACTGGCTTGCCCCTGGAGTTTGGTCACTCCCACCGGGCGGGGATTTTCTTCATGGCAACCTTTTCCCTTCAAACTTATCGGAACGCTTTACTGCGCCCCAGCTTTAAGGATCTCGGTCTTTCTTCAGCCAGCCCTTGGAGGTTATACACCAACAAGAACCCGTTGGCGACAAGTGTACCGCAAATTGCGAATGGTGATGGATACCAGTCTCTTTCAGTAGAACAAACTTGCGTATTTTCTGGAAATAGTCTAATATATGGCAAGGTAGGCCGCTTTTTAGGTTCTTTTGCCAGAAATGCCATGAATGATCTGCTGACAGGTCCCCAAGTTGCACAGATTGTTGGTATCTCTTACGACACACTAGATTATTGGGTCAAAAGTGGACTTGTTGTACCTAGTGCGCCGGCTACTGAGCCACGTAAACGTTCTCACTATTCGTTCCCCGATATTGTTTCTATCGCCGCAGTAAAGACTTTGCGCGATCAGGGAGTATCTCTGCAAAAGCTGAAGAAAGTGCAAGCGGAATTGTGGCAACGCATTGGGATCAGTTTTGAACAGGGTTTGCGAGGCGGTGTGATCGTGGCTGACCGGCGCAACGTGTTAGCTGTTCTTTATACGCTTGATGACGCAGTCCAAATAATGTCTCTGCTCAAGGGTGGTCAAATGGTGTTGCCACTGGATGACTTGGTAGAAGAAGTAAAACAGCGAACTGAGAGGATGTTTGGTGAAATTAAATCAACTCCTCAATCTGCTCTACTAGAAATGAAGGTGCAGAATGAACGCTGATTTTCGGCTACCCGCTAGTGAAAGTCTGCCTTACCGTCCTCTACCACCAGAGCACCGCCAGTTCATTTATACGGGGCTAATTCAAAGCCGTTTTGCGCCAGTCGCCATTCGCGATGAACACGAATTTACGGCCAAGAACAAGGCCGGGCGACTAAAAGTAAATTGCGTCGCATTTACCGACGACTTTCATCATGACCTAGACACTTCGGCTGTAGCAGTTTACTATGAACCAGAATACAGTGTGTCTGATGAGGTCATTCTTAAACACATGATTTTCTCCGGTGCTCCCTTTGTGTTCATCGGCAGAGAGAGCAAAGTATTACCGTATGGCATAAGACTGAATGGAAAGCCAGAGCCGCAACAGCTTGGAAGCCCCCTCGCTTATAATGAGATCGGCGGGTTTCTTGACAAATATAAAGTTGATATCAACCCTAGCCGTATTAGTGCAGTAAAAAGTGGGATCGCTCAGTTCGTTGCGTTCCCGCAACTCAACTCTTTCCAGTTACGACTCTTTACCCTTGACATCACACGCGAGTTACTGGCCGAGAACTTTGGCAGCGCAGTCAATTCGCTGAGAGAAACCATTGGTGTCGGCAAGTCCTCCCAGTCACGAGAAAAAATCGTCACGGAAATTGCCGTGCAACTTTTGGGTTCAATTGTCTTGGCTCACAAAGGACGTCTAAGTAGCGAGTGTTTGGAACAGAATGCCAGTTTTGACACAGTGTTCAAATGTGCCGCTGCGAGTTTCTCCAACTACTTTGACTTGAAATTTGTTGAGCGGCACAGCCGCGCCGCCGAAGCGGCCTATCGCCTCTTGAGCCAAGCAACCTACAGCAGTTTCACGCCCGATATGCTTACCGAGCTGTATCTGCGTGCTTACCCCGATGCAGAAAAGCGGAAACTTGGGCGATTTGATACGCCGCTTTACCTGACACGGCGCATTGTTGACAATCTGCCCATCGAGACCATTCGACCTGAGAAGCGACTGCTAGCTGACATTACTTGTGGCTGGGGTAGCTTCTTGGTGGCGGGCTATGAGCGATTGAGCCGTCTGGCAGATATGACTGAGGGTCAGAGACCATTATGGGAACACGTCATTGGAAACGACATTGATACATTTACGACCCAGTTGGCAAAGCTGGCATTATTGACCACTTCACTAAGTGATAGTTGGATAGTGGACAATCAAGATGCGCTAGATCTGAAATGGCCTGATCACCACCCAACAATCATTGTGGGCAATCCAAAGTTTCGTGGGGACCGCAAACTGGGACAAGAATCTACAGAAATAGATCGTCTCACTGGTGAGTCAAAACGACTCCAGGAAGCCGACAAGTTCCTCCAACAGGCAATTAGACTACTTGAGCCAGGGGGATACTTGGGCATGCTAATGCCCAAATCGTTCTCAATTGCCGAATCCTCAACTGAGACACGAAAAGCGCTTTTAGAATCGTGTGACATTTTGGAAATATGGGATTTGCCCGATGAACTTTTCGAGTCACAGGCCAAGGTTAGACCAATGGTGATCTTTGCGCAAAAGCGCAAAGAGGCTGGCTATCTAGTAGATTATCCTGTTCGGATTCGTGTGGCACAAGGTCAAACTTTTGCGCATATCGGAGTTTTCGACGCTGCGAGCCTCGCTCCATCTCAAAGTAAATGGGGGTCAGAAAGCAAAAAGGCACGCCGTTCAGAAGCAAAAGTGACTCACTTAATCACTTATACGACGATTCTGCCTGAGGCCAAGTGGAAGGAGATTTTTCGTCATTGTCGCAAGTTAGCTGAGGTCGCGGATATTACTCCAGGAGCCACTGTTGGCACAAAACGCCCATGGGCCAATTTTCCTCAACCTAAACAGGTGCCGTGGCTTTATGGTGCCAAGCAGTCAATGCCATATCCTTTTCTTATAAGATATAGTTCTGATACTATTCTATACCCTAACGAGTTAGAAAGGCCTAGGAAAAACAGCCGTTATCCTCACAAAGACAGTGAGCACTTATTGGCATCTCCGAAGGTCCTTCTTGCATCTGATCCCGATCCAAGTTGGGGCAAGCGTGCTAAGGTCGCTATTGAACGACATGGCTACTATGTTTCCGACAGTTTTTGGGTGTTTGTGCCCAAGCCAGGAACTTTTTCACTTGAAGTACTGGCTGCCGTATTAAGCTGGGATGTTAGCAATGCGTGGATTGTAGAGAGCTTGAGATACCCCAAGATTCAGCGTCGCATTCTGAACACAATTCCTGTGCCTACTCTGTCTACTGCTGACTGTGAGCGTATTGAGAAAGCCGTTCGCGAAATCGAGGCTGCTGTCCTGCGCGAAGGATCGGCTCCGAAAGCACAACAAGTACTTGATGATGTGCTGAAGAAAGCTTATGGGCTTGACGACAAACCCTTTCGAATTCTGCGCCGAATTATGGAGTGGGACAGTCGGCCAGAGAGCAAAAGACCCATGCCCCCTGATTCAAAGACCGTTTTTCGGGTGAGTGGACAGGTGGAAACAGCCAATGCCTCCACACAAAAGATTACATTGTGGTTCGACGGTATTCCAGGCACGCATACCGTGCCTCTTGTAGAAAGTATGCCTGGCTGGATGTTGCGCGAGGGCGCGGCGTTTAGCGCAGAGGTGTCGTATCAGGCATTGCGAAGTGAAAATTGGCGAAGGTTGGAATGGTGGAACATTCGTCCCAAGGAGTATACCTACCTGACCGAGAACGAGCTACTTGAGCAACTTGCCGTCGAACTTGCTTCTGCATAAGAAACGAAATTCATGGGTGCATTACAACTTGCGTTTCTCAACGTCGGGCAAGGGGATACAACCATAATCTATGACCTCGACGCGAAAGAGGCTGTTGTCGTTGACTGCATAAACCCCATTCCGGTGTTCGAGTTTCTGGAAGCGAAAGAGATCAATCGCTTGCGTGCGCTTATCCTGACACATCCACATGCTGATCACTACATGGGCGCAGTCGAATTCTTGGATAGTTGTGAACTGCGCGGTATCGCATGGGATGCTTGCATATTTCAGTGGGACTATAACAAATTGCCAGGATTGCTTGACGACGGCGATGGTCACTCAAAAGCAATAAGCGATAGAAAGCGAAAGGTGAGTCATTACCAAGAATTGTTGAGATGGGCAAAACGACCAGAGAGTAAGAGCAAACACGTTGAGCCACATCGACTTCCGCAGGATGTTCGCATCGTTAGATCGCTTTCTTTCTTGCATCCAGAGTACCAAGATTTGCAGGAGCTATTTGAAACCCACAGCCTGAACAATCTATCGTACGTGATCCGAGTATCAGATGGTACAAGTGCGCTTCTCACAGGAGACATAGAGCCTGAAGGATGGAAATTCTTACACAGCAATCACCAAGCATTACTTGCTAGCAATATTCTCAAGTTCCCGCATCATGGAGTATGGCGGGATGGAGATGTTTCGCAAATGCTGGATGCGGTAAATCCCCAATCTGTAATTATCTCGGTAGGTACTGCAAATACCTACGGACATCCTGCCACAAACGTATTTGCCGAGATAAGAAAACGGGGCATTCGTCTACTTTGCACGCAAGTAACTCTGCAGTGCAACAAGAGCATAAAAGATACTTGCGACAAGATATGGGAAGCCATGAAAAATGAGGATACATTTTTGGCGCCGAAGGCCAGAACGGATTCCGGATGCCCTTGTGCTGGCACTATAATCATCGAGTTAGGTGAGGCCGCTAGGATAATCAGCCCCAGCACAAAATTGCACGTCAACCAAATCATCAGGCCATACATGAAGGATCATCAGTGTGCGGTATGAGCAATGTTGTCATAGAGCATTGTCCTCAATGGGGATATCGAAGCAGTGCTTGACGTCCATCCAGCAATGATGGCATCAACCCCGCCAAACTGGGGTTGACGACTTGCATGCCAAAATCAACCCCAGTATATGCAGGGGGAAAGGCTTTGACTGCCCGCCACCCCCGTGTCTGGCAGTCAAGCGATATTATACACCCACCCAAGACGCTGATTAAAAGCAGACCATCGAGGCCTGGCCAGACCTCGATGGTTTAGTTTACTTGCGTTTCTTTTTGCCGCGCGGCTCTTGTTGCTTGCGCTTGTCGCGCTTCTTGGCTTTGCTTTTTCTGGGCGGCGGCGGAGGCTCGACCACTTGCACTTGTTCGGCCAATGCCTTGAGCTTGGCGCCCAGTTCAGGGCCTAACGATTCCGCAACATAGTTTCGAGCGGGTGTGTCTCGCTTCTGCTTCAAGCCCAACTCGATTTGAACATCTTCCCAATCGCCCGCCACCGCCAACTCGACACGTTCGGCAGCGAAAGCGCGCTCCATCACCGGCGCAGACTCGACGGCTTTCAGGTCGAGCAATGTGCCGATCAAAAAAGCGTTGAGCGCCTCATCGTTCTCTGCATATCGCTCCAATTGCCGCGTGATGATGGCAACACACTCGGCGCGCGCTTCGGGCTGCTGCCTGGCAATTTCCAACAACCCGCGTGACGATGCGTGGCGCGCGTACGGGCCATGTGACACATCCTCCAGGTACGCCGTCAGCGCGGGGATGGCTCCAGCGCCGATCAGGCCAAAGACCTGCGGCAGTTCGTCGCTGATCATTTCGTCGTGGTTGTCATCAATCAAGTGAAACAGATGTGTGAGCGGTTCGGCGGCAGACCCGGCGCGCAGTTGCCCCAGCGCACGCCACGCGTGCACGGGCGCCCACACCTCTGAACTCTGCGAGTTGGCCTGGTAGAGTTCTTCATCTGTCGCCATGCGGATGAGATCGGGAACATGCTCCGGGGCGAGGCCGTACTGGCTATAGCCATACTGGCTATAGCCAGTATGGCTATAGTCGGGCCAGCGGCGCAGCGTGGGACGAGCATCACCCAGGGTGAGTAGCTTATCGAGCGGCGGCAGATAAGAGGCTGTGCTCACGCTTTCTCCTGTCGGCGTTGCAAGTTCAAGAATCTTTTTTCCCGCCGGTTAACCGAACAAATCCTCGTCGCGCATGGCGCTCCAGCCTTCCGGGTCGCCGACGTGCGCCGTGCCGTAACGGGCATGCATCTCTTCTCGTTCTCGGCGCGCCTCTTCGCTCATGCCGGCTCGCCGGCGACTGGCGCGCTGCGCGGCCAAGAGACGATTGAGCGCAAACAGGTAGGCCTTGGCACTGGCGACGAGAATATCCGTATCGGCCCCGCGTCCCAGGAATGTCCTCTTCTCTACCTGTCCCGTGTCGCCCAGGGGCACCTCGCCCTGGATGCGAACCGTCACCTTGCCCAAAGCATCCACGCCTTCGGTCATGGCTTGCACCGCGTATTCCAGCAAGGTATTCGGCACGCCGACAATACTATCCATCGCCTTAAAGATCGCATCCACCGGGCCATTGCCCCGGCTGGTGCCCCACGCGGCTTCCGCCTCCGGGCCTTGCAGGCGCACCACGGCCACGGGCACGGCGTTGAGGCCGCACGTCACCTGCGCATCCTCCAACTGGTAGGTCTCGGGCATGAACACCGTCGTCTGCCCGCTGACGATGGCTTCCAAATCGCTGATTTCCAGGTTCGACTTTTTCGACGCGATGCTGCGAAAGCGCTCATACACCCGCTCGAACTCGGCATCGTTCAGGCTAAAGCCCAGCTCGGTGAGGCGGCGGCGCAGCCCTTCGCGCCCGGTCAGCAGGGGGATGGCATTTTCCGCGCCCAGGAAGCCAATGTCGGCCGGGTCAAGCACTTCGGCGTCGGTGCTGCCGCGCAGCACACCATCCTGGTACATGCCGGACGTGTAGGCAAAAGCCTGGGCGCCCACAATCGGCTTGTTGGGATTAATGGCTAGGCCGGTGAGGTGGCTGACGAGCTGGCTGGCCGGGTAGATCAAGCGTGTATTGATCGAATGAGTGAGGCCGAGCGCAGCCTGGCGCGCGTGAAGCGTCATGACCACTTCTTCCAGGCGGGCATTGCCGGTTCGCTCGCCGATGCCGTTGACGGCGCATTCGACTTGCCGGGCGCCGTTGACCAACGCTTCAATCGAGTTGGCCGTGGCCATGCCCAGGTCATTGTGGCAATGCACAGAGATGACGGCTTGCTCGATGTTGGGCACGTGCTCTCGAATGCCACGGATGAGCGCGCCCCACTCGGAGGGAGTGAAAAATCCAATCGCGTCCGGGATATTGACCGTGGTCACGCCGGCCTGGATGACGGCCTGCAGAACGCGGTAGAGATACTCGACGTCGGCGCGGCAGGCATCGGCGGCATAGTATTGGACATCGTCCACATAGCGGCGAGCGTAGCGGACGGCCTGGACGCCCATCTCTAACGCGGCTCCATGCGTTGTATTGAGCTTGCCCACGACGTAGGAATCGGACACGCCCAGGCCGATCTGGATGCGCGGGCGGGCCGCATCCCGCAGCGCCGCCACGGCCACGTCAATGTCTTTTTCGCGGGCGCGGGCCAGCGCGCAAATGACGCAGCCTTTGATCTCTCGCCCCAACTGCCGCACGGCTTCAAAGTCGCGCGGGGAGGACATGGGAAAGCCGGCTTGGAGGACGTCTACGCCCATCCGCTCCAGCACGCGGGCGATCTCGAGTTTTTCGGCGACGTTGAGTCCGGCGCTGGGAGATTGCCCGCCGCCGTAGAGGGTGGCGTCAAAGATTTTGACCTGTTCCATGGGTAGACCTCCTGTTGGGATGAGAGTGGTGCTGCGTCCGAGATGATTATATCACAGGAGGGTGAAAGACAAGACGCGGAGCGAAATGTCACAAGCACACCGTGTTCCCACTGTTGACGCTCGCTCCAACTTTTCAGAAACATAAAGGCCACGCGCTCGACGTGGCCTTGTCATTTGGCGGAGGCGCACCGGTGGTCATGCGCCGGCATGGCGGGCCTCCCAGCGGCTCAAGAGCGTGCCCAGGCTCAAGGTCAAGACAATGGGCACGATCACGCGGATGAGGGTCAGGCTGATGAGGGTCACGAGTTCGGTTGTCATCTCACACCTCCTGCCCGTCAGAACTGGCGGGTGCTGTCGGTTTACTCTTGACTCTAGAGTAGCACAGGGAGGCATGACAGGTCAATCAGGTGGTCGCCCCAACTTGCACAGGCTACATGCCCCATACGAGAGGCAGTCCGGTCGCCTTGAAGGCAGTAAAGCATCTCTGCCACGCGAAGCAGAGATGCTTCACTGCGTTCAGCATGACACATGAGTGAAGAATTGTACAGCCCTGGGGCCTCAGCGGATGCAGAGCTTTTGACCGGGAAGGAGCGCGCTCGGATGGGTAATGATGCTCTGATTATAGGCGGAAATGCGGCCCAACGGGGTGTCAATCAGGTTACAAACGAGTTGCGCTCTGGCCGGAAAAAACGTAGGCGCGCCAATGTGATGGGATACCGTAGCTTTCCATAGCCGCCCCAAGAGGCAGGTATGGAAACCTGCCCTACACACTACACACGCTGGCCGAAAAAAAACGTAGGCGCGCCAATGTGATGGGATACCGTAGGGCGGCTTTCCATAGCCGCCCCAAGAGGCAGGTATGGAAACCTGCCCTACACACGCACCCCATCGGATTGGCGCGCTAACAAAAAACTGACCGGTCTGCCGGCGCAAGGTCGGTCAGGGGGTGAAAGGTACCACCGTCAACGTCACGGCGATGACGGGCACGACGATGAGCAGGTTCAGGTCCTGATCACAGAAAATGGCTTAGCTCACCTTGAGCTGCGTGTTGCCGATGGTGATGACATCACCCAGAGCCAGCGCCGTGGGCCGGTGGATCAATTGGCCGTTGACGTAGGTGCCGTTCCCGCTGCCCTGATCCATGATCACATAGTTGTTCTGCTGGCGTTGAACCAGGGCCTGGTAACGCGAGGCTTGCGGGTCGTTGAGCCGGACCTCGTTATCGGGGTTGCGCCCGAGCCGCGCCTGCGCGCCGAGGGCAAAGCTTTGACCTGCATCCACTCCCTGGACAACGGTCAGCCGCCAGCCTCCCTGGATGACGGTGGCGGCAGGCGCGACCGGGTAAGGGACGGCGGCGGGCGGCGGCGGAGCGGCATACGGTCCGGCTTGAGGCGCATACGGCGCGGAAGGCGGCGGCGCAACGTAGGGCGATGGCGCGGGCGGATAGGGCATGGGCGGCGGCATCGGGCCGGCGGGCGGCGGATAGGCCACCGGCCACCTTTGGACGGTGGGCAGCAAGAACAAGATGAACAGAGCCACGACCGAGAAAAACAAGCCCATCACTCCCCACAACAGACCGCTGCGATTCTTGTTCTGCGCCACCAGGACGCAGGCGACGACGACGATGAGGTTGAGCGCCGCGCAGCCGAGGCCGATCAGGCATTGGGTTGTGCCAAGCAGAGCGACAATATCATTATTGTCCATAGTCTGCTTTGATTCACTCTTTCATCGGCAGGTTGGAAAACAGAAGACCTTCGAGGTTCCGCCGAAACCTCGAAGGTCTTGACTATGTCACGTCTTTCAAGTGACGATTGACGCGCTTGAGCTTTTCGGTGAGTTTGGTCTTGAGGCGATTATCGGTGGTCGCCTCGATGCGCGCCTTGAGTTTTTTGGTCTTGTCGCGGCGGTTGCGGCGGCGGCGAATCTCACGGTCACGTTCAACTCCCATTGTGATGCCTCCTTCAGGTTGTAGTTTACCAAGCCACCAAGTTAATAGTTTCGAAATAGGGTGTCTTGGTGATGAGAAGCCTGATCAAATGTCCAGATTGCGCACTTCCTTGGCGCGCGTTTGAATGAAACGCTTGCGGGGCGGAACCGCAGAGCCCATGAGCATATCGAACGTCTTGTCGGCGGCGGTGGCGTCTTCCACCGTCACCTGCAAGAGCGTGCGGTTCTCCGGGTTCATCGTCGTTTCCCAGAGCTGCTCGGGATTCATCTCGCCCAGGCCTTTGTAACGCTGAATCGCCACGTGCTGGCCGCCCAGCTTGGCGACGGCCTGGTCTTTTTCCTCGTCACTGTAGACATACTGGATGCCCTTTTTCGTTTCGATGCGATACAGCGGCGGCTGGGCGATGAACAGGTGGCCGTTTTCGATGAGCGGCTGCATGTAGCGGAAAAAGAACGTGAGCAGCAGCGTGCGGATGTGGCTGCCGTCTACGTCCGCGTCCGTCATGATCAAGACACGTCCATAGCGCAAACCCGAAAGATCGAACTGGTTGCCGACGTTGGTGCCGAGCGCGCTGATGAGCGTCCTGATCACCTCGCTGCCCAGCATCTTGTCCAGCCGGACGCGCTCCGTGTTCATGATCTTGCCGCGCAGAGGCAGCACGGCCTGAAAGTGCCGGTCGCGTCCCTGCTTGGCGCTGCCGCCTGCGCTGTCGCCTTCCACAATGTACAGCTCGCACTTGGCTGCGTCGCGCTCGGAGCAATCGGCCAGCTTGCCGGGCAGGGTGAGCGATTCGAGCGCGGACTTGCGGATGACCAGGTCGCGCGCCTGCCGCGCAGCTTCCCGCGCGCGAGAGGACGTGAGGCATTTCTGGATGATGGTCTTGCCCTCGCGCGAGTTCTTTTCCAAAAACTCTTGCAACACTTCGGCCACGACGGATTCGACCTGGCTCTTGACCTCGGCGTTGCCCAGCTTGGCTTTGGTCTGGCTTTCAAACTGCGGGTCTTGCAGCTTGACGCTGATGATGCCGGTCAGGCCCTCGCGCACGTCCTCGCCGGTCAAGTTTGCGTCGCCTTCTTTGAGCAGTCCGCCCTTGCGCGCGTAATCGTTAAGCGTGCGCGTGAGCGCGGAGCGAAAGCCGGTGAGGTGCGTGCCGCCGTCCACGGTATTGATGTTGTTGGCAAAGGCATACACCGATTCGGCGTAGCCATCGGTGTATTGAATGGCTGCCTCGATGGCCGTGCCGTTCACCTGTTTTTCGGCATAGACCACCGGGTGCAGCACCTCGCGGTTCTTGTTGAGGTAGCGCGCAAAGGAGCGGAGGCCGCCTTCAAAGTGGAACGACATCTCGCGCGGGTTGCCGGCAAAGCAATCGCGCTCGTCGTGAAATACGATCGTGAGGTTGCGCGTGAGAAAAGCCATCTCGCGAAAGCGCTGCGACAGCGCCTCGAATTTGTAGTCAATGCCACTTTTGAAAACTTCCTCGTCGGGCGTGAAATGCTGAACCGTGCCATGCTGGAAGGGATCGTCCTTGAGCACGCGGCGGACATCTTGCACCTTTCCGGTGGGCTTGCCGCGCTCGTAGCGCTGCATGTACTCGCGCCCGTCGCGGCGCACGGTCGTCTCCATCCACGCCGAGAGCGCGTTGACGGCGCTCACGCCCACGCCATGCAAACCGGAAGCCACCTTGTAGCCCGATCCGCCAAACTTGCCGCCCGCGTGGAGAATCGTCATCACCACTTCGAGCGCGTCCATGGGCTTGCCCTTGGCGTCTTTTTGCGTGGGATGTGGACCGACCGGGATGCCGCGCCCGTTGTCCACCACGGTCACGCTGCCGTCTTCATGAATCGTCACCGTGACCTGGTCACAGACGCCCGCCAGCGCCTCGTCAATCGCATTGTCCATTACCTCAAAGACGAGGTGATGCAGACCCCGAATGTCGGTCGAGCCGATGTACATACCGGGCCTGCGGCGCACGGCCTCCAGCCCTTCCAGGACTTGAATTTGACTGGCGTCGTACTTGACTTCCTCTGCCATACTTTACCTCAAACGTGAAACGTCATGCATGATACTGGGCACTTGTCTGCGCTGCGCCTGGCGCGGCCAAGCCGGGCCGGCCGGGGTACGTGAAACATGCTACGGGCTATGGGCCGCGTCTGCAGCTTGCGGCGTGTTACTGGCGACCTGCGACTGGGTTCGATTCATGTAATACAACGCCGTCGCCGCAAGAACGCCGGTGGCGGTGAAGGCGTTGCCCAAGATTCCGGCCGCCCTCAGCCACGAATCGCTGGCGGGGATGTTCCACACATAGCCCATGCCGATATAGATCGCCACAGCCAGGATGACCAGCCCCATCGTCGGCGGGAATTGCGTCCGCATCAAAAGGATGCTGGCTCGCGCCGACTGGATCACTCTCCAATCGCGCAGCGCAATGCCGTGCAGAATAAAGGCCAGGTAGAACCCCAGCCACACCAGCAGGGACCCGCCCAGCATCAAGACGATTTGCGCGGCCACCACGCTGAACAGCGCCGCGACGAGCGCCGCCAGAAAGGTGGGGAGTCCCACCGTCAGCGCCGCCACGATCACCAAAAGTGTGACCTGGCACAGGCTCCACCACAACGCGGCGATACGCTGCGGGCCCAGTCGTTCTCCTCGCACCCGGCTGGCGAGCATCGCCCAGTAGATGGCCGAAAGCGCCAGCCCGGCGATGCTCAGCACGACAAAGAGCACCAGGTAAACCAGCACGTTCGAGACCTGCCAGGTCGCCGGGATTCCATTCGGAAGCTTGTTCGCCGGCACACCCACCATCAGGCCGGGCACGCCCAGCAAAGTGGGGCTGAGCCACCAGAACAGGTTGAACATCTGTCCGGACTGGTCGAGCAGTTTTTGCAGTTGTTCCAGTTGCGCAGGCGAGTTGGAGGCCAGCATCGCCTGCATCTCCGGCGATTGTAAAAAGTCAAGGTAAGCGCGGAACAACGGGTACGCCGACAGGTGCGGCCCCAGCCACAGGAACACGTCGAGCAGCACGGGCAACAGCATCAGGCCCGGGTAGCGCGTCACCAGGTCAAAGCCCGCCGCCAGCGACTGGATGATGCCGATGGGGTGGTCTGCCGGCTGGCGGGCCGGACGATGATTTGGTCTGGATGGTCGAGTATTCACAATCTGCCATTCTACCACAGCCGCGCGCTTCCGTGAAGCGATTTGGTTTGCAGTTTGCCATGCAATTGCTTGTGATCGAGTTGGTTTGACCGTCCTTCAGGGCTGCGGTACAATGACGCTGTAATGAGCATCATCACCCTGACCACCGATTTTGGCGCGAGCGACGGCTACGTGGGGACGATGAAGGGCGTCATCCTTTCCATCGCCCCGAATGTGACCCTCGTGGACATTACTCACGAGATTGCACCTCAACATGTACGCCAGGCCGCATACGTGCTCCACGCGGCCGCGTCGTATTTTCCACACGGGACGATTCACCTGGCGGTGGTTGACCCCGGCGTGGGCAGTCGGCGGCGCGCACTCGTCGTCCGGACGTCGCGAGGTTTCCTGGTCGGCCCGGACAATGGGCTGTTTACGCTGCTTCTGGCCGATGAGCCGGATGCCGAGTGTCGCTCGATTACGAATCCCGCGTTCATGCTGCCACACGTCAGTGCCACGTTTCACGGTCGAGATGTCTTTGCGCCCGTCGCCGCTCATCTCGCACGCCGGTTGGGTCATTCTGTGGCCCGCAGGGCCGAACGCAAAGCGTCTCTGACCCACGATCAAGAAACCTCTCGCTGCAACGCGGCTCAGGATGATGTATTGGAACTGTCCGAGTTCGGCCTGCGCGTGAGTGACCCGGAGACCTTGGCCATCCCAAAGCCGATTCAGCAAGCCGATGGCAACTGGCTCGGCCAGGTGTTGTTCGCCGATCATTTTGGCAATCTCATCACGTCTATCACGGCGGACGTTTTAACAAACATCGGGAGTGTGGAAATTCTGATTGGGCAAACGCACATCACGGGAATCAAACGCACTTTTGCCGACGCCGCGCCGGGCGAACTGATTGCGCTCGTCGGCAGCTCGCGCCATTTGGAAATCTCGATCGTCAACGGAAACGCCGCGCAGTCGCTCGACCTTGGCCCAGACTCGTCCATCACACTGCGCAAAATGCAAGACACATGACCGGGCTTGCCTCTTGCAGCCTGCAGCCTGTAAGGAGTTGAAATGGAGCAATTTGTCATCGAGGGCAATACCCCGCTTTCCGGCACGGTCAGGCCGGGCGGCAACAAGAACGCGGCACTGCCTCTACTGGCCGCGTCGCTGCTCACCGACGAGCCGCTCATTTTGCACAACGTCCCCCGTATCCGTGATGTGCAGACGATGTGCCGGTTGCTGGCCGATCTGGGCGTGGACATGGCCGAACTGGATGATCACACCCTGCGTTTGTCCGCCGCGAATGTCCGCAAGACCGACCTGGATTCTGATTTGTGCCGCGAGATTCGGGCTTCGATCCTGCTCGCCGGGCCGATGCTGGCACGGTTGGGGCATGTCGAACTGCCTCCGCCGGGTGGCGACGTGATCGGACGGAGGCGACTTGACACTCACTTTCTTGCCTTTAAAAAGTTGGGCGCCGAAATGGAGTCCAATGACCGGTTCCGCTTGCGCGCCCGGCAGTTGATCGGCCGGGATATCTTGCTGGACGAGGCCAGCGTCACGGGCACCGAAAACGCCGTTATGGCGGCGGTGCTGGCGCGCGGGACGACCGTTTTTCGCAACGCCGCCTCCGAGCCGCATGTCCAGGACTTGTGCAATTGCCTCGTGCAGATGGGCGCGCACATCGAGGGTATCGGTTCCAACATGGTGACGATTCACGGCGTGGAAAAACTGCGCGGAACTGACTTTACCATCGGCGCCGACTATCTCGAAGTCGCCAGCTTTATTGCGCTGGCGGCGGTGACCGGCGGCGAGGTACTGATCCAAAATGCCAGCCCGGAACATCTGGGCATGACGGAATTGGTGTTCGATCGTCTGGGTGTGCGTTGGGAGACGCGCGGGCGCGATGTGTTCGTGCCGCGCGGTCAATCCCTCACCGTCGTCCCCGACCTGGGCGATGCGATCCCCGAGATCAAGACGAACGTGTGGCCGGCTTTCCCAACCGACCTGACGAGTATCGCCATCGCCGTCGCCACGCAGGCCGCCGGGATGGTGCTCTTTCACGACTGGATGCACACGGGCCGGATGTACTTTACGGACAAGCTCGTGAGCATGGGCGCACGCATCGTGCTGTGCGACCCACACCGCTGCATGGTGCATGGTCCCGCGTGGCTGCGCGGCGAGCAATTGGAGAGCCCGGACATTCGCGCGGGTATGGCGCTTCTCATCGCCGCGTTGACGGCGCGCGGCCAAAGCATCATTCGTAAAGTCGGCCAGATTGACCGGGGCTATGAGCGAGTGGACGAAAAAATCCGCGCGCTGGGCGGCAGGATCGAGCGCGTCGAGGCTTGAAATTTGCATTTGACCGGAATCCTTCCCTCAGGTATAATGATATGGCTGTTGTGGATTTCGAGTAAAGACGATGACCTACGCCGAGTCCAAGACTCGGCGTTTAGCTGTTACATCAAACCAAAAGAGAGTGAGTCATGCCCAAACGAACATTCCAACCCAAGAAACGACACCGAGCGCGCGTGCACGGCTTCCGGGCACGCATGGCCACCCGAGGCGGCCGCAGGGTGATCAAGGCGCGGCGGCTCAAGGGCCGCTACGAGCTGGCGCCTCAGCCCAAGCGTGCCAAGCGCATCAATTGGAAGGAAGGATGACATCTCTTGCGAAGGCCGAGTGCCTTTGCAAGGGAGCGCGGCGTCTGCGCGCGCGGGCCGATTTCGAACGCGTGCGGCGCGAAGGTCGTTCCTGGTCTCACCGGTTGCTGGTGCTGGTGGCCTGCGCCAATGCGTTAGACTGGACGCGCGTGGGGGTGGCCGCCGGCAAGCGCGTGGGCAGCGCCGTCGTGCGCAATCGAGCCAAGCGGCTGATGCGCGAGGCGATGCGGCAGTATGATCCGCGCGTCCGGGCCGGCTGGGACTTGATCCTCATCGCCCGCGTGGCTATCGTCCCGGTCAAAATGCAGGACGTAGCTGCCGCGCTCGAATCGTTGCTGCGGCAAGCTGATTTGGTGGTTTAGTAAGTGTGCTTCGCGGTGACGATCGAACGATCCAAGTGGCAAACCATCGAACGAATGAAACAACTTGCAATGGCTTTGATCCGACTGTATCAGAACACGCTGTCGCGCGTGCTGCCACCCGCGTGCCGCTTTTATCCCTCGTGTTCTCACTACACTTTAGAGGCTATCGGCCGGTATGGATTTTGGCGCGGCGGCTGGCTAGGCATCAAACGTATCGCTCGTTGCCATCCGTTCAATCCCGGCGGCTATGACCCGGTCCCCTGAGGAGGCACGTTGACACATCGCACTCTGACGCGATTCATTTTGACCGCACTGCTCATGCTGACGGTGCTGGCGCTGGCCGGCTGCGGCGGGCAGGCGCCTCCCTCTGCCTGGCCCGGGCTCACGCCCGGCGAGGGCGTGGTTTACCTGGCCGCTACGGCCAAGGCGTACGCCATCAACGTGGCAGATGGCAGTAAAAAGTGGGAATACGAGCACAAGGTTGCCACGAGTGGACTGCTGGGCAGCGGCTCGGCTCCAGACACTGTTCACGCTCAGCCGGTGGCAGGTGATGGTTTTATCTATTGGGGGACGGATGGCGGTTACTTGATTGCCGTAGACGCAATTACCGGCGCCGAGAGATGGAAATTCGTGCCCGAGACAGCCACGATGTTGTTTGGGCTGATCAAAGAAAAACCCGGACCGGTGTACGCCGGGCCGGTGCTGGCGGGCAAGCGTGTGATCTTTTCCGGGACGTCGCACAAAGTC
>CAYGWJ010000025.1:0-5396 GCA_964353405.1 uncultured Anaerolineae bacterium
GTGCGGCCCTGGTCGGCAATGGCGCGCGTCACGGCCTGGCGAATCCACCACGTTGCATACGTGCTGAACTTGTGGCCGCGATGATAGTCAAACTTGCGCGCCGCACGGATGAGACCGATGTTGCCCTCCTGGATCAGATCAAGGAACGGCACGCCGCGCCCAATGTATTTCTTGGCGACCGAGATGACGAGGCGCGAGTTGGCCGTGATGAGATGCTCACGCGCGGCCTGTCCGTCAACGACGGTGACATCCAGCTTGGCGCGCTGCTTGCCCTCGACGTGATCGGAGGCGAGCCGCTTGGCAGCAAACTTGCCGCGTTCGATACGTTTGGCCAGATCCACTTCTTCCTGTGCCGTGAGCAGAGGAATGCGTCCAATCTCTTTGAGATACAACCCGACCGTGTCATCGGTCTCGATGGCGGCGAGCGTGCCTTCATCCAGCTCGTCGGCAGCTTCTTCTTCTTCGGCCTCGGCAGGTTCCTCTTCAGGACGCTCGCCCACCTCGATGCTATTCTCCATCAGCATCGTAAAGACTTCGTCGAGGCGGTCCACGTCGTTTTCCGCTTCGGGGAAAACGACCATGATTTCTTCGAGCGTGACATAGCCGCGCTCGCGGCCCAGTGTCAGGAGCTGTTCTTCGTTCATCGGCTCTTCGCCGACAACCACTACCGGGTTCGCACTAGTTGTAGCCACTTTTCCTTCTTTACAGACCAAACGGGTTCAAGACCCTACGCCATTAACGTGTTCAGCAACCGCCTACGGCGCTGTGGGTGTTGGCACGGTGAATGGAATCGGCGTTGGCTCGGGCGGCACGGCGATCGGCGGCTTGCTCAAGAACTGGCGCAAATCACCTATCAATCCCCCCTCAATTAGATATACGTGCGAATCGCCGGGTTTAGATACATAGAACGCCCCACCGCTCGGCGTCGCATCGCCCACTGAAAAGGATAACGTGCCCACCGTCGAGAGTACTTGCACGTCAAGCGTCGGCGTCACCAAACCATATTCACTGATGCTGGCGGTTGGCGTCAATGTGCGCTGAACATAAATGCTCGCCAGTCGCGAAGCCATTGTATTCAACGCCGCCGGATCGGCCGGTTGACCGGCGGGGCCGTTCAGCCACCAGGTTCCGCTGACATCGCGCGTGGCCGAAACCTGCGTGCCACTCACCGTGTCGCGCACTGTGATGCCGCTAATGGACGGCAACGATACTTCCCAGAGGCTCGCCGGCCCGGACGCGGCCGGCGTGGCAACCGTCCCACCTTGTCCTCGGAATTCTATAAAGTATACTACAGTCGCCACTAAAATGAGAAATGCAAGTAGAACCAGTGTCGTTTTCGTACTCATAGTCAATCAGCGGTGGTGGCGAGTGGTGAGCGTTGGCGCACTGACCACGGTCCACCGACCACTATCTCCTTCTCCACCATACAATTGCGCCGACGACCAACACAGCCAGCGGCATGAGAATGACGCTGATGCCAAAGACCTGGACCGACATCAAGCGGCTCGGAATCAACTGCCGCATCTCGAAAGGCTTGGGGCGGATCGTGATTTGCGATTCTTGTTCAGCCAGCCAGTTGACGCCGTTCAAGAACAGGTCGAGATTGCCCGGCTGGCGCGACAATGCGTTCATCACAAAGCTCGAACCGCCAATCACAACCAAGCGTGCCTTGGTCTGCGTGTTCGTTGCGGAAGCCGCAATCGTCAATGCACCTTTAGCATCTTTCGGGCCGGGGCCAGGGAACCGGCCTGACGTGGCTGCGCTTGCCAGCGCAGCAAAGTCCGATGTCCCCCAGGCTTGATCCGAAGTCTGCACCAATGACACAAGACTGATGCCAGCCGGCGGCGGCGAAGCCAATGCCAGCGAGCGCACCAGCGGGAACACTGTGGCCGTATTGCCCAGCTTGTCTGTGATTGGACTGGAACCATATTTGGCCGCGATGGTCACGCCGGGATCGGTCATTTGTGAGCTGACCGGATCGAGCACCAGGTCGTCGCGCAGGGAGATGCCGCCCTCGCTCAGCAGGCTGCCCAATCCAGCATCGCCCAGGCTATTATCTTTCGTGCCAAAACTGGCATCCACCATCGCCATCAAGCGGCCGCCGCGCGCCAGGTACGCGCGCAACACCTCCGTCTCACGTGGTTGGAATGGAGAACGCGGCCCTGCGATGATGACGAGCGACGCATCAGCCGGGACGGTGTTGGTTGTCACCAGCATGAGCGGCTTGATATCGAATCCATCTCGATCGAGTCCGCCCTTGGCAACAGCAAAGCCAACATCGCCGCCATCTTCCAGGTCGCGTTCGCCGTGCCCGGTGGTAAAGTAGACAATCGGACGAGTGGAACGGGTCACCTTGATCAAGGCCGATGTGATGTCAGATTCCGTCGGGCTATTGACCGTCACAGTCTTATCACCCGCCATGAGCACCAGCGCACCATCATAGGTGATGCCATATTGGCGCGCCAGTGTTGGCTGGGCCTCGGGGTCAATCGTCTCTACCTGGAACTTGCGGTCAACCGCGCGATATTGATCCAACAAAGTTGCCGTGTTGGAGCGCGCCCCGCCGCTGGCCGCCGTCGAAAAGCTCAATGCCGTGACGGGCGCTGGAAGGTTCTTGAGAATCTCGACCGTCTCTGGCGAAAGTGAGAATTGCTTTTCGGCAGTCAAGTCCCAGCGCTTGAATTGCTTCATCGAAAGGAAATTGATCAACACCAGGCTGGCGATAAAGAACACCGTCATCAACAAGGTATTGCCACCGTATAGCGTCTGGCGGCTCCAGAGTCCACCCAGCACTTGTTGCGGCCGCAGGTAAACATAGACCAGCAACAGGACCACGGCCAACCCCAATGCAATGTTGCCGCCGATCAAAGTCGCGCCCAGCAAAAAATACAGGCCGGCAAAGACCAGCACACTGACCAGGGCCAGGCCCAAAACGATATTGGGTACGAGATCACGTTTGCCGTTCATCGCCACCTCCGAGTCTCCAGGACGCGCGTTGCAATGAACAGCGTCAAGGCCATCACACTCACAAAGTACACAATGTCGTTCGTGTCAATCACGCCGCGCCAAAAGTTGAGTGTATGCTCAAAGAAACCCATTTGATTCAGGACCTGGGTCACCGTCGAGCTACTTGCCGCTTGACCGGCAGCACTGATGACCCACAGCATCAAGTTGATGACAAAAGCGAACACGGCAGCGACGACCTGGTTTTGCGTCACCGTCGAAGCCAGGACGCCGATTGACATGAGCGCCCCGCCCGCCAGGAACAAACCCAGGTAGCCCGCCGCCATCGGCCCCAGGTCGGGGTTGCCGTAGGACTTGAGGATCAATCCGTAGGTCAGCGTGATGACAATCGTCAACAGCAACACAGCCAGGCTGGCCACGAACTTGCCCAGCACCACTTCCCAATCGCGCACGGGCGACGTCAGCAAGATTTCAAGCGTGCCCATGCGCTGCTCTTCGGCCAGCAGGCGCATCGTCAGTGGAGGCGCAAAGATCAGCCACAAGAAGGCCATCGTGCTGAATTGGCCTTGCAGGCTGGGCGACGCGCCGCCCAAGGCCATGCCGGTGATCTCGAGCCAAAAGATAAAGCCCGCGACGACGAGATATACCGCAATCGCCACATAGGCAATCGGCGAGACAAAGTACGAATAGAGTTCGCGTTTAGCGATGACCCAGATATTTTGCATGGCTTGTTCCAGTAACGCTAGTCGGTTGGCCGGTGAAGCACAGCCTCCCCAGCCGAATCCCCATCCGAATGATCAGGCTGGGCAACCGATTCATGTTGTTCAGACGGCTCTTCCTTCGTCAACTGCAAGAAAATGTCCTCGAGGCTCATGCCGACCGGAGCCAGTTCAAGCAATTCCCAGCCGCCCTTGACGACCGTCGCCGCCAGTTGCGCGCGCGCATCCTTGCCAGGCTCAACCGAAACCTGGTAACGGCCTTCACCCGTGGTTTCAACCGATTGAACGCCCGGCACTGCGCCAAGCGCCTTGGTGAGCGCCGCGCCATCCCCAGAGACCTGCAGCCCGATACGCTCGGCCCCGCGCAGGCGTGCCCCCAAATGCTGAGTCGTATCCTCGGCCACCAGCTTGCCTTTGTGGATGATGAGCACGCGACTGCACACCTGCTCCACTTCAGGCAAGATGTGCGTTGAGATCAAAATCGTGTGCTGTCCAGCCAGTCCCTTGATCAGCTCACGCACTTCGATGATCTGGCGCGGGTCGAGGCCAATCGTCGGCTCGTCCAGAATCAAAACTTCCGGGTCGTGCAAGAGCGCTTGAGCCAGGCCCACGCGCTGGCGATAACCCTTGGAGAGTTTGCCGATGTTGGTGCGAGCATGGTCCTCGACGTGGGTGGCTTCCATGGCACGCTGCACCGCCGCGCTTCGATTCGGCACTTTGCGCAGCGCCGCCATGAAACCAAGATAATCGGCCACACTCATTTCGGGATAGAGCGGCACCGTCTCCGGCAAGTAGCCGATACGCCGCCGCACGTCGAGCGACTGCTTGAACGTGTCGAACCCGGCGATGGAGGCGCGGCCATCTGAAGGTGGCAAGTAGCCAGTGAGCATCCGCATTGTGGTCGTCTTGCCCGCGCCGTTCGGGCCGAGAAAGCCGACAATTTCACCTTTGCCCACGTGGAAGCTCAAGCTGTCCACTACCATCCGAGGGCCGTAGAGTTTGGTCAAGCCTTCAACGTCAATCATAATCTCCTCAGCGTTGCGAGAGTTGAATCCAACCTGGGTTACTGCCAACGGCGGCCTCTGGAGACGCCGACGTCTGACTATCAGATTATTTAGACACGCCCGGCTTAACGGCAGATTAATCTCGCTTGAAAGCTACGTGAGCGAACTGCCGAGTATTAGATAAGCACAGAGAGAGCACAAGGTTATGACTTGTGCTCTCGGTCTAGTATCGTTACAACCAAGTGTGAAATACTATACAACAAAGAAAGCATCCTTGTCAAGCGTCAATATTGCGCAGTCAAAATGGCGACCCATGAACTTATGTCAAATCACGGCGATTGATCTGGCTGGCATGTCAGTGGCCGCTGTGCTGCTCTACACCGCTCCTGCGTGGGTGGCGGTGACCAGCGCCATCTTTTTGAGCGAACCTCTGACCAAACGCAAAACGGATCATCTCAATAATCAGGGGGAAGCCGCTTTCGGTTGCCAGGAGGCACCCAATTGACGCTGCTCGGCTTGCTGGGTAATCAAGTCCGCCAGACTGGGCATCTGCAATGTCCCTGACACGCGGTCATAGATGTACTGGTAGAAGCTCACCCCCAATTTCTTGGCGGTGGCGCCCAGCGTCATGAACGTGTCCCAGGCTTGCTTGCCCGCTGGCGTCCGTGGGCCGTAACTCACATCCCGTTTGCGCACCCGCAACCGAGCG
>CAYGWJ010000026.1:0-13362 GCA_964353405.1 uncultured Anaerolineae bacterium
CCATCGCGCGCAGGCGGATGACGCCGGTCGTCGTCTCTTCGGTGCCGCCGATGACGTTGGGGATCAACTCGGTGCGTTCCTTGTGCATCGTCGAGACGAGGTCGGCGCCGTCGTGCATCGTCATGTGCGGCTTGTGATCAAGCGCGGCCTTGATGTGGTCATAGTAGGTCCGGTTGTCCTCGCCCTTGATCGCGTACGTCGGAATCTCGTACACACTCACAAGCGCGGCGGCCACATCGTCCTGCGTACTGAGCGGATTGCTGGCGCACACCACCAGATCGGCTCCGCCCAGTTGCAGCGTGTGGGCCAGGTTGGCCGTCTCGGTTGTCACATGCAGACACGCGGACAGGCGCAACCCCTTGAGCGGCTTTTCGCGGGTGAATCGCTCGCGGATTTGCCGCAGGACAGGCATCTCCTGCTCGGCCCACTCTATGCGGTATCGTCCGCCAGTGGCTAGATTTAGATTCTTGACATCATGTTCAACGGTCACGGGTCACTCCTTTCTGGATTAAAATCTAAGTCGGAAAAGCGCCATAGTTTTCTTGATAGCGCGCCACAAACTCTGGCCACGTGTACGAATGATTCTGCGTGCCGGGCTGTTCCAGCACATACGTCGCCGCCAGGCTGCCCATCCGCCCAATGACGCTCCACGGCAGACCCAGGCTCATGGCTCTGATGATGCCCGCCCGGTAAGCGTCGCCCACGCCGGTCGGGTCGGCCACACGCACCGGCTTGACCACAGGAATGTCAAAGCGCTGGCCATCTGCCCAAATCGTCGAGCCTTCGCCGCCGCGCGTGATGATGAGTGTGCCTGCACAGTCCAGCACCTGCTCCTCCGACATCCCGGTCTTGGTACGAATCATCTCGAACTCGTACTCGTTGACGATCAGCATCTTGCAGCCGGTTATCCCAGCACACAAATCATCACCGATCAGCCGGATGATCTGCTGGCTGGGATCGTAAATATACGGGATGCCCAGCTCTTGACACTCGCGCGGATACTTGCGCATCGCTTCGGGGTCATTAGGCGATATGATCGCCAGGTCAATGGGCGTTTTCAGATTGCGGAACGAGAGCTTGCTCGCGTCCGCCATCGCTCCGGTATAGAACGACGCGATCTGGTTGTTTTCGCGATCGGTGCTGACAAAGAATGACGCGGTGAACTTGTCCGGCACTTGGACCACCGCGGACACGTCCACGCCGCACGCTTCCAGCCAGGTGCGGTATTCAGCAAAATCCTGCCCGGCGGTCGCCATGAGGATGGGATGCTCGCCCAGCAAGGCCAGGTTGTAGGCAATGTTCGGCGCGACTCCGCCGCGCTGCTTGTGCATCGAGTCCACTAAAAAGCTGACGGACAACCTGGCGATTTGATCGGGCAGGATGTGCTCCCGGAAATAACCGGGGAAGGTCATCAGGTAATCGTAGGCGATGGAACCCGTGACGACGACGTTCATCGGAACCTCACCTTCAGGATAATCCACAGCGCGCGCAGGCCATCCAGCGGCCTGATCTTTTTGCCTTCGGCTGCCGTGCGAGGATGATAAGAGATAGGCACCTCGACCACCCGCCGGCCTGCCTTGAGCACCAGGGCCGGCAATTCAAAATCCAGCTCAAAACCGGTGCCGCGCAAGTCCAGCGCCTTGAACACCTCGCGCTTGAGCAGCTTGGTGCCAACCGCCACATCGCTCAGGTGACCGCCGAACAACAGATTTGTGATAAAGGTGAGCGAGCGCACACCCAAATAGTTCTGTACGTACTTGTAAATCGCGCGCCCGCCCTGCGTTCGCGAACCAAAGACCGCATCGGCGCCCGTTTCTTCCACGGCTTGGAGGAACAAGGGTAACTCTTCAGGATCGTACTCGAAATCGGCGTCCTGGACGACGGCGTAATCGCCGCTGGCCTGGGCAAAGCCCGTACGGATCGAAGCCCCCTTGCCCATATTGCGGGGATGAAAAATCACGCGCGCCTCCGGCCACTTGACCTGCTGAAGCAACTCGCGTGTGCCGTCGGTGGAGCAATTGTCCACGACGATCATTTCCTTGTCCCACGCACCCAGGTCAACCGCGTGGATGCGCTCCAGCACGGCCATGATGCTCTTGCGCTCATTGTAGGCGCAGGTAATGATAGTGAGCTTGGGCATGCGGCTAGCGATCGACCGTCGAAGGTCTGCGGAACACGTCGTGGCGCACCGCGTGAAGCGCAGGCGAGTGCGGAAACCGAACGTCCGCCGGCAATTGAAGCGCGGCTTCCGTATAACCCTGCCGGTACCAGTCTATGGTCTGGCGTAAGCCGTCCTCCAGTCCGGTGGTCGCCTGCCAGCCTAACAGATCACGCGCTGCGCGCGTGTCGGCCACCTGCTTCATCGTTTCGCTCGGGCGATAAGCCAACGCGCCCACGAGCGGCTTGCCGCGCGACCCGGTGAACTCGAACAGCCGGGTCACTACCTCGCGAATCTTGCAGGCCCGCCCGGTGCCCAGGTCAATACTCACGCCTTCGACGCCAGGCTTGACCGCCGCGCGCAAATAACTCTCGACCACGTCGCCAACAAAGACAAAGTCTCGCATTTGTTCGCCGGGCGTCATCGGAAAATCGCGGTCTTCGAGCGCGGCGCACACCGCGCTGGAAATCAGCGTCTTGGGCGGCTGGCCCGGCCCATAGACAGCAAAGAGTCGCATGTTCACCGTGGGCAGACCGTAGACGCGGGAATACAATCGAACAAAAGCTCGCGCCGCCGCTTTGGACGCTGCATACGTGTTGACCGGGTCGAGCAGCTCTTTGTTGGTTGCATCCTTGTTAGCGGCGTCACCGTACTCGTAAGCTGTCCCGCTGTGGACGAAACGCTGCACGCCGCACTGATGCGCCGCCTCGAGCAGATGCAGCGTTCCCTGGACATTGACCCGCACGGCGACCGGCGGTGAGACGAAGGGCTCGCTCATCCCGATAGCCGCCAGGTGAAACACCACGTCTGGGCAAATCCGTGCCATCGCCTCGCGCACGCCGACCTCATCGCAAATGTCCACCTCGTGAACCATCACGCGGTCGAGCACATCTGCCAAAAGGCACGGATCGGACGTGGCGCGCATGAATACCGAGACCTCGGCGCCTTCGACCACCAGCCGCCGCGCCATGTGCGAGCCGATGAATCCCGTCGCCCCGGTCACCAGCACTCGCCTGCGCGCCAACTCGATCATCTCACCATACCTTCCACGCCGCGGATGCCTCCCACACCTCGGTGAGTGCCTGCGCATCCTTGAAGGTGTCCATGCTCTGCCAGAAGCCAGTGTGCCGGTACATCATCAATTGACCTTCGGCGGCCAGGCGTGGCAGCACTTCCTTTTCCAGATCAAGCGTGTCGTCGCCTTTAATAAAGTCCAACGCGCCGTGCTCCAGTACCATGAAACCGGCATTGATCCAATGGTCGAGGCGTGCCTTTTCGTGAACCCCGGTCACGCGACCGTCGTCGGTCACATCCACCAGACCGTATTGCGAAAAAGGCCGGACGCCGGTGACGGTCGCCAGCTTGCCGTGACTGCGATGAAACGCCAGCAGCGCGTTGATATCCACATCGCCCACACCGTCGCCATAGGTGACAAAAAAAGCGCCTTGGCCCAAATACTCGGCCACGCGCCGGATGCGCGCGCCCTTGTTCGTCCGCAGGCCCGTGTCGGCCAGCGTGACACGCCAGCCTGGCTCGGCAGCGGGATGATGAAAAGTCAACTCACACGCATCGCCTGGCGAAAAAGTCAGGTCGCGGCTCATCACGTCATAGTCGAGCAAATAGCGGCGGATGAGATCGCCGCGATAGCCCAGCGTCAGCACAAAATGCGTGTGACCAAAGGCGGCATAGATTTTCATGATGTGCCACAGGATAGGCTTGTCGCCCACCTCGACGAGCGCCTTGGGCGGCGCTTCGCCATTCGGGCCTAGGCGCGTGCCAAGGCCGCCTACTAGGATAACCACCGGCAGCGATTCGCTCACTGGGGTTCCATCCGTCGGGGCAGGCTCACGTCGAACGGCGGATAGGCGATGCCGTTTTCGGTGACAATGCCGGTGATATAGCCATGCGGCGTTACGTCAAAAGCGGGATTTGCCACGGTGATGCCATACGGGGCAATGCGCACGCCTCCGATCTCTGTCACCTCGCGGGGGTCGCGCTCTTCAATCGGGATAGCGTCGCCATCGGGCAAGGACAGGTCTACCGTCGAAGTCGGCGCGACGGAATAGACCGGCACACCATTCTCGTGCGCCACCGTCGCCAGCATGTACGAACCGACCTTGTTCGCCACGTCGCCATTACGTGCAATACGGTCCGCGCCGAACAACACGAGGTTGATGCGACCCTGGCGCAAAAAATGGCCGGCAGCCCCATCGGCGATAAGTGTGAACGGGATGCCCCACTGTTGCAGCTCCCACGCTGTGAGCCGGGCGCCCTGCAAGCGCGGGCGGGTCTCGTCCACGAAAACGTGGACGCGCTTGCCCTGCTCGTGCGCGCAGCGGATGACGCCCAGCGCCGTGCCATAATCCACCGCCGCCAGCCCGCCGGTGTTGCAGTGATGGATGACGGTATCGCCATCGCCGATGAGCGCCGCGCCGTTTGCGCCTATGCGACGATTGATGGCCACGTCTTCGTCGGCCATCGCCTGCGCTTCGGCCACCAGGGCTGTGCGAATGGAATCGGCACTGTCAAATGTCACATCGGTTGCCCGGCGCAGCATCCGGTCAAGCGCCCAGCCCAGGTTGACGGCGGTCGGTCGACAAGTGCGCAACTCTTGTGCTGCCGCGCTCAAGTCAAGCAAAAGCGCAAGCCGGTCAGCCGCTGAGCTTTGCAGCGCCGCCAGCGCCAGCCCCATCGCCGCCGTCACGCCGATAGCCGGCGCGCCGCGCACGACCATGTCGCGGATCGCCGCCGCCACCTGGCGATAGTCGGCATACTCGACCACGATTAATTCATGCGGCAAAGCGCGCTGGTCAATCATCGCCACGCGCCCGCCGCGCCATTCGACCGTTCGCATCCGCTTACGCCCGACGTAGGGCAAGATGACATCCTGCCCTACAGTATCCATCGCTTACGCCCGACGTAGGGCAAGATGACATCTTGCCCTACAGTATCCATCCGGCAAAAAAAACTCTCTCTGCGAGAGAGTCAAGAGAAATTGCACGTCGCCTTCACGAGCGAGGGGAAGGATAACATAGCCAAGTTGATTTGTCAAACCTCACGCCAACTTTGACGTTGCGCCCGCGGCGTGCTATAGTTAACGGCAACCGAACGGCAAAATATCTCACTGCTTTCAGGAGGCGTCCCATGCTAGTCCATGAACGAATGAGCAAGAATCCGTACACCATTCAGGCTGATACGCCCGTAGAGGAGGCGCTCAAGCGGATGCGCGAGGTCCACGTCCGCCGCTTTCCGGTGCTGGACAAATCCGGCAAGCTCGTCGGCATCATAGCCGAAAAAGACCTGCTCTATGCTTCGCCCTCGCCCGCCACGTCGCTGTCCATCTATGAAATGCACTATCTGCTCTCCAAGCTGACGGTCGGCGAAGTGATGATCAAGGACGTCGTCACCGTCACCGAAGACACGCCCGTGGAAGATGCTGCGCGCATCATGACCGATCACAAGATCGGCAGCCTGCCCGTGGTGCGCGAGGGACAGCTCGTCGGCATCATCACCGAGACGGACCTGTTCAAGCTCTTCCTGGAGCTGCTCGGCGCGCGCAAGAAGGGTGTCCGGCTGACGATGCTCGTTCCTGACGTGAAAGGCACCCTGGCGAAACTCACCACCGCTATCGCCCAGCAGGGCGGCAACATCATCGCGTTGGGCACTTTCCTGGGCGAGGACCCCACCAACCTGCTGGTGGCGGTCAAGGTGAACGACGTGCCCAAGGACACACTCGTCGCCACGCTCAAGCCGCTCGTCGTCAGCATCCTTGACGCGCGAGAGGTCTAGCTCCACATCAAGAGTCCACGTATCGCGCATCACGGAGGAGGCAGCATGGCGACCTTTCCCCAGGAACCGTTCCGCATCAAAGCCGTCGAGCCGATCAAGCTGACCACGCGCGAGGAGCGCGAGCGATGCATCGCCGAAGCAGGCTACAACCTGTTCAAGCTCCGCGCGGAGGATTGCTACGTTGACTTGCTCACCGATTCCGGCACTTCGGCGATGAGCGACGCGCAGTGGGGCGCACTCATGCAGGGCGACGAGTCTTACGCCGGGGCCAAGTCCTTCTTTCGCTTCGAGGACGCGGTCAAGCGCATCTTTGGGATGCCCTACGTCGTGCCGGCTCACCAGGGTCGCGCGGCGGAAAACGTCCTGTTCACCGTCACCGTCCGGCCGGGCCAGCAAATCCCCAGCAACATGCACTTTGACACGACGCACGCCAACATCGCAGCGCGCGGGGGCAGGCCCGTCAACCTCGTCGCCGACCTGGGTCTTGACCCCACGCTGCGCGCGCCTTTCAAGGGTGACCTTGACCTCGACCGGCTGGAGCGGTTCATCGCGATGGTCGGGCGCGACCATATCCCGATGGGAATGCTCACCGTCACGAACAATTCCGGCGGTGGCCAGCCCGTCTCGATGGGTAACATTCGCGCCACGAGCGACCTGCTTCACCAGCACGGCATCCCGTTATTCATTGACGCGGCGCGTTACGCCGAAAATACCTACTTTATCAAAGTGCGCGAGGCGGGGTATGAAAACAAATCTACGCTCGAAATCGCGAACGAGATGTTTTCGTATGCCGATGGCGCCATGATGAGCGCCAAGAAAGATGCTCTCGTCAACATCGGCGGATTCATTGCGCTGCGCGATGCTGATCTGCACCAGCGCGTGTGCAACGAGTTGATCTTGCGCGAAGGCTTTCCAACTTATGGCGGGCTGGCCGGTCGCGACCTTGAAGTGATCGCACGCGGGTTGTGGGAAGGGCTGGAAGAATCCTATCTGGCTTATCGCCTGGCGCACACCCAATATCTAGGCGACCGCCTGGTCGAAGAAGGCGTTCCAATTTTAGAGCCGCCCGGCGGTCACGCGATTTACCTCGACGCGCGGCGATGCCTGCCGCACATCCCGCAAGCCGAGTTTCCAGCCCAGGCGCTCAGTGTAGCCCTGTACATCGCGGGCGGCATCCGTAGCGTTGAGATCGGCAGCGTGATGTTTGCGGAACGGGACCCGGAGACGGGACAGATGGTGTATCCGGCGCTGGAGCTGGTGCGACTGGCGATCCCGCGCCGCGTCTACACGCAGACGCATCTCGATTACGTGGTGGAGACGTGCAAGCGGGTGTATGCCAAGCGGGAGAGCTTGCGCGGCCTGCGCATCGTCTACGAACCGCCGATGTTGCGGCACTTTACCGCAAGGTTTGAACCGGTCTGAAACGTCAAACGTGAAACGTGATTAGCTTTCTCACACATCACGTTTCACGTTTTACGTCTTACGGCCTCTTGCGCAGTTCTTGCAGAATCGCGTCCAGCCGCTCAATGATCTGCTCCTGGTTGACGGCAGATGCGGACGCGGCTTTGTGCGGCGGGTCGAGCAATTCACCCGTCAGCGATGGGCCGACGGTCATCACGAGCGTGGCGACCGCCTTGCCCGCTTGCGTCTGCGCAAAGACGTCGGCATAGCCCACGGACAGACACGTGCTGATGTAATACAGCGCATCTGTATAAGTCCTGACCTTGGGGTTCACATCGCGCTCGGCCAGGTAAAACGCCGCCGACGTGCCAAGCAAGAATCCCGCGAGTGTCTCCATCGGGTAGCGCGTGAACCGCTCGATCACATCGGATTCGAACTCGCCGCGCTTTTCGATGAGCGTGCGCACGGCGTCCACAATCTGCTGGCCTGAAACGCCAGTGAACACTTTAAGCATGTCGGGCGCGGGCTGCGTGCGCGAAACGTGCGTCACGACGACTTGCTCCTGGACCTGACAGGTCCGCCTCCGGCGAGACCCGTCAGGTCAATTGCTTTGGCTTGCAAGGCGCTGACACTCTTTTTCATCTCCGCTATCACTTGATGTTGGTGAGCGAGCCTTTGCTGCAGATCGTTTGCCATACTCTCGTAGGTCAGTTTGCGCTTGAGCGCAGCACGCGCTCGCGCATCATCGCAAGCCTGCAAAGCTGCATCCACCTTGCCGTCCCACTCGTCGGCAGAGGATTGCGCGGCCTTGAGATGCTTTTCAAGCTGGCGCTCTTGCGCTATGGCTTTCGCCACGGCATCTTTGGCATCCGCCAGACCGGCTTGCATCTCCGCGCGCCAATACGCCACTGTCTCTTGCGGGTCAGCCGACTCCATCAGCAGGTCCTGTAAACTGACTTGAAGCAATGTGGTAATGCGGTCAAGCAATATAGTTACCTTCGTGTTCCCAGTGTCCTTCGTGGATAGCTTTACTTGGCGGCGGCGTAGCGCAGATAGATATCCTCAAAGTTCATGTCGGCCATAAAGGGCAGGAGCGCCAGCATCGCGCGGGCCTGGGCCACCATCGGCTTGTCGGCGTCAGCGGCTTTATCTTCGAGCCGCGTCAGCACTTGCGCGACTGTTTCCTTCTTGAGCTGGTTCACGTCCAGCGCGCGATCCACGAGCGACATGAGGAGCGGCAGCATGGCGGCCGCCTGCTCGACCGTCATGGGCTGGCCCGGCTTGCCATCCCCCATCACCTTGCCAAGCAACTGACTGCCCAGTTCCTTGACCTGCGGCGGCATCTGGCCCACCACATCGTTCATGCCTTCGGCAAAGGACATCAGGCGCAGGATGCTATCGGCTGCTCCGGGCGTGCCGAACAGCTTGATCTGCATGTTGGCAATCGCCGCGCCGATGGCTTGTGCGCGCGCCACGCCGACCTGAACCTGGGCTTCAAGCTGCATGCGCTGCAGTTCGAGCTGCTGGCTGACATTGTCGAACGCGGCCAGCGCTTCGGCCTTGGCCTTTTGACCTTCGGCCTCGGCCAGGCCTTTGGCCTTGATGGCTTCCGCTTCGGCCAGACCTTTGGCGCGAGTCGCCTCGGCTTCCGCCAGGCCCTGCTGGCGAATCGCTTCAGCCTTGGCGCGCATGACTTCGGCCTCGGCCAAGCCGGTCGCGCTGGCGCGGGCGCGAGCCCCATCGGCCAGCATCTTTTCTGCATCGCTTTCGGCCTGCGCCTGCGTGCGCTTGGTTTCGGCCTGTTTTTGCGCGGCATCGAACTCGGCCTGGGCGATTTGCTTGAGCGCGGTCGCCTGCGCCTCGGCCTCGCGCACTTTCTTCAATGCTTCGATCTCCACGGCGTTCTTGCGGTCAATCATCATGCGCTGCGCATCACGCTCGGCCTGGATGACCTGGATTTGCGCCTCGCGCCTGGCCCTGGCCGTCTCTTCGACCGTCTTGACATCTTGCGCAGCCTGCTCGCGTTGAGCCGCCACGAGCAAGCGATCCTTTTCCGCCGCCTCTCGTTTCTGCTGCTCGGTGAGCACCGCGATCTGCTTGGACTGCTCGGTCACTTCGCTCGTCTGGTTGCGGGTGATCTCGGCGACCTGAGTCTCTTGCTTCTTGCGCTCTTCTTGCACCTGAAGCGTCTGCTCCATCTCTATCTTGGACAACTGAACCGCGCGCTCTTTGGCGATGCGCGCCTGTTCCCCGGCCTGCTCCTGTTCAGAGATGGACTTTTCCGCCGTGGCTTTTTCAAGCGACTGCCGCGTGCGGACTTCGCGGTCCTGCGTGGCGGCGGCAAAGGCCAGGTCTTGCTCGAGCGCCAGCTTTTGCTTGGCTGTGTTGATGTCGCGCTGTTTGATCTCGACTTCGGTCTTGCGCTCGATGTCGTTGCGCTCGCGCTGCGCGAACTGGATGACCTCGGCGTTGGCGCGAGCGACCTGCGCGCCGAACACGTCATCCGTGCCAAAGCTGCCCTGCCGCGCGGCCTTGAGCGTGAGGATGCTCACGCTTTCCAGCACCAGGCCGTTTTCTTCCAAATCGCTCTTGACGCGGTTCTGGACTTCCATGATGAACTTTTCGCGCTCCTGGTGCAGGCTCATCAAGGTGAACGTGGCGGCCACATCGCGCAGCGCGCCGTCGAGCTTGGCCTCCACCAACGTCTTGACGGCGTTGGCGTCTACGGCCTTCATGCCAATGGTGCGCGCCGCGTCAATGATGCCTTCTATCGTCGGGGCAACCTTGATGTAAAAGATGGCCTTGATGTCGGCGTATTGCGGGTCGCGGGTTAACAGCGCGTTTTGCTCGGTGCGCTCGATTTCGATAGCCATCGTGCCCAGGTCCACCCACGTGATGACGTGAATGAAACCAAACACCCACGAGCCGCCGTTCATCACCACTTTGGGCGGCGCATCGGGCTTGCGGAAAAAGCCGCCCGTGCGGACAAAGGCGCGGTTCGCGGGCGCTTTGACGTAGGACCTGGCGATCATCGCAAAGAACACCAGGATGGCGATGCCGACAAGACAAACAATAGTACCAGTCAGTATGATGGGATCCATGGTTGCCTCCTTACGTGAAACGTGATACGTAATACGTGATACGTGAAACGTGATACGTGATACGTGATACGTAAAACGTGATGAGAGCCAGTGTTGCACATCCGAATATGTATTTCGTATTGGACACGCCTGGGTGTGTTACTTTCCCGTTAGATTTCGACTCGGAACTGAGCACTCTCGATCCCATCTTGATGAGCTTGACGGCGCTCAATGCAGCGACGCAACAATAAACATTTTCTTCGCTATCTGGCTTCCGACACAATGCGCCGGATTGGCTCTTCCAGCGCGGCCAAGTCCTCGGTTGTCGCGAGCCATACCAACGTCAAGCTGACGCCAAAACTTGCCACATGATACAAATCCGACTTACGCATCACGTTTCACGCATTACGTTTTACAAATCCGACTTACGCATCACGTTTCACGCATTACGTTTTACAAATCCGACGGCACGGCGATAAACACCTTCTTTGCTTCGTCGTACTCGACCAGGATCACTTTCGTGTCGCGCGGGATGGGCGGCTTGCCAGGGTCAACGACGGCGAAGACTGTGATGAGCGTGCCACCCGGATCGCGCACTTTGACCTGGCCGTATTTCTCGTCCACCTGCGGGCTAACCACGTGACCCCGCCGGCTCACCAATCGCTTGACCGAAGTGGCGGTGCTGGAAAAGGCCGGCACCGCTCGACCGATGAATACCGCCACGCGCGAAGTGAACCACGCGGCTACGAACAAGTCGAGCAGCAGAACAACCGCCAGCACCCAGGCCGGATACTTGGGCATGATGCCCAGCACCGACGCATTGGCAATCCATCCCAGGATGCCAAACCCGCCGAGCAACACCAGCAGGACCATCGTGAGCGGCGCCTGCCCTACGCCCAAAAAGTGCAGCGCCCCGGCCCAGGCAGGCGCGCCTCCAGCATCGTGCGCCACGTCGTGGTCAACATCATGATCCAGATCGTGGTCGAGGTCGTGGCCGAGATCGGCGTCATGCTCCACGGCCAAGTCGTGATCCACCGACACATCGTGATCTATCGCCAGGTCGTGGTCAACGTCGAGGTCGTGATCCACGCTCACATCGTGGTCGAGGTCAACATGAGCATCGGCATCAGCAGCGGCGTCATGGTCTTGTTCCAGGCCGATAAATTGCACGGCGGAAAGGCCGAGGAAAGCCAGGAGCGCCAACGTGAACGGCAGGTTGTACCAGGCAGTGGCAAACGTCCACAGTTCAGCAAAAGATTGCACGTTACCCTCCGTTGTCGCCAGCCAGGGTGTGGGGCAGGCCTCGACGGCCCGTCAACTTTAGGCAAACGATTCCGACACTGATTCTATCACACGTTGGCAGGGGAATCAACTACGTACGGAGAATTCAGGCGGACAGTTGGCTGACATTCAGGACGGAGGACCGCTTCGCGGGCCCCAGGATGAAAACCTTTTTCATTCGTATCAAGTCAGCTTGCGTTCCAATTCTTCACGCACCTGCGCCAGGGATCGTTCGAGATAGGGCAGCAAAAGCCACGCCGTGCCAAGGCCAAACAGCAGGCCTGTCAGCAGGCGCAGCCACGAGTTGAACGAGCCGAGCGCGTCACCGGCATAGAACCACGCCGGCAGAGTATGCCGGGTCAGCGCCGCCAGCCACTCGTTCGAATCGCGAAAGCCCTGGCCGATTCCCCACAGGTCGCTGATGAGGTGGCTCGTCCCGTCAATCGCCATGGGCAGAGCGAGGAGTGCATAGGTCAGGAGCGAGATCGGCTTGAGCCTGCGCCGCACCAGCGCAAACATCAGCGAGCCGATCCACACTCCCGTATAAAGCGATACCATCCGATCCGACCACGCGACCTTGTAGCCCATCTCGGCCGTGCCGATGAACTGGCGCAGCGTGAGCGGATTGTTGGCGCCAGGCCACACGCGATGGATATCGGCCAGTGGATATGTGGCCTGCGAGCCAAACAAAAAGTATGACCGCTCCGGCAGTTGATGGCAGACAAAGCTGTAGGCAAAGTAAATGCCCTTGGCCGGACCGGTCAACCCGGCTCGCATCAGCATCGGCGCGAACCAGGGCAAGATCACAAAGATGCCCCAAGCGATGTTGAACGCGGCCAGCCAGTGCTGTGAGAACCACAGCACCGCGCGTTGAGCGCGTGATGCACGGCGCTGAGCTTGATTTGTCACGGCGATCTGGCTCACATCTGATCCTGACTGCACCCCGGCCAAGGCGTGCGAACCTTTTGTTCGCCTGGACCGTGGCCAGAGTGTTGCAGCGACAATTATTGGGCTGGCTTTAGCGGTGATACTTCTACGATGGCGGGCCCTTTGCCTTCGATCCCCCGATGCGTGCCATCGCAGAACGGGAACTTGGCCGATCCAAAGCAGCGGCACAGCGCCACCCGCTCGCCCGGCTCCAACTTGACCGTCGTGCGAGGATGCCCCTCGCGCAACTCTGTTGTGTGTTCTGCCATCGCCATCCTCCGTTGTTTGATTTGCCCTCAGGCCCAAAGCATGGGCCTATACGCTTTCTTTTTCGGAACGCCCCGCCAAAGCAATGAGCGCCGCGCCCAACACCACCAACCCGACCACCTGCGCCACACGCCATCCGCCGGGCAGCAACAAGCTTTCCGCGCGAAAGGCTTCCAGGAACACGCGCTGGCCGGAATACAACGCCAGGAAAAGCAACGTGGCCGTGCCAGGAGTCTGTTGCCGTCGCAGTGCTACGAGCAACACGACCAGGGTCGCGAGCGCCGCCAGCATCTCGTAGATTTGAACCGGGTGACGCTCGGTATCCCACAGCATGATGGCCCACGGCAATGTCGAAGGAGTGCCGTACGCATCGCCGGAAAACCGATGCGCCAGCGACACAGCCGCCAGCAGCAGCGCTGCGCCGGGCGCCAGCGCGTCCAGCCACCGCGCGCCGATCAG